>JBBDLO010000036.1:0-59037 GCA_040878815.1 Gemmatimonadota bacterium | reverse complement strand
GCGGTCCGGTGCCAGACGAACTCCGGCTCGAAGCCGGGAACGAGCTGGAGCGCCTTGTAGCAATCGTGATCGCAGTTGGATCCCGGAAAGGTGACGACGGCGACTCTCATGCGTCCGCCTCTGCCGGCTGCGTCACGGAAATGGTGAAGTCCTCGGTGACGGGATTCGCCAGGAGCTTGCGGCACATCTCGCGCCCCAGCTCGAGCGCCGAGGCCTCGTCCGCGGCCATGAGGTCGAGGTCGATGACCTTGCCGACGCGGACCGCCTCGACTCCCTCGAAGGCCAGGGCATCGAGGGCGTGGTGGATCGCCTTCCCTTCGGGATCGAGGAGGCCAGGACGGGGCTTCACGCGGACTTCGAGGTGGTAACGGCTCAAGATTTCCTCTCTGGATGGTCGGTGTCGCGTCCCCCGTCCGGGTGTTCGTCGCGGAGGGGCAGCGCATCGTCTGAATGGTAGCGGGAGGGGGCGATCTCCCCGTAGTCCACGGAGCGCACTTCGGCCCCGCCCTCGTCTTCGTCCGGTTCGTCGAGGAGCGGATCCTTGTCCGGGAGGCGATCCAGGAGTCCCAGGACGGTAGCGCGGGCCAGCCCCCAGACCGTGTAGGTACACACGAAGGGGAAGAGGAAGTACTGTGGCACGGCGAGGGCGGCGACGCCCGAACCGACCACGAAGAGCATTCCCAGGATGGCTCGGGGCCCCCGGACGGAAAGGCGCGGCACGAGCGGGTAGGGGATGTGGCTCAGCATCAGGAGTGAGAGCACCACCATGAGGATGCCCACCATCTGGGCCGACGGGAGTCCCCCGAGGAGTCGCTCCACCCCCGGCGCCGTGAAGAAGGGGTACACCGTCGCCAGGATCATCCCTGCGGTCGGCGAGGGGAGCCCGTGGAAGCTCCGCTTCGCGTGTCCGCCTTGCTCGATGTTGAAGCGGGCCAGGCGGATGACGGCGGCCGCAATGTAGATGAAGGAGAGGACCCAGCTCCAAGAGAGGTCCGCAAAGAAGAGCTGATACGCGATGATGGCCGGGGCGACTCCGAAGGTCACCGCGTCTACGAGGGAGTCGAGCTCCGCCCCGAAACGGGAGCCCGTGGAGGTGAATCGGGCGATCCGTCCATCCATGGTGTCGAGGATGGCGGCGATCACGATACACCAGGCCGCCCACTGGAAGTCCCCGCGGGTAGCCGAGACAATCGCGAAGATCCCGAAGAAGAGGTTTCCCAGGGTGAAGGCCGAGGGGAGGATAATGATCCCTCGCTGCAGCCCGGCTCTGCGTCGCCTCTCGTCGGCTTCGGGGCTCATCTGGGCGAGTCCACGGAGGCGAAGGTGGGTGGGAGGTAGTCGTCCAAATCAACGCCTGTGAGACGGCGAAAAATCTCGAGGTACCGCTCGGTCGCCGCGGAGACGACCGCGTCGGACAGATCGGGAGGGGGCGGCGTGCGATCCCAGTCCGGCAGGGCATCGAGCCAGTCCCGAATCGGCTGCTTGTCGAGAGAGGGCGGAGTGGCCCCGGGGCGCCACTCGGTGGCCGGCCAGTATCGGGACGAGTCGGGGGTGAGGACCTCGTCGATCAGGAGGAGTTCCCCGGAGGGGGTCACCCCAAACTCGAACTTCGTGTCTGCCAGGAGGATGCCCCGAGTCGCCGCCAGGTCGCGGCCAAAGTCGTAGATCCGAAATGCACGGGCACGCAGGGCCTCCGCCCGCTCCGGACCGACTCGCCGTACCACTTCGGCGAAAGGGATATTCTCGTCATGTCCCTCTTCGGCCTTCGTCGCTGGAGAGAAGATCGGGACGTCGAGCCGCTGGCTTTCCTCGAGGTCCGGGGGGAGGGGCTCGCCCGCGAGCGTGCCCGACTTCCGGTACTCGGCCCAGGCGGATCCGGCGAGGTAACCGCGTACCACGCACTCGATCGGGACGGGGTGGGTCCGGGCCACCAGAAGCGAGCGGCGGGCCCAGTGGCGGTGGAGCTCCGGGGCGTCTGCCAGTGCGGGAACCCGGTCGAGGATCTCCTCCGGTCGGGCGGCCACCAGGTGATGGGGAATCACTCCCTTCAACTGGTCGAGCCACCAGGCGGTGAGGAGGGTCAGGACCTCGCCCTTTCTGGGGATCGGCTGCGGGAGGATCACATCGAAGGCGGAAACACGGTCCGAGGCGACCATGAGGAGGAGCTCATCGGAGACCTCGTACATCTCGCGGACCTTCCCCCGGTACAGGAGGGGAAGGGGAAGCTCGGGCCGCGCGAGCGCGGACACTTCGCCCACGGAGTCAGACGCGGACATCGGGCTCCCCCAGGAGTCGGTCGGCTTCGTCTTCGAGCCGTTCGAGGATGGGCTGCACCCAGTCCTCGAGGAACCGGTCCACCTGCTCCGGCGCGCGACCGACGAATCGTTCCGGGGTCATCAGGGCCTGCAGGGCGGCGCGGTCCGTCTGGAAGGCCTCGTCGGCAAGCACCCGTTCGACCAGGTCGCTCTCCTCCCCTTCCTTCATCCGTTCCGCGGCCGCGAGGGAATGCCGGCGAATCCGCTCATGCAGTTCCTGACGATCTCCTCCGTGCTCCACGGTCTGCATCAGGAGTGCCTCCATGGCCATGAAAGGCAGGTGGGCTTCCAGATTTCGGCGCACGACGGCAGGATGGACCCGCAGTCCCATCGACACATTCTCCGTGAGGACGAGTGCCCCGTCGAGGGTGAGGAAGGCGTCGGGGATCGAGAGCCGTCGGTTCGCCGAGTCGTCGAGGGTTCGCTCCAGCCACTGCGTGGCGGCCGTCATGGCCGGATCCTGATAGAGCGAAATCACATGACGGGTGAGGGCACAGATCCGCTCCGCGCGCATCGGATTGCGCTTGTAGGGCATCGCCGAGGACCCGATCTGCTCCGCCTCGAAGGGCTCTTCGACCTCCCGGAGGTGCGCCAGGAGGCGCAGGTCGTGTCCGAACTTCGAGAGAGAGGCGGCGGTGCCGGCAAGCGTACCCGCAATCGCAGCGTCCACCTTTCGCGGGTAGGTCTGCCCGCTGACCCCGTAGTTCTCCGTGAAGCCCATCTTTTCGCCGACCAGGCGATCGAGTTCTTCCACCTTGGCGTGGTCACCTCCGAAGAGCTCGAGGAAGGAGGCCTGCGAGCCCGTCGTCCCACGTACGCCGCGAAAACGGAGCGTCTTCAACCGGAAGTCGATCTCCTCGACATCCAGGAGCAGGTCCTGGATCCAGAGCGTTGCACGCTTGCCGACGGTCGTCGGCTGAGCCGGCTGGAAGTGGGTATATCCGAGGGTGGGAAGGGCCCGGTGAGCCTCTGCGAAGGCCGCGAGGGCTCGCACCGAGCGGACGATCCGTGCGCGGACGAGAACCAGCGCCTCGCGGTGGAGGATCAGGTCCGTGTTGTCGCCGATGAAGGCCGAGGTCGCACCGAGGTGCAGGATTCCACGAGCGGAGGGCGCCACATCGCCGAAGAGATGCACATGCGCCATGACGTCGTGACGAAAGCGACGCTCGTACTCGGCGGCCTTGGAGAGGTCCAGGTCGTCCAGCCCGGCCCGCATCTCCTCCAACGCCGCGTCCGGAATCGAGAGTCCGAGGGCATGCTGGGATTCGGCGAGGGCGAGCCAGAGGCGCCGCCAGATCCCGAACCGATGCTCGGGCGAAAAGACTGCCTGCATCTCGCGTGAGGCATAGCGGTCTGCCAGGGGATGAAGGTAGCGGCCCGGTTCTCGGTCCGTCACGACGTCCTATCCACCCTGAACGAATGCCCGTTCAATGAGTACCCCATTTCGTTCGAAGACCAGGATGGCGCGAGACCCGGGTCGGAGCTGAGCGAGCCGGTCTGCCAGCTCCTCCGCGTCGCGCAGGCGCGCGTTGTTGAAACCCACGATGACATCTCCTTCCACGAGCCCGAGCGCCGATCCCTGCGTGTCGGGAATCGCGATCACCAGGGCGCCGGAGGGGCTGGCGATGCTCCGTTCCGCCCGGATCGCTTCGGTCACGGACACCACCTCCAGGTTGTCCAGAACCCGCAAGCGGGGCGCCCGTGCCGTCGGCACGTCTTCGGCCACCATCTGCTGGACGGGAGCGTTCCCATTTACCTCGAGGGAGACCGAATCACCGACACGAAGATCGAGGAGGACCGCCTCGAAGTCGAGAGGGGTCACGAGCCGGGCTCCATTGATCCGCGTGAGTCGGTCCCCTGCGTTCAACCCGGCCCGGGCGGCGGGCGACCCGGGATACACCTGGGCGACGCGTACACCGCGAGTCCGACCGAAGGCGTCCGCCACCTCGGCCTCCACCCGCATTCCGAGCCAGGCGCGGCGAACCCGGCCGTACTCGAGAATGTCATCGGCAATGCGGAGCGCTCGGTCGATCGGGACGGCGAAGCCCATCCCCTCGCTCCCTCCGCTGCGGGAGAAGATCGAGGTGTTCATTCCCACCACTTCCCCGGCTGCATTGACGAGCGGACCTCCCGAGTTCCCGGGATTGATCGCCGCGTCGGTCTGGATCATTCCGAGGTAGGAGCCGCGGTCTTCCTGGGAGGGGACGATGTGCCGCCGCAGCGCCGACGTCACGCCGACCGTAACCGAGGGCTCCGGATTCGACAGGAGGTGGCCGAAGGGGTTGCCGAAGGCGACGAGCCATTCGCCGATGCGCAGTTCCTCCGCGCTCCCGACGGGAACCGGCGTGAGACCTTCCATGGAGATGCGAAGGACCGCCACATCCGATGCCGCATCGGTTCCGACGAGTTCCGCTTCGGCGTCGCGGCCGTCTGGAAAGGACACGAGGATCCGTTCGGCGCCGCGCACGACGTGATCGTTGGTGAGGATGATTCCGGTCGCATCGATGACGAATCCGGACCCCAGGGAGGGGACGAGTTGCGTGGTCGTCGATCCCCAAGGCAGTCCAAAGGGAGAGAAGAAATCGTCGAAGAACGGATCGCGGGCACGGACCTGCTGTGAACGGAGGACGTTCACGGCGACGATGCTCGCCGAGACGCGTTCTGCGGCGCGGACCACCGCCGTTTCACGGCTCTCGTCCAGTTCCCGGCTGACCGCCGCGGCCGACGGACCCGTGGGGTTCGGGGGTGGTGTCTGCACCAGCGCAGAGGTCTCGAAGGGAGCTGCCGCACTGGTCTCTCCCGCTTCCAGCTTCGTCTCGCCCCCGCACCCCGCACCCGCGATGAGCGCCAGGAGCACCGCACCCGTCCGCCGCCGACCTCTCCAGAAGGAATCCATCGTTCGACTCCTCACTCGTCTCCGTTCAGAGTTCCTTGCCGAGGGACTTCCAGTCGTCCAGGAACTGCTCCAACCCCCGATCGGTGAGGGGGTGTCCCAGCAACTGATACAGCACCTTCGAGGGAAGGGTTGCGCAGTCGGCCCCGAGTTTCATCGACTCGGTGACATGGCGAGGGTGACGGAGCGATGCGGCCAGGATCTGCGTCTCGATCTGGTATTCGTCATAGAATAGGCGAATCTCCTGGATCAGCTCCATCCCGTCGTGTCCGATGTCGTCGAGGCGCCCTACGAAGGGCGAGATGTAGGTGGCGCCGGCCTTGGCGGCGAGGAGTGCCTGCACCGACGAGAAGCAGAGGGTGACGTTCACGCGAATGTCATGGCTCCGGAGGGTCCGGCAGGCTCGGAGCCCCTGCTCCGTGAGGGGGACCTTCACGACGATGTTCTCGTGGATCTCTGACAGGCGTCGCCCCTCCTCCACCATCCCGTCCGAGTCCACGGCCACGACCTCGGCCGAGACGGGACCATCCACGGCCTGGCAGATCTCGAGAAAGACGTCGCGGGGGGGGCGGTCTCCCCCCACCTTCGCCAGGAGGGAGGGGTTCGTCGTGATCCCATCGATGAGCCCCGCTTCGGCGGCCCTCCGGATCTCACGGATGTCGGCGGTATCGAGGAAGATCTTCATCAGGGCATTTCATCCATCTGTGGGGGGTCTCGATCGGGGTCGGTCCCGAGTCGATCGGGGGGGTACTCCACTCGCGCCAGGAACAGTCCCCGGGAGGGGGCGGGGGGCGAGGTGACGAGGGTGGTGCTCGGATGATTCAGCAGTTCGGTGAACTCGTCGAGGGGGCGCTTGTCCTGGGCGACGGCGACCATCGTTCCCACCAGGTACCGCACCATGTGGTGCAGATAGCGATTCGCCGTGATCGAGAGGCGAAGGCCAACGCCGTTCCAGCTGCTCCACTGTGCCTCGTTCACCCGGCACCGCTCTCCTCGCTCAGGTTGACCCACCTTGGCGAACTTTCGAAAGGACCGCTCCCCTACGAGCTCGTGGGCCGCCGATTCGAGCAGTTCCAAATCCGGCGGCGCTTCGGAGAGGTCCCAGCACCAGCGATTCCGAAAAGGAGAGTCCGCCTCCGGTCCTATTCCCAAACGGTACTCATAGCTCCGCGCCACGGCGTCGAACCGAGGGTGGAAATCATCCGGAACGCGGCGTGCCTCGGACACGCGGATCTCCGATGGGAGGAGCGCGTTCATCGCCGTCCTGAGGGCGGCTGCGGACCACCGTTCGGGCACCCTCACCGACGCCACCTGTCCCAGGGCATGGACGCCGCGATCCGTCCGTCCCGCTCCCGTGAGGGGACGTCGGGCTTCGGTCAGTCTCTCGAGTACCCGCTCGATCTCGCCCTGCACGGTCGGACCCTGCGCCTGGATCTGCCAGCCGTGAAAGGGGGCGCCATCGTACTGGACGACCAGACAGTAACGCCGAAGCTCCGGGGCAGTCACGCGGGAAAGGTAGACCGGGGGTGGGGGAAGTCAAGCGGGGGAAAATCGCGTGTCGGAGCCAGTTGACCCTTCCGGGTGAGCGGGCTAGTTCTGGGAACGGAAGAGGCGCCGAGAGGCCGGGACGAATGCACCGTAGAGGGGACACATTCCATGGAATTCGCGAGACTGATCGAGCGCATCACGGAACGACAGGACCTCTCGGCAAACGAAGCGGAGGCCGCCTTTCGCACGGTCATGGCGGGAGAGGCCACCCCCGTACAGATGGCAGCCCTCCTCGTCGGACTCCGCACCAAGGGACATGCACCTTCAGAGGTAGCCGGGGGCGTGCGTGCCCTCCGAGGCGCGATGGTTCCGGTGGCCGCTTCGGATGCGGATGCACTCGTCGACACCTGTGGGACCGGCGGGGGCGCGGTGACGACCTTCAACATCTCCACGGCGGCGGCATTGGTCGCGGCCGGTGCCGGAGTGCGGGTTGCGAAGCACGGCAATCGATCGTTCACCTCACGGAGTGGGAGTGCGGATGTCCTCGAGGCGCTCGGGGTCCGGATCGACCTCTCCCCGGAAGGAATGGCCCGGGTTCTGGAGGCGGCCGGGATCGTCTTCATGTTCGCCCCGCTCCTGCATCCGGCGATGCGGCATGTCGGGCCGGTGCGCCGGGAGCTGGGAATCCCGACGATCATGAACCTTCTCGGGCCCCTCACCAATCCCGCCGGCGTGCGTCGACAGGTCGTCGGCGTTGCCGATCCCGTGCTCCTTCCCCTTCTCGTGCGGGCGCTCCAGGAGTTGGGCCACGAGCGAGCGCTCGTCGTGCATGGGGCCCCGGGGATGGACGAGATGAGTCCGCTCGGTGTCACCGAGGTCGCGGAGCTGCGGGCGGGCGAGGTACAGCGGTACCAGGTAGCTCCCGAGGAGCTCGGCCTACCTCGGGCCACTCCGGAGGAAATCGCCGGGGGCTCACCGGAAGAGAACGCCCGATTGATCGAAGAAGTGCTTTCGGGGGAGAGGACGGGGGGCGCCCTTTCGGTCACTCTCCTCAACGCGGCCGCTGCACTCCTCGTCGCCGATCGCGTCGCCGACCTGGGAGAAGGGGTGGCGAGTGCGCGGGCGTCGGTCGAGTCCGGTGCCGCTCAGCGAGCCCTGGAGTCGCTCCGTGCCGCATCGCAGTCGGAGGAGCCCGAAGGATAGGGTACACCCGCGTCCGAGATGCGAATCACGGCGGCGACCTGCCATGGGCCCGGGAAGGCCCGGGGGGCGCTCCGCGGCGCGATCAGAAGTTTGGAGCCGGTACGGTTCATCTGACCGGCGACGAATCCGAGACGCATGGACCTTTCTCCTTCTGGCTGGGGAGACCGTTGCAGGGGATCTCCCGAGTAGTCGTGCTCAGTACCTTCGAATGACGCCCACGACGACGCCCTGGATCTTCACCTGATCGGCCGCAAAGTACATGGGTTGCAGGCGCTCGTTCGCGGGCTGGAGCCGGATCTTCCCCTCCGGTTCACGATAGAGCTTCTTGACCGTGGCGGACTCTCCATCGATCAGCGCGACGACCATCTCTCCATCGTGCGCCGTGGGCCGACTGTTCACGATGATGTAGTCCCCGTCGCGGATCTGTTCCTCGATCATGGAGTCACCGACCACGCGGAGGACGTAGTTCTCTCCGCCCTTTCGCAGGAGATCCGGCGGGACGAGGATGGATTCCCGATTCTCGATGGCCTCGATCGGCTGACCGGCCGCAACCTCACCCAGAAGGGGCAGTTCGACCCCGGCGGGATTCGCAGCGGCCGAGACGAGTTCGATGGAACGGCTCTGGTTGTACGCCTTCCGGATGTAGCCCTTCCGTTCCAGATTGCTTATGTGCTCGTGAACGGTCGCGAGGGATCCGTAGTCGAAGGACCCCGCGATCTCCTCGAAGCTCGGAGCGTACCCGTGGTCCTCGATGTAGCCGGAGACATAGTCGAGGATCTCCTTCTGCCGCTTGGTCAGCGCCATCGATCCCTCCATTGGAAGATCGCCTGCCGGGAAGGGAAGGGTGCGTGGTCCCGACGGTCGGGGTCACACCGAACCCGAACAAGTACCGAAAAAGGATACCCGAAGGTTGCCCGAAACGCAAGTTGAATCCGGCGCAGGTGACCGGAGACCGGAGGACCGAGGCGACATCCTTTCGCGGATTGTGGCTACGAAGCGGGTGGAGATCGCACGACTGGCTCCCCGGAGGGTCGCGCTGCGTGCCTCGGCCGAGTCGGCACCGCCTCCACGCGACTTTCGGGGGGCGCTTTCGCGGCCCGGATCGGTGTCGCTGATTGCCGAGGTCAAGCGGCGCTCACCGGGGGCGGGCGAGATCCGTCCCACACTGGACCCGGTCGGGTTGGCCGAGAGCTACGCGCACGCCGGAGCTTCGGCGATCTCCGTCCTGACGGATGGGGACTACTTCGGGGGGGCGCTCGAAGACCTCGAAACCGTGCGGTCTGCCGTGACGATTCCCGTGCTGAGAAAGGATTTCGTGCTCGACCCCCTCCAGCTCTGGGAGGCCCGCTCCGCGGGGGCCGACGCCGTCCTCCTCATCGTTCGGATTCTAGAGGATTCCGCGCTCCGCGATCTCCGCCTGCTCGCGGAGGACCTCGGCATGACGGCCCTGGTCGAGGTCCACGATGCCGAAGAACTGGATCGGGCACTTCGCGCCGGAGGGGAGGTTCTGGGAATCAACAACCGGGATCTACGGAGCTTCGAGACCCGACTCGAAACCACGCTGGAGCTCCTTCCGCTGGTGCCGGACAGCGCCGTCCTCGTCTCGGAGAGCGGGGTGCGAACCGTGTCGGATGTCGAGCGACTCGGCGGGGCGGGGGTGGATGCCGTGCTCGTGGGCGAGGCACTCCTGCGCGCGGAGGTGCCCGGTGATCTTGCTGCGGATCTCTCGCGGATCCCGGCCGTGGATCGTGGGGGGTGGGGGGTGGATGAGACGCGTTGAGGTCAAGATCTGCGGCGTAACCACGTCGGCCGATGCGGTCGTGGCGGAGGCGGCGGGGGCGACGTACATCGGGGCGAACCTCGTTCCGGGGTCTCCCCGCCTGATCTCGCCGGAGCAGTCGCGGGTCCTCGCGGAGGCGGTGCGGATTCCCCTCGCGATCGTCACGGTCGACATGAGGCCGAACGAGGCGGCCGAGGCGGCCCGCGAGGCGGGAGCGGCCATCATTCAGTTGCATGGCGACGAAACCGAGGAGGAGCTCGGAGCCCTTCGGCGCCTCGGAGAGTGGGAACTCTGGAAGGCCGTGAGGGTCCGCAATCGAGACGATGTGGCCACGGCCATTCGGCGGTATTCGGGGCAGGTGGACCTTCTCCTCCTCGATGCGTGGCATCCGACGGCCCGGGGCGGGACCGGAGTTCGCTTTCCCTGGGAAGAGGCTGCTTCCCTCCGAGAGGAGTTCCCCGATTCCCCGAGGCTCGGTGTCGCCGGCGGCCTGACTCCCGAAAACGTTGCCGAAGCAGTGCGCTATCTCGCCCCCGATCTCGTGGATGTAAGTTCCGGGGTGGAATCGGCCCCCGGGATCAAGGATCCCGATCGTGTCCGGTCCTTCGTCGACCGCGCTCGCGCCGCTTCACATGAATCCGTCACCTGAGGAAGAAGCGCTCCCCATGACGTCAGCATCGCCACCGAATCCACTCGCGGACTCCCTCGCTTCGACGGACCGCCTCTTCGGCGCATACGGCGGGCGGTACGTACCGGAGACCCTGATCGCGGCCCTCGACGAACTCGAAAGGGCCTACGCCGAGGCGCGACGAGACGCCGGATTCCAGGAGGAGCTCGATGGTCTGCTCAAGGATTTCGTCGGGCGTCCCTCCCCTTTGACACGTGCGCGTCGATTGGAGGAGGCCGCCGGGTGGGGCCCGATCTATCTGAAGCGAGAGGACTTGAACCACACGGGTGCGCACAAGATCAACAATACGATGGGCCAGGCGCTGCTCGCCCGGAGGATGGGAAAGCGCCGGATCATAGCGGAGACCGGGGCCGGTCAGCACGGCGTTGCCACAGCCACGGCCTGCGCCCTCTTCGACCTCGAATGCATCGTCTACATGGGAGCCGAGGATGTGGAGCGACAGGCGCTCAACGTTTTTCGGATGGAGTTGCTCGGGGCCGAGGTCCGGCCGGTCGACTCGGGGACGCGTACCCTGAAGGATGCGACAAACGAGGCAATTCGCGACTGGGTGACGAACGTAGAGAATACCCACTACATCATCGGCTCGGTCGTGGGGCCCGCTCCCTTTCCGCGAATCGTGCGGGATTTTCAGGCCGTCATCGGCCAAGAGGCCCGTGCCCAACTCCTCGCGGTGGAAGGGAGGCTTCCCTCCGCGGTGGTCGCCTGCGTCGGTGGCGGATCCAATGCGATGGGGATCTTCCACGCCTTCGTCGGCGATGAGGCGGTCGCCCTGATCGGGGTCGAGGCAGCCGGGGAGGGACTGGCCTCCGGCCATCACTCCGCCTCTCTTTCCATGGGCACGCCCGGCGTCCTGCACGGATCCCTCTCGTATCTCCTTCAGGACGAAGATGGCCAGGTGGCTCCGGCGCACTCCATCTCGGCCGGTCTGGACTATCCGGGGGTGGGCCCCGAACATTCGTTTCTGAAGGACTCGGGGCGCGCCCGGTACGTATCGATCGACGATGCGGCCGCGCTGGATGGCTTCCATCGGCTCTCGCGACTGGAGGGGATCATCCCGGCGCTCGAGACCGCGCACGCCGTGGCCTACCTCCTGGGGGATGCGAAGCAGGAGGTAGCACAGGGTCCCGCCCTCCTCTGCTTGAGCGGCCGGGGAGACAAGGACGTAGCCCACGTGGCGCGAGAGGAGGGCCGGGGCGCGCTCCTCTGATTCGTGCCAGTGGGGCTTGGCGCGACCCTTGCTAGAGATTCCCATGCCATGAACGGTCGAGTGGCAGCCCCGGACATTTTTTCGGAAGATCGATTCTTGCAACCCCATCTCCTTGCCTGATGGATCTGGAAAGTCCGCCCCCCTCGGTGCCCGATGCCGCAGAGAGCATGGATTGGTCCGATTCGGCCGACCTCCCGGTCGAGGAGGTCCGTGATGTCTTCATCACGCTCACGAAGGCCCTGCGGGCGGCCCAGCTCTATCACGTAGGGAACCCCATGTACGAGCGGTTCCTCGCCGGCGTCGCGGATGCATTCCAGCGGGTCTGGGAGACGCGGGATCGGATTCAGATTCTGATCCAGGAGGATCGATTGCTCTGGATGGGGGAGGAGGTCTACCGCAACCAGAGCCGCGCCGACTCACTCTCCTTTCTGCTCTACCGGGACGGAATTCGAGATCTCACCTTCCTCAAAGGCGTCGAGGCGGAGGAGCTTCCGCGACTGATCGCGGCCATCGCGGGGGCCAAGGGTCAGAAGGGGGAGAGCCAGGACCTCGTCACGGTCCTCTGGGATCTGGACCTGAGCTTCGTGACTCACTCGGCGGTGGATGTGGGTCTCGACGGCATCGCGCTACCGCTACCGGGAAGTACCGATCCGAGGGAAGATGCGGGGGTAGCCCTCGCGGCCGAGGGTCTACGCCTGGAGCTCGATGCCCAGACGGATACGGGTGAGGAGGATGCCAAGGATTCGGCGGCGGCCGACGGAAAAGGTGCGCCGGCGGGCGTCGTGAGTGCGGAGGACTTCAACCCGACCCTCTATGCCTTCGACGAGGCGGAGCGCCGTCGATTGCAGGAGGCGGTTCGCGTCGAGATGGCGCGAGACCTCCGCACCGATATCCTCTACGGTCTTCTCGATGCCCTCGAATTCTCCACCTCCTCCGAGCGACAGATCGAGGTCCTCCAGATTCTTCGGATCCTTCTTCCGAGCTTCCTGAGTCAGGGGGCACTCGTTCCCGCGGCGAAGCTCGTCACCGAACTGCGAAAGATCCGCGCCCGCGACGGGGTTCTGGAGCCGGATGGCCTGCTCGTGGCAGAGCAGCTCCTCGAAGAGCTGTCGTCCCCGGAATCGGTCTTCGAATTGATCCGGGCCCTCGGAGATGGATCCGTCGGAGCCGATTCGGCTGAACTCGGTACCCTCTTGGAGGCGCTGGGAGCCGGCGCGCTCGAGCCCCTCCTCGCAGGGGCGGAGAGCTTGTTGGATCCCAACGGACGGACGGTCCTTCGCGAGGCGATGCGGGGAATTGCCGAAGCCAATCGGGATTCGGTCGTCCGACTCCTCGACTCCTCCAACCCGGAGGTGGTGCGCGGCGCCGTGCACCTCGTGGGTCGAATGCGAATCGAGGAGGCCGCCGGGAAGCTCGCCGAACTCATGGATCGGGGGACTCCCGATGTCCAGAGAGCCGTTGTGGACGTGGCTGCCGATCTCCGCTCCCCCCTCCTGGCGGGCTCCCTCCTCCGACTCGTCAGAAGTCAGCATCGGGATCTCCGCGTCGCGGCCGTTCGGGTCCTGGGCGGCACCGGGTATCCTCCGGCAGCCAAGGAACTGCGGCGCTACCTCGAAGACAAGGAATTTCGGAATGCGGACGTCACCGAGAAGGTGGCCTTCTACGAGGCGTATGGTCTGCTCGCGGGCGAGGGTGCGGTGGACTTCCTCCACGGAGTTCTGAATACCAAGGGATTTCTGGGGAGGCGTGAGCCGTCTGAACTGAGGGCAGGTGCCGCGATGGGCCTGGGGAAGGTGGCTTCCTCGGCCGCCCGAAGCGCGTTGGAAGCGGCGCGGGCGGATGAGGATCCGGTGGTGCGGAGCGCGGTGGGACGCGCCCTGCGTGGGGAGGAAAAGTCGAATGGATGAGAGGGGAGGGGACCCGCGCGCCGCCAACACCCCCTCGGCGCTGCAGGATGAGGGCCGGAAGGTACTGGCGGCCCTATACGGAGCCATGCGGGCCCTCAAGTTCTATCCGCTCGAGAACGACGTCGTGCAGCAGGCGCTCGCCGAGGTCCAGGGAATCGTGACTCCCCTCCTGGACCGAGAGGGGGGTCTTGGAATCCGTATGGTGGGCGACTTCTTCTTCCTCAATGACACCCGTCTTCGCCTCGATCTTCGCAACTTCTCTACCTTCGGATCCTTCGCGCACGCGTTGCGCGTGCACGGCGTAGGCGAGGTGACGGTCGAGGCCGGAGTGGAGCTTCGGGAGTGGGCGCCGTTTCTTGCTCTCTTCCTCCGCGAAGCTGCGGATGGGGATCCCTTCGAGGGGTTCCTGGAACGGCTCTCCGCAACCCCGGTCCGAGCCATTGAAGTTCAGGCCGAGCGCGAAGCCCAGCCTCTCGACCTCGAGGGAGAGGCATTGGAGGGGGCGAAGCGCACGTACGCCCATTCCGTTCAGGCGGCCCGGGAGGCGCTCGCGGACACACGCATCGGCCGGGCCGTGAATGTGGGAAAGGTGAAGCGAGCGGTGCAGGGGATCGTGGATCAGGTCCTTTCCAACGAACCCTCCATCCTCGCGATGACGACGCTCCGCGACTTCGACGAGTACACCTTCACGCACTCCGTCAACGTGTGCATCTTCTCCGTCGTGATCGGACAGCGGCTCGAACTCGAGAAGCGGCAACTCTATGAACTCGGCCTCGGCGCGCTCTTCCACGACGTCGGAAAGTCCCGGATCGAGGGAGAGGTGCTCAATAAGGAAGAACACCTCACGGACGAGGAGTGGGAGATCCTCAAGGCCCATCCCACCGAGGGGCTCCTCGCGCTCTTCCAGATGCAGGGGTTTCTGGACATTCCCTACCGGCAGATGTTGGTCGCGTACGAGCACCACATGAAGACGGATCTCACCGGGTACCCTCCGACGCGGCGTCCCCGAGAGATCGGCCTTTTTTCGCGGATCGTGGCCGTGGCGGACGGCTTCGATGCCGGGACCTCGGTGCGGAGCTACCAGTTCAAGCCCTGGTCTCCGGACGAGGTGATGAAGGAGATGCGGGACAACCCGAAGAGGGGCTTCGATCCACTCCTCGTGAAGGCCCTGATGACGGCGACCGGGGTCTATCCCGTGGGCACACTCGTGATCCTCGACACATTCGAGCTCGGCGTCGTAACGCGTGCGAATCCCGATCCGGAGCGCCCGCACCAGCCCGAGGTGAAGATATTGGCCGACGAGATGGGGATGCCTCTCCCCGAACCGATCGTGGCGCGGCTCGACGAGGCCGACCCCGCGACCGGCCAAGCCCGGCGCACGATCATCAAGACCGCTGATCCGAATCGGTATGACATTCGCGTCGCCGACTACGTGACCAACTAGAGGACCGATGTCCGAAGCCCCTGCGACCCCGACCTCCCGCCCCTCCGAGCCGCGCGCTCGGTCCATCTCCGAAGTCTTTCGGGTGCGAAAGGAGCGCGGTCAGGCGGCCCTGATTCCCTACATCTGCGCCGGCCATCCCTCGCGGGACGAGAGCCTGGCGCTGATGCATGCGGCCGTGGAAGCGGGGGCGGATCTGCTCGAAATCGGCGTGCCCTTTTCGGATCCCCTGGCGGACGGGCCCACGATCCAGAAGGCCACGTTCGAGGCGCTCGAGGGCG
Organism: Gemmatimonadota bacterium; assembly: GCA_040878815.1. Classification (GTDB taxonomy): domain Bacteria; phylum Gemmatimonadota; class Gemmatimonadetes; order Longimicrobiales; family Gaopeijiaceae; genus JBBEBG01. The sequence goes on along the minus strand of JBBDLO010000036.1, from coordinate 43,834 downwards.
GAATGACGGTGCGCGGAGCGCTCGACCTTCTGCGGGAGTTCCGGCGGGATCATGACACGCCCGTCGTCCTCTTCACGTACCTGAATCCCGTCTACCACTTCGGGTTGAAGGCCTTCGTGAAGGCGGCGAAGGAGGCAGGCGCACAGGGGCTTCTCCTCACCGATCTACCCGCCGGTGCCGATCCCGAGCTCGAGCGTGCCGTGCCGGAGGGGGGGCTCTCCTTGATCCGACTCCTGGCGCCAACGACGGTTCCCGACCGGGTTCGAGAGATCGCGGAGGGGGCCTCAGGCTTCCTGTACTACATCTCCCGGGCCGGCGTGACAGGAGCGCGGACGGAACTCCGCGGGGAGCTCGGCCGAGAGGTGGAGGTCCTTCGAGAGCTCGTGGAGCTCCCCATTGCCGTCGGATTCGGGATCTCGACTCCGGAGCAGGCGGCACTGGTGGGGGCTGTGGCGGACGGGGTGGTCGTCGGAAGTGCGCTCATCGACGCGGTGGACCGCGGGGGCGTCGACGGGGGGCGCGACTTTCTGGCGTCGCTCCGCGTCGCGATGGACCGCGGCGCCTAGTGGTTCGTCCCCGTTGGATCGCCCTCCGCCGCTCCCGGAGCGAGGCGACGCCCCACCTCGGGATCCGGTTCGACCATGAGGGTGGCGATGCGCTCCGGCCGAACGGCTCCCGGCGCGGACTTGCGGGGCTTCCGGACGTGCTTTCTTCGTGTCCAGACCACCGGGACGCTACCGGAGTGACGGGCCTCCGAATGGAGGGCGGCCAGGGTGGCCGCCTCCAGGAGATCCGTACGGGGTGGACCCTCCTTCCGGCCCCACCGAAGGATCACGTGGGCACCGGGAGCCTGGTGCGCGTGGAGCCAGATATCTTCCGGATCGGAGTGGTGTAAGGTCAGCGCGTCGTTGTGGCGTGCACCCCGACCGACACGGATCTCCAGTCCGCCGGAACTCACGAATCGCCGATAGGGGAGCGAGGGAGCGGCTCGTCCCGGAGTGCCGGACCGTTCGCGTGGATCGGGACCCAATGCCCCCGCCAGCTCAGAGGGAGCCATGCGGCCATCCAGGGTCCGATCCAACCGATCCTGCCAGCGGTCCCGCTCGGACTCGGCCGTGGCAATGCGCTCCGGCAGCGCCGCGCGTGCGCGGGCGAGTCGGGCGGCTTCGTCGTAGCGCTTGGCGGCGTTCTCGTGGGGCGCCAGGGTGGGATCGAGCTCGACCTCGACCGTCGCGCCATCGAAGTCGGTCAGGGTGACGTGATGCGAACCCCGCGGCACCTCCGAGAATCGGGCCAAAAGCAGATCTCCGATGCTCCGTTCCACCTCAGGATCGCCGGACTCCGCCAATTCTCTACGTAGGGCCGCCGCCTTTCGGTCTTCTCGGCGCACGCGATCGGCGGCCCGTTCCAGCAGACGCGCGGGGAGGAGGAGTCCTGCGGGTGGAAGCGACGCCTCGTCGGCTTCTCGGACGCGTGCGAGGGCCTCAACGAGGGAACCGACGGCCTCGCATTCCACTCCCTCCACCGGAATTGGGTACGGCTGGAGGCCGCGCTCGGTGCGGAGGAGGAAGGCGCCCCAGTTTTCTGGATCCGTCATCGACTTCCAGGCCTCCGGTCCGTCGCCGGCGGTGAGGGGCCCGACATTCAGGGAGGAGGTCCAGGCGACACCCTTCAGGAGGGCGCGGGCGCGTGCCTCGGCCGGAGCGGCTCCTGGACCGGTGACCTCCGTCCAACTCGACGGATCGATGGAACCGTCGATCCCACGACGTCCGGTAGAGGGGGGAAGGGTGTACGGAGCCCCGACCGTCAGGGGTCGAGGACCTCCCTCCCGCGGGAGGAGAACGTGCCGAATGGTCCGGCTCTCCGACTCGACGACCAATGCATTCCAGCGATTGCCGACCATCTCGAAGACGATCTCGACTCCGCCGCCCCGGCGGTCGATCTCGAGGACCAGGATGCTTTCGTCGGGGACCGATCGGACGGTCCGAATGCGGCCGGAGAGGGGGCGCGCCTCCGGCGGGGGATCTGCTGCGGGGAGGATCGAGAGCCAGCCCTGAAGCGGGTGGAGCTCCATCGCGACCGTGTGCTCTCGGAGGAAGAGCAGGACCCGCCGGGACGGGACATCGAAGAGGATGGCACGGGTCCGCGCTCCCGATAGGCTGCCCGCGAGTTCCCGGGCGGTGGCGGCGGCCAGTAGTGGATCCCATCGCATCGGCATCCCTCAAGGTACCCCGAAGCGAAGAGGAGACCTAGCAGCCAGTAGTTCAACAGGCTGCTACGCTGCCGGGAGCCTCGGGGTTTGACATGATTCCCGGGTGCGCCTATCGTCCGGCGACGCATGACCCCTCCCTCCGAGCGGGCCGAACGGCCCCCCATGCCCGTGTCGCTCCCTCCTCAGCCAACACCAAAGAAGCCGACCGTCCGGGACTTCCTGGAGAAGAAGACCCAGGGGACGCCGATTGCCGTCCTGACCTGCTACGACTTTCTCTTCGCACAGCTCCTGGAAGAGGCCGGGATCGACATGATCCTCGTGGGAGATTCTCTGGGTCAGGTAGTGCTCGGGTATGACTCTACCCTTCCCGTGACCCTGGACGAGATGATTCATCACGCACGGGCCGTGCGGCGTGGAGCCCCGGGCACCTTCCTGGTGATGGATCTTCCCTTCCTGAGCTATCAGGTATCGGATGAGGAGGCCCTTCGTAATGCGGGAAGGGCGCTCAAGGAGGCCGGGGTGGAGGCGGTAAAACTGGAGGGCGGACACCCGGCCGCCTGCAGCCGAGTGCGGGCGTTGGTGCAGGCTGGAATTCCCGTCATGGGTCATCTGGGCTTCGTTCCGCAGTCCGTGAACACCCTCGGTGGATCCCGTGTGCAGGGGAGAGGACGGGAGTCGGCCGAGCGACTTCGTGCGGAGGCCTCGGCGCTCGAACAGGCGGGGTGCTTCTCCCTGGTGCTCGAGCTCATTCCGGGCGACGTCGCCGCGTCGGTCACGGCCGACCTCTCGATCCCCACGATCGGCATCGGGGCAGGCGCGGCATGCGACGGACAGGTCCTCGTGCTGCCCGATGCGTTGGGGCTCAATCCGTCCTTTTCTCCGCGCTTTCTGAAGCGCTTTGCACGACTCGCCGACGAGGCTCGGGACGGGGTCCGTGCGTACGTGGAAGAAGTGCATTCGCGTCGCTATCCCGGGGCCGAGCATACCTTCGGGGAGGAGGCATGATCGTGGGGGTACGGCGGCCCACCGTGGTCCGGAGTCGGGCGGAGTTGAGTGAGGCCCTCGCTGCGCACCGCGCCACCGAGGGAGGCGTCGCGCTCGTTCCGACGATGGGGGCCCTTCACGAGGGTCACCTCGTCCTCTTCGATCGAGCGGCGTCTCTGGCGAGCTGCGTGGTCGCCTCGGTCTTCGTCAATCCGCTCCAGTTCGGGAGCGGCGAAGATCTGGACCGGTATCCGCGAGATCTCGATCGCGATGTCGATCTGGCCGGTGCGCACGGGGTCTCGCTCGTATTCGCACCGGAGGCGAGAGAGATGTTCTTCGATGGAGAGCCGCGGGTTCGTGTGAGCCCTGGGGTCATGGGGGATCGACTATGTGGGCGCTTTCGTCCGGGACACTTCGAGGGGGTCCTTACCGTCGTCGCCAAGCTCTTCGGGATTGTGCGGCCGGCGGTCGCCGTTTTCGGTCGGAAGGACCTCCAACAGGCGGCATTGATTCGCCGCATGGTGAGCGACCTCGAGCTGGGCGTCGAGATCGATGTAATCCCGCTCGTGCGAGGCGAGGACGGTCTCGCCCTCAGCTCGCGGAATGCCTACCTCTCCCCGGCGGAGCGAAGTCAGGCCCTCGGCTTCGTGCGCGCTCTGACGGAGGCGGACGAAGCGTTCCGTGGCGGCCTTTCGGATCCGGAGGGGCTCCTGGCGCGCGTTCGGGAGGTAGTGGCCGAGCACCCCAGCTTGGTCCTCCAGTATTCCGAGATCGTGGATGCGGACACGCTCGATGCGGTCGAGGCCGTACGGGCCGGGTCGGTGATCGCCCTCGCAGGATTCGTCGGCTCCACGCGGCTGATCGACAACCTCGTACTCGGGGCTGAGCGGGCCGATCCCCAGGTGGGGAGCCATGCGTAGGCGGCGGCGCGAATCGCTCTGGCCGCTGGCGGCCGTGCTCGGGTTGATCGCCATCGGGCTGGGCGTCGGGGCCCTCGTCCCGGGCGGACTGAGTCCCGAAGATGCTGCCCGCGCCCTGGAAGTCGACCCGGCCTACCTCCCGGGTCCGGAGGATCGGATTCGGGTCGAGGTCCTGAATGCGGGGGGAATCCCCGGGATGGCCGGCCTGGCCAAGGACCATCTGCGGGACCGCGGGTTCGATGTCGTCTACTTCGGGAATGCCGCGACCTTCGACCGCGAGGTGTCCGTGGTACTAGGACGCATCGACAAGGAGGAGTCTGCGGCGGGGGTGGCCGAGGCGCTGGGGATCGCGGAGGTGCGGTCGGAACCGGACCCCACTCGACTGGTGGACGTCACGGTGTTGCTCGGGTCCGACTGGACGCCGGATCCGGAGGAGGAGAGCTGAGCCATGGCTAAGGGCGAACGCCGCAGGGGGGGCAAGGAGAGGCGGCCGGTAGCTCCCCGTCGCGAAGGGGGCACGGCCCGACGGCCGGAGTCCGGCCCTGACGGCGGGAAATCGGTCCGAGGAGAACTCTGGGAGTGGGGGAAGACGATCCTTCTGACTCTCGTGCTTCTCGTCGTCATCCGCAGCTTTCTCGTTCAGACCTTCGTGATCACCTCCGGGTCGATGGAAGACACCCTCCTCGTCGGCGACTTCCTCATGGTGAATCGCCTCGCGCTCGGCACGCGGCTTCCCGGCACGCAAGTCCGAACGCCTGGCTATTCGGAACCGCAGCGAGGCGAGGTGCTCGTCTTCGATCCAGCGCATGAAGACGCGATGAAGCTCGTCAAACGGCTGGTCGGGATGCCGGGAGACACGGTGGAGATGCGCGACAAGACGTTCTTCCTGAATGGCGCGGCGCAGGAGGAACCCTATGCGAGATGGAACGACCCGCGGGGCGACGACGAGGATCCCATCATGCTCTGGCAACGGGAGTTTCTGGTGTCGGGGGTGGATCCTCTCGAATACCGACCGACGCGAGACAACTGGGGGCCCCTCGTGATTCCCGACGGATTCTTCTTCATGCTCGGGGACAACCGGGACTTTTCCTATGACTCCAGATATTGGGGTCTGATCGAACGCTGGCGGATCGAGGGGAAGGCGATGTTCTTCTACTTCTCCTACAATCGCGGCTCCACGGAGGCCTTTCCCTTTCTCAGAGAGATCCGCTGGAACCGCATCGGGCGGGGGATCCGGTAGGGAGACCGGTAGGAAGCGGCGGACGTGCGATGAGCCCAAGGTGGGCGGAGAGCCCGAGGCCCGTGCCCCTCAGGCTTCGGAGGAAGCCCCCTCAGCGTCGATCTGCACCAGCGCCCGCGCCCGCAATTGCCCGCAGGCCGCATCGATGTCGCGGCCTCGGGGCTCCCGCACGGCGACGGCCACTCCGGCCCCCTCGAGCGTCCTGCGGAAGAATTCCGTGCGATCCGGGCTCGAGGCTACCCATTCCTGATCGGGGATCGGATTGAAGGGGATCAGGTTCACGAAGGCGTGCGCCTCTCGGGCCAGAGCCGCCAGCTTTGGAGCGAGCTCCTCGGCGTCATTGATCCCCTGGATCATCGTATACTCGAAGGTGACTCGTCGCCCCGTTCCCTCCCGAAAGGTCTGCAACGCCGCCATCAGCTCCGGGAGGGGATGCCGTTTCTCCAGCGGGATCAGCGTTCCGCGCAATTCCGACTCGGAAGCATGAAGCGAAAGGGCCAGCCCGAATTGCTCCGGCCGCGCCGCCAGTTCGAGAATCCCCGGAACGACCCCCACCGTCGAGACGGTGATCCGTCGGGCCCCGACTCCGAATCCCTGGTTCAGGATCGTGAGGGACGCGTGCACGGCACCCCGATTCGAGAGCGGCTCTCCCATTCCCATGTACACCACATTGGTGATGGGGCCCATCTCGTGCTCCTCCGCCCACTGCCGCGAGGCCCGGTACTGCATGACGATCTCCCCGGCGCTGAGTTGCCGAGAGAAGCCTCCCCACCCCGTGGCGCAGAAGGTGCAACCCATCGCGCATCCGGCCTGCGAGGAGATGCAGAGGGTGAGACGCTCCGAGGTGGGGATGAGGACCGACTCGATGAGCTCTCCGTCGGAGAGTTTCCAGAGGTGCTTCGCGGTGCCGTCCGAGGACCTCGATACGGTGACCGAATCGGGTGCCGCGAGCCGAAAGGCCATGGCCAGGGCCTTCCGCTCTGCGCCCGGAAGGTTCGTCATCGACTCGATCGACGAAATCCCCGTCTCGTACACCCAGCGTCGAACCTGGTCCACGCGGAAAGAGGGCTGACCGCGCGCCCTGAAATGGGCGCCCAGGCGGGCGTCCATCTCGTCTGGAGTCAGATCCAGCAGGTCGGACGGACTGGACTCCGCCGGCTTCCGCCCACCCTTCCCGCGACCACCGTTCGACATGACCTTCCCTCATTGCTTGAGCACCGCACAGGGGGCCATTAACTTAGCGGTTACCTCAAACCCGATGAATCGGTGGCCCGTCGACGTCCGACGGACCGCCGGCTCGACGAGCGCCTCCTCACCCTCTCGGGCCCCGATGCCCCTCGCCCTGCCCCTAAGCCGCTAACGTTGTGGGAGGGCTCGACCGCCGCGGGTGCCCGCAGCGGGCTTCGGATGGATTGCTGCAACCACGGACACGGGATGAAGGGAATCATGGAAGAAGCGGGTATTTCGGCCACGGGACTTCGTACCCGATTGGGTGGTGAACTGGGTGCGGCCGATGCGGGGCGGTCCGAGACGATGGTCGGATGGGTCCATCGTCGGCGCGACCTGGGAGGGCTCCTCTTCATCGATCTGCGGGACGCCGGGGGGTTGGTACAGCTCTCCTTCGGACCGGACTGGACGGATCCCGACAGCCTCCGGCGGGCGGCCCGACTCGGGAGCGAGGACGTCATCCGTGTGGAGGGGGAGGTGGCACTTCGGCCCGCAGACGCCCGGAACCCCGAACTGAAGAGTGGTGAGGTGGAATTCCGTGTGCGGACCTTGGAACTCCTGAATGGGGCCGAGACCCCGATCATCCCGGTCTACCGTGGCCCCGAAGAAGAGCTCCCTGCGGAGGAACTCCGCCTTCGGCATCGACACCTGGATCTTCGTCGGAGGGAGTTGCAGGAGCTTCTCCGGCTTCGACACCGCCTCGTACTCGCGACACGAAACTATTTTGACGCCCTCGGCTTCCTCGAGGTGGAGACCCCGATCCTGACGAAGACCACGCCGGAGGGGGCCCGCGACTATCTGGTGCCGAGCCGCGTTCACCCCGGCGAGTTCTATGCGCTTCCCCAGAGTCCGCAGATCTACAAGCAGATCCTGATGACCGCGGGGTTCGATCGCTACGTCCAGATCGCCCGCTGCTTCCGGGACGAGGATCTGCGAGCCGATCGCCAGCCTGAGTTCACGCAGGTCGACCTCGAGGCTTCCTTCGTAACACCGGAGGACATCTTTCGGTGGATCGAGGGCTTGATGGAGACGCTCTGCCGGATCGCAGGAATCGAGGGGACGCCGCCCTTTCCGAGACTGACGCACCGTGAAGCGATGGAACGCTACGGCTCCGACCGTCCCGACCTTCGGTGGGAGCTGGAGCTGTCGGACTGGACGCAGCCCCTTGCCGGCGCCGACTCCGAGATTCTCCGCGGAGCCGTCGCGGCGGGAGGGCGGCTCCGCGGGATCCAGATTCCGGGGGGCGCCCGCCTTTCCCGCAAGGAAATCGAGGCGATCGAGGCGGTGGCAAAAGCGGCCGGGGCGCCGGGACTCCTCTGGGCGAAGCAGTCGGAGGAGGGGGCGAGCGGCCCCCTCTCGCGATGGCTCGAACCCGGGCACTGGGACGCTCTCGGGGCTCGGCCCGGCGACCTCTTTCTCGTGGCCGCCGGTCCGGATCGCGTCACTTCCCCGGCGCTCTCTGCCGTGCGCGGGGCCGTCGTCCGGGCGTTGGCACTCCCGCGGGTGCGAGAGCATGCCTGGCTCTGGGTCCTCGACTTTCCCCTCTTCGAAGAGGAGGACGGCACGCTCTACCCGGGCCATCACCCGTTCGTGCTTCCCCACCCGGAGGATCTGGATCGCCTGACGGACGATCCGGCTTCGATGCGGGGACTCGCGTACGATCTGGTGTACAACGGTTCGGAACTGGGTTCGGGGAGCATCCGAATCCATGACCCGAGTCTTCAGCGCACGATCCTGCGGACGCTAGGAATGGGGGAGGAGGAGATCGATCGCAAGTTCGGGTTCCTCCTTGAGGCCCTCGCTTCCGGGGCCCCACCGCACGGGGGGATTGCGTTGGGGGTGGACCGGATCGTGAAGGACTTCACGGGAGCGGGGAGCCTGCGAGACGTCATCGCCTTCCCCAAGACCACGGCGGCGCGGGCCCTCTTCGAAGGGGCACCGACGCCCGTCGCTCCTGCAGAGCTGTCCGGGCTCGGACTGGCTCTGCGCGCCAAGGATGCGAGATAGGGAGGGGGATGGAGACCGTCGAACCGTCGATCATCGAGCACCGACTCGACGCCGAGGGGGCCGATCAGCTTCTCTTGGCCGGAGTGAACGATGCCAACATGCAGGAGTTGGCTCATATTTTCGGGGTGAGGGTCGTCCTGAGGGGAGATCAGCTCCTCCTCTCCGGTCCGCTCGAACGGCTCGAGCGGGCGGTCCCCGTGATCCAGCATCTCATCGAACTGGCCCGCCTCCGGGCACCCTTCGACCGCGGGGACCTGGCCCGCATCGTGGAGCAGTTCGACCGAGGGGGGGAACCTGCGCTCCTGGATGCGGATCAGCGGATTCGAATTGCCCTCCCCGGTACCCGCAAGGTCATCACCGCCAAGTCCGCCGGTCAGGAGATCTACCTCCAGGCCATCCTGGATCACGATATCGTCATCGGCATCGGGCCGGCCGGAACGGGGAAGACCTATCTGGCGGTGGCCGCGGCCGTCGACGCGCTCTACCGGAAGCGGGTGCGGCGCATCGTCCTTGCGCGGCCTGCGGTCGAGGCCGGCGAGAACTTGGGGTTCCTGCCCGGGGATCTCCAGGAAAAGGTAGACCCCTATCTTCGACCCCTCTACGACGCGCTCGAAGACATGATGCCGAGCGACCGGGTCGCGCGGGCCCTCGAGGATCGGACGATCGAGATCGCCCCGCTCGCCTATATGCGGGGGCGAACGCTTTCCGATGCCTTCGTCATCCTGGACGAGGCGCAGAATGCGACCACGGCGCAGATGAAGATGTTCCTTACTCGGCTGGGGCTGAACTCGAAGGTGGTCATCACGGGAGACAAGACGCAGATTGACCTTCCGAGATCGGAGGACTCCGGACTCCTTCAAGTGGAGAGGATCTTGACCGGCATCGAAGGGATCTCCGTGATCTACCTCGACGGGGCAGACATCATCCGACATCGTCTGGTGAAGGACATCATTCAGGCCTACGCGGCCGCAGAAGAGGTGGAGGGGTAGGCCCGGAATGCGAGCCTCCTCGACCAACCGGAGCATGGCGGAAGAAACGGCCCTTGCGCGGCTCTCCGGCACACCGGGAGCCGGGTGGCCCGATCGACTCTCCCACCACGGCAGTCGGGCGCTGCTCCTAGTCCTGTTGGCTGTGGCCGTGACGCTGATCTTTCCACAACCTCAGGGCCAGCGGGTAGACAACTATCAGCTCGGAATCGTGGCCGAGGACGATGTCATCGCCTCGCTCACCTTCGGCGTTCCCAAGAACCCCGAAGACCTCGAGCGGGAGCGGGAGGCGGCGGCCTCGGCCGTACCACCGACCTTCCGCTATCACCCCGAAGCCGTCCAGAGAATGTCCGGGGCCCTCGAGCAGTTCTTCGAGTCGATCGCCTCCGTGGAGACTTCCAGTCAGCCCACTCAGGCGCTGGATGGGATCCTCTCGGCGCTCGGGCTCACCATTTCCGACAGTCAGAAGGCGCTCCTGCGAGACGCGGAATCACGCGGTGTGCTCGCGGAGGCGGCGCAGAGCGCGGTCAGCCAGATTCTGCCTCGGGGTGTCCTCGACGAGGGCGGGCGCGTCGATCCTGGGGCGCCGGGACGCATCCTGATCGCGGAACCGGACGGAACCGAGCGCATCGCGGCCATCGAGACCGTGCTCACGTCGCGGGACTTCTTCGAGCAGGCCGCGCAGTTCCTTCCTGCGGGTACGGCGCCCGAAATGAACGAATTGCTTCGGCTCTCGCTCATCCGCTTCATGGATGCGACCCTCCGCTTCGACCCGGTGGCGACCGAGCAGGATCAAACGGTCGCCCGCCGGGCCGTCGGCACGATTCGAAACACGGTCCTTCAGGGGGAGGCCGTCGTTCGAGCCAACCAGCAGGTCGGAGAGGTCGAACTGGATCGGCTTCGTGCCTACGAGGAGGCGCTTCGGGCCCAGGAGAGCGGAGAGGGCGCCGGGTTCGGAATCGCCGGTTTCGTGGGCGGCATCACCCTCAATCTCCTTCTGCTCGGCGTCTTCGGCACTCTCGTCTATCTCTATGCGGGGGAGGTCTATCGGAATTTTCGGTGGCTGCTCCTGCTCGGTGTCCTGATCCTCGCCTTCGTCGGTGCGGCCGGCGTGGTGGCCCGAAACCCGGCCCTCCCGGCGGTGGCGCTCCCGATCGCCTTCGTGTCGCTGGCCGTGGCGGTCCTCTGGGATGGTCGGCTCGCCCTCATTCTGGCTGCGACCCTGGCCGCCTTGATCGGTGCCCAGGGTCCCTTTCAGGAGGTGCACGCCTGGCTCCCCGTCTTCGTGGCCGGATCCGCGGCGGCACTCTCCGTGCGGGCCGTGCGCCGACGGGCGCAGACATGGATGTTCGCCGCGATCATCGCGAGCGCCTATGCCATCGTCATTCTCACCCTTGGGGTCCTTTCCGGGTGGACTTCGTCCGCCCTGCTCGGGTCGCTCTCGTGGTCCACGGGCAACGCGCTCGTCAGCGCGATCCTCGCGATGGGATTCTTGCCCGTCTTCGAGTGGTTCACCCGCATCACTACGGACCAGACCCTTCTGGAGTGGGCAGACCCCAATCGCCCGCTACTCAAGAAGCTCTCCATGGAGGCACCGGGGACGTACGCCCACACGATCAACGTGGCGAATCTGGCCGAGGCTGCCGCCAACGCCATCGGCGCCAACGGACTGCTGTGTCGCGTCGGGCTCTATTACCACGACGTGGGCAAGATGTTAAAGCCGCAGTACTTCATCGAGAATCAGCCTGCGGGCCGGAATCCCCACGACAAATTGAAGCCGGCGACCTCGGCGGCCATCGTACGGGAGCATGTCACCGAGGGCATCCGGATGGCCGAAGAAGCGAAACTCCCCGATGTCCTCATCGACTTCATCCCGCAACACCACGGGACCCAGGAAATCGCCTACTTCATGGAACGCGCACAGAAGGAGGCGGCGGAAGGCGAGGAGATCGATGCGGACGAATACCGCTATGCGGGTCCGAAGCCCCGGAGCCGCGAGACCGCCATCTCCATGCTGGCGGATTCCGTGGAGTCGGCGACGCGTGCCCTTCAGGATCCCACGCCGGATCGTGTGCGCGATCTGATCGATTCGATCGTGGAGGACAAGATCCGATCGGGCCAGCTCGATGAGTCGCCCCTGACGCTGAGAGAGGTGGGCCTCATCAAGGACCAGTTCTTGAAGGTCTTGACCGGCGTGTTTCACCATCGGATCGACTATCCTGCCACCCGCCATCTCACCGAGTCCGTGCCTTCGTCTCCCTCACCGGACGGGGAAGGAGGGGAGCTGGGCCCGGAGGGAACGGGGGCGCCCTGAGCCAAGTCGCGGTGGTCCTCAACTCTCCCGATGGACAGCCGGTTCCCACCGCGCTTCTCGAGCGGGCGATCGGTGCCACGCTTTCCGAAGAAGGCGTGCAGGAGGGAGAGGTTTCGGTCACCTTCCTGACCGATTCTCCGATTCTCGACCTGAACCGGCGTTGGCTGGGGCATGACTGGATTCCCGATGTTCTCTCCTTCGCCCTGCACGATCCGGGAGAGCCGCCCATCGGGGACGTCTATGTGGGTGTGGATCAGGCGGCGCGTCAGGCCCGTGAGCATGGGGTGTCCCACGAGGAGGAGCTCGTACGCCTGGCGGTTCATGGGACGCTTCACATCCTGGGGTACGAACACCCCGAGGAGGACCCGGAGTCGAGCCCGCTCTTTCAGAAGCAGGAGCGATTGGTTCAGCAGGTGATGCGGGGAGAGGATGCACCCGCTCACGGCTCGGTTGCCTCCGAGCCCACACCGTGAAGCGAATCGCCCGTGGCGGGCGCATCTTCGCCGCCTTCTTTCCGTTCGTGGCCGCCTTCCTCCGGGATCGGCGCCGCTTCGTCCTCTTGGGTCGGCCGGCGCGTCGCGCTCAGGGCCACCACGAGCGTCGGGCCGCGAAGCTCGCGGCAACGATCGCCTCGCTGGGCCCCACCTTCGTGAAGCTCGGTCAGATCTTCGGGGCGCGAGCCGACCTGGTTCCCGAGCCGTATCTGTCCGCGATCGGGCGTCTTCAGGACCAGGTACCGGCCGTTCCTGCCGACGAGGCACGGCGCGCGATCGAAGCGGAGCTCGGTGCGCCGGTAGGGGAGGTCTTCCAGCGCTTCGATTCGGTGCCGATCGCCGCGGCCTCGCTTGGACAGGTTCATCGCGCTCGGATCGGAGACCGGGACGTCGCCGTGAAGATCCTGCGCCCCAATGTGGAAGAGGTGGTGGCCCTCGACCTCGACCTTTCCTTTCGCGTGCTTTTCTGGCTGAACATCCTCTTTCCGAATCACCACATTCGAGGGATCACGAATGCCGTGCGTGAGTTCTCGGTGCGGGTGCGCGAGGAGATGGACTTCCGGCGTGAGGCCGAGCACATGGATCGGGCCCGCCGCATCTTCGCCTCGATCTCCGGCGTGCGGGTTCCGGAGGTTCTCGCAGAGCACACCACCCGGCGGCTCTTGGTCATGGAGCACCTGGAGGGCACCAAGGTGGACCGCCTCCAGGAGCGGTTCGCTTCGGGCCAGCTCCACTTCGACGACGTCATGGAACGGCTCATCGGCGTCTACCTGCGCATGATGATGATGGAGGGATTCCTCCACGCGGATCCGCACCCGGGGAATCTCCTGATCGCCGCGGACGGCACCATCGTAATCCTGGACTGGGGGATGGTACTCGAGGTTCCGCGATGGAGTCGCGATTCGATCCTGGCCATCGCCCTGGCGGTCGAGCGGGAAGAGCTGGACGGGATCATCAATGGGATGTACCGGCTCGGTATGATCTCACCGGAGGTCTCGCGGAGTGAGGTTCGCGAAGGGGCGACCGAGATCATGCGAATCATGGAGAAGGCCCGCCTCTCCGCTCGCCAGCGAGTCCAGGAGATCGTCCAGGAGCTGTGGGATACGTTCTATACATGGCCCCTCCTCCTCCCCCAGGAACTCGTCTACTTCTTTCGAGCCGCCGTGCTCCTCGAGGGGATCGGCTTCCGGTACGATCCGGACTTCAACGGGCTCCACCTCATCCGGCGCGTCGTCCGATCCTATCGGGCCGAACTCCTCAAGGAGACGGGACGCGAACCGATGACAGTGGCACGCGACCTCTTCGGTGAGGCGACCCACGTGCTGCGTTCGCTTCGAGAGCTCCTGCGGCGAACCGAAAGCGAGGAGTTGCGGGTGCGCGTACACCCGAGAGATGTTCAGGCACAGGAGCGCTTCCTCCACCTCCTGGAGCGGCGCCTCCTCCTCTCGATCTTCGCGACGGCCACGGCCGTCATCTCGGCCATCGTCTTCGTAGCCGTGGAGAACGTGTGGCTCCTCGGGCTCGGACTGGGCGTCGCGCTCCTGCTCTTCGTCTTGGTCCTGTTCATTCCGGCCCATCTCCTCGAGAACCCCCTGCGGCATGCACGGGGGATCCGGCCCCGCTCATGACCGAGCGTCTGGCCGAAGCGCTCGCGGCAGGTGATCCCGGGGCGTTGGCGCGGGCGATCTCCATCGTGGAGGACGGCGAGGCCGGGGCCGACGACCTTCTCGCCCGGGTGCGTTCTCGCCTCGTGGCCCTCCCACACCGGATCGGGATCACCGGTGCCCCCGGGGTGGGAAAGTCCTCGCTCGTGCGTGAGCTCGCGAGGACGCTCCGGGCGCAGTCCTCGAGGGTCGCCATCCTGGCGGTCGATCCTTCGTCGCCTCGTTCGGGCGGGGCGCTCCTTGGGGACCGGATTCGGCTCGGGGCTCTGGGCAGCGACGAAGGCATCTTCTTCCGATCCATGGCCTCGCGCCAGTCTTCGGGGGGGCTTGGGCCTGCGACGCTGGCAGTCCTGGACCTGATCGACGGGACGGGGGTTTCACACACCTTGGTCGAGACGGTGGGAGTGGGGCAGCTCGAAGGCCAGGTGGCGACCGCCGTCGATACGGTGGCCGTCGTGATGATGCCCGGACAGGGCGACGCAGTCCAGGCCATGAAGTCCGGGCTCGTCGAGATCGCCGATCTCCTGGTCATCAACAAGGCCGACCTCCCCGGGGCCGACCAACTGGAGGCCGAACTCCGTGAGGCACGTGAGTTCTCTTCCTCTCGGCCCGACGACTGGAAGCCGCCCGTGATCCGGACCGTCGCGGACGGTGGGGAGGGGGTGGTATCGCTCCTTACGGAGGCCGAGCGCCACCGATTGCACCTCGTCCGTTCGGGAGAATTCGAGCGCCGCCGCCGACGACGCGGTCTCGCGCATCGGGTCGAATCCAATGGGTAGTGGGGTGAATCACCCAGTCTCGTGAGGGTGCCCTCGGTGATGGTTGCTCCGAGGCGTTGCCGCTGCGTATGATTTGACGTGGGGACGGATTGCGCAGGCGCTCCATCGTGAGCGTCGGGGGTCCTTCCTTCCTACTTTCGGGAGGCCGCAAGGATGATCCGCCGAATCCTGGTTCCGCTGGATGGATCGAGCCGGGCGGAGCGCATCCTGCCTCACATGCGTGCGGTGGCCAAGGTATTTGACGCCCGACTGGATCTCCTGCACATCGTATCGGGGCAAGCGCTTCACTGCGGACGGGCGACCGTCGATCCCTTCGGTACGCGCATGGTTCGGGCCGAGAGGGGGCGTTACCTCGAGAGGAAGGCGGAGGAACTGCGAGATGTCGGCGTGCGCGTGTGGACGAGTGTGGAGGAAGGGGGCGCGGCGGCGGTGATGGTCGGCCTCCTCCGGAAAGGGGAGTACGACCTGATCGGGTTGACGCCCCACGGCACGGGGGACGACCCGCATCTTGGAATCGGATGTACCGCATTGGCGGTGATCATGAACGCCCGCGTGGGCATCTTCTTGGCTCCCGAAGAGTGTCCATCCCCGCCGTCCCGCATGACGGATGTGGCGTACGGGAGTGTACTCGCTCCAGTCGATTGCTCTCCGCGAAGCGACTGGACGCTCGGCTTTGCGGCCGCCCTTGCGCGTGGAGCCGGAGCCCGACTCTCGGTCGTTCACGTGGTGGATCGCCCGCAGGTCCTGAGCCGGCTCCCCGGCTCGGGGCGGGTCGGTGACCTCGCCAACCGCGTTCGTGAGGAAAATCGACTCGAGGCGAAGCGATATCTCGACGAGGTGCACTGGCGGTTCAAGGGGTCAGACGTCTCGATCGATTGTCGCATCATCGAAGGCGGGTCCGGCCCGGCTGAGGCGGTCCTCGACCTCGTTCGAACCGAGGAGGTGGGACTCGTCGTTCTCAGTGCACATGGCGGGGGACACAGGTCGTCCTGGCCCGTCGGGGGCACGGCGGCCAAGATCCTCCTCCAGTCCCCACTTCCTGTCCTTGTCCTGCAGGATGTACCCGTGGAACGCTTCCGGCCGCAGCGGGTTTCCCGTACGATCCGTGCGCTCGCCGGCGACCAGTAACGATTCCTTCCCAGCGGTGAATGCCCACACTTCTGAGTGACGCCTCCCGACGGGAAGGCCATCGCCTTGCCGCCCGCCATGTATTGGGTCCATCGGTCCTTCGCGACCGAGCGCTTCGGCGTCGCCTCCGTAGTCTCGACCGCGACTTCGCCAAGGTGTTTCGACAGGCGCGCGATGAGCTCGCTGGAAATGGCGAAAAGCGGGTAGCCCCCGGGGGGTGGCGGTGGCTCCTCGAGAACGACTTCATCATCGCCGAGGCCCTGGAAGAGCTCGATGGGGCGCTTCCACCGGCCTTCTTGGCGCGACTCCCCGGGCTGCGCCATCCAGAGCCGTCCCGTGGAATGACCCGCGTGGAAGTCCTCGCCCAGGAGATCGTCCGCCGGGACGGGGGTCGCGTCGAGATCGAAGAGATCCTCCCCTTCCTGACCGGATACCAGGAGGTTCGTTCCCTCCGTCTGGCCGAGCTCTGGGCCCTCCCTGCCTTTCTCCGGCTCGCCCTGTTGGAGGAGCTCCTCGCCCATGTGCAGGGTTCGCTGGACCGGATCGAGGTCGGACCCTATATCCTCTCGCTGCGCACCCTTGCCGGCGAGGACTGGCGAGACATCGTCGAGTCGCTCAGTCGCGTGGAAGAGGTGCTCCGAGAGGACCCGGCCGGCGTCTATCCGGCGATGGATTTCCGGACCCGAGACCGCTTTCGCAAGCAGGTGGAGCGCATCGCCACCCGGGCCAAGATCGAAGAGGATGTGGTGGCTCGGCAGGTCCTCGAGTTGGCCCGCGGCTCCGCGATGGAATCCAGGGAAGGGCATGTCGGATTCTACCTCATCGACGAGGGGCGCGGGGCCCTCCTCCGAGAGTTGGGAATTCGTCCCGCGTGGAATGGAATTCCCTCGCTCCGCCGTATGCGGCTCGGCTGGATGTACTTCGGGGGGATCGGTGTTCTGACGGTTGCGTTCCTCGCGGTGCTCTGGGGATTGGCCGAGCCTGTGGGGCTCCTGGCCCTGGCATTCCTCCCCTTCGGGCTTGTGGTGGGGTTGGGATTGGCCGTCTCGCTCACGAATCGTCTCGCCGGGCAATTCACGGCCCCCCGGGCACTCCCTCGATTGGATGTCCGAGCCGGGATTCCGGAGGCGTTTCGCACCGTCGTCGCCGTGCCCTGTCTCCTGGGATCCCGCGAGGACGTGGACGATCTCCTCCACACCCTGGAGACCAACTATCAGGCCAACTCCGATCCCGCACTCACCTTCGCCCTGGTGTCGGATTTTCCGGACGCACCGTCACAGAGACTCGATGGGGAAGAGGCGGTGCTTTCGCATGCCGCACTGGGAATTCGGGCCCTGAACGAGCGCCATGGAAAGGGTCGAACGGGGCCCTTCCTCCTCCTCCATCGGCCCCGACGGTGGAATCCGGTGGAGGGAGTCTGGATGGGTTGGGAGCGCAAGCGTGGGAAGTTGGCGGAATTCAATCTCCTTCTCCTGGGGCGTCCCTCGGATCTCTGGGTCGTCGAAGGGGCCCCCGAGCGCCTCGAAGACACCCCGTTCGTCCTCACGCTGGATGCGGATACCCGCCTCCCCCGGAACGCGGCGGCCCGCCTCGTGGGGACGATGGCTCATCCGCTCAATCGTCCGGAGGTAGGAGCGGGCGGGAAGATCCTTCGCGGGTACTCCGTTCTGCAGCCCCGAATCGAGATCCTTCCCGATCCCGATGGCGGCACCCTCTTCAGTCGAGTTTCCGGAGGGATTCAGGGGTTGGACCTCTATGCCCATGCCTCCTTCGACGTTTACCAGGACCTCTTCGATCAGGGGATCTTCGCCGGTAAGGGGATCTACGATGTGCGGGCCTTCGAGGGGAGCCTGGCGGGCCGAACTCCGGAGAATGCCCTCCTCAGTCACGATCTCTTCGAGGGCGCGCACGGACGGGCAGGGCTCGTCTCCGACCTCATCCTCCTGGAGGACTTTCCCGGGCACCTCCTGGCCCACACACGACGAACCCATCGCTGGATTCGGGGCGACTGGCAGATCTCTCCCTGGCTCCTGCCTCGCGTTCCGGGTGAGCGCGGCGAGCGGCTGAGGAATCCGCTCAACGGCCTTTCGCGTTGGATGATCTTCGACAACCTTCGCCGATCGGTTCAGCCGATCGCGATTCTCCTCTTGCTGATCGCCGGATGGATATTTCTGCCGGAAGGGGCGCTCGCCTGGTCTTTCAGCTTGGCCGCGCTGATCGGGCTTCCCTTCCTGTTGGGTTCCGTGGACGCGGCGTTCCGCTTTCTCCGCCATCTGCCTCGCCGGGCAGACTTCGAAGCGGAACGGAGGGCCGTAGGGCGTGCGCTGGGACGGTGGTTCCTCGATCTCTCCTTGCTCCCACTGGAGGCGTGGAACGCGGCCGACGCCATCGTCCGCGCCTGCCATCGAATGGGGGTCAGCCGTCGTGGGCTCCTGGAGTGGACGACGGCTGCCGCGACATCCCGGATCCTCAGCGCCTCGGGGTCCATGGCCCTCATGCTCCGGCATGTGCGCGTAGGACCTCTCCTGGCGTTCAGCGTAGCAGGCGGCCTGATTCTGCGACCGGGTGCCTTTCCCCTGGTCGCCACACCCTTCCTCGTACTCTGGGCACTTTCGCCCCTCCTCGCGCACACGGTGAGCCGATCCCGGGGACCGCTCCGCGAACCCCGAGGCGAGTTTCCGCGCGTCCGGGCCCGTGCCGTGGCCCGTCGGATCTGGGGATACTACGAGCGATTTCAGAGGTCTGAACAGCATTGGCTGGCACCCGACCACTTTCAGGAGGATCCGGGCGCAGAGGTAGCCCATCGAACGTCTCCGACGAATATCGGGATGGCGATGACGGCCGCGGTAACGGCGTGGGATCTGGGCTTTCTCGGGACGCCGGGACTGCTGACTCGGCTTCGCGATACCGTCGACGGCATGGAACGGTTGACCCGGCACCGAGGCCATTTCCTGAACTGGTACGACACCTCGAATCTGGAGCCGCTCCACCCGCTCTACGTATCGACCGTGGACTCGGGCAATCTCGCGGCGGCTCTCCTCGTTACCCGAGAGACGCTTCGCGAGGTGCGGACGTCCCCCGTCATTGCGGAGCGCCGCGTCGAGTCCCTCCAGGACACGTCGCGCGTGGTGAGCGAGATCCTTCGCGAAATGAGGGGAGACGGGGGCGCCCAAGCGTTGGCCCTCGAAGTCGAAGCCCTGACGGGCTGGATCGAGCGCCGACTGGGAGCGGCCTGGACGGAGGGGCTCACCCCCTATGTCCGAGTTCTCGAGGAACTCCTCGAAGTAGAGCTTCCGAAGGTGGAGGCGCACTTTCTCCAGATTCACGAGACTTCGGGCGAAGCCTCCGTTTCGGAGCGGTGGAGCGCCGTGCACGCTTGGATGGGTCACCTTCGCGGCGATGCGGACCGGGCGCTGACCGAGGTGACACGTCTCTTCCCATGGGTCTCCGTCCGCCACGAGTCGCATGCCGGCATACGAGAGCTGCATGCGCGGATCATACCCGAAACGAAGCACATTCCGTCGTTGGTCCAGATGGCCAGTCGCCTCGAGGCGGAGATGGCCCGGGCGCGGACCCAGTCCGGGACCGTCGAGTCCGTCGGCTCGGGGGATCCGGGTGGGGAAGGGAGGGAGCACCTCGGTGCGCTTCTCGACGAGTCGCTCTCGGCGGTTCGACTCCTCCTCGAAGACATCGACCGGGTCTCGACGGTTCTCGAACTCTGGTTCGAGGAGATGGACTTCTCTTTCCTGTACGATTCGAAGCGGGAACTCTTTCGCATCGGATTCTCGGTGTCCGGTGGGGAACTCGACGCGAACCATTACGACTTGCTGGCATCGGAGGCGCGGATCGCCAGTGCCGTTGCTATCGCAAAGGGGGAGGCTCCGCCTGCACACTGGCTGCACCTGGGTCGCCCCTTCATCTGGACCGATCGGGGTCCCCTGCTCGTCTCCTGGGCGGGAACGATGTTCGAGTATCTCATGCCCACCCTCTTCCTGCGGATGCCGCCGGAAACGGTTCTGGAGGAGGCGTGCCGGCGGGCCGTACAGGTGCAGGTCGAATATGGCCGGCGCGAGCGGATTCCCTGGGGGATTTCCGAGTCCGGTTATCATGTGCTGAGCCCCGAGGGCCACTATCAGTATCGAGCCTTCGGTGTCCCGACGCTGGGACTTCGACGCAACGCCGGGTCACGGGTCGTCGTCGCCCCGTACGCCTCGCTCATGGCCGTCTCCTTCGCGCCCGGTGCGGCCCTCCGTAATCTCGAGCACATTACGCAACTCGACGGGATGGGTCCGTGGGGTCCCTACGAGGCGCTGGACTTCGGACGAAAGTCTGAGTGGAAGTACGAACCGCGGGTGGTTCGATCCTATATGAGCCACCACCATGGGATGATCCTCGCAGCGCTGGGGAACCACCTCACGGGTCATCGGCTGGTAGACCGATTCCACCGCGACCCGCGGATCGGCACGATCGAGCCGTACCTCTTCGAACGGATTCCGTGGCGTCGTTCGGTGGAACGCAAGTGGGTCGACCGAAGCGTGGCGGTCATTCCGGGCGGGAGCGGCGGAGGAGTTCGGAGTTGGTCTCCACCGGTCGACCGCGTGCCCGCACCGATTCAGCACCTGGCGAGCGGAAAGCTGGTCGTGTCGCTGGGTCCCGACGGACGGGGCGGGAGTCGGTGGGGTGATTGGTCCGTCATTCGCGGGGAGCCGGGTCCAGCGGATGACGGTGGAGGGGCCGACATCATCGTGCTCGATCGGACGTCGGACGAGAGCTGGCGACCGCTCCCGGATCCGTTGGCGCCTCCCTCCGATGACCAACAGATCGTTTTCGAGCCGCACCGAGCCGAGTTCATGCGGAAGACGCGCGGCCTGCGAACCCGCATGGATGTCTTCCTTCCTCCGGTAGCCGGCGTAGAGGTGCGTCAATTCGTCTTTGCGAACGAGTCTTCCCGACCGAGGTTCCTGCGGATGGCACTGGCGGCGGAGCTCGCTCTCGCCCCGGCGCAGGACGACCTCCGACACCCCGCCTTCCAGAAGCTCTTCGTGCGTGCGGAGGCGCTCTCGGGTGGCGAAGGCCTTCTGTTCGAGCGCCGTCCTCGGAGTGAGGACGAGTCTCCCCCGGTCCTATTGGCCGCGATCCTCGGGGCTGAAGGACCCCTTGAATCGCTCAAGTGGGGCACGAGTCGCGAGGCGTTTCTGGGTCGACGGGGAAGCCGCACACGTCCGCAGGCGCTTCTCGATCCACATCTCCTGGCCCCGCCCACGGGCCCGCATCATCCGCTTGATCCGATGGCCTGTGCGGTCCTCGATGTCGACCTCCCACCCTGGGGAGACTTCGCCTTCACCGTGCTCTTGGCCGTCGGACCGGACCGGGCCACAGTGCTGAAGAATGCCGCCGAACTGCGGTCTCCACGACGACGGGACTGGGCGCGTATCCAGGCGCGCGCGCGGGCCGAGGGGGAGCTCATCCGCCTCGAGGCCGACGCCGAATCCCCGGCCGTCTGGAACGAGCTCTTGGCGCAGGTGCTCCGACCTCGCGGCATGGTAGCACGGATTCCCCCGGAGTTCGACCGCACGTTGGATCTCCGGCAGTCCTCCCTCTGGCGTTGGGGGATCTCGGGCGACATCCCCTTCATTCTCGTCGAGGGCGATTCCGGAGACGGTTCGCCCGTCCTGGCCGATCTGGTCCGGGCCCAGCGGTGGTGGCGCGCACGAGGGCAGCTCATCGACCTCGTGGTGATCGGAAAGGGTGTGGGTGAGTATCAGGATCTTCTTCGAGATCGCGTTCGAGTCATGCTTTCGTCTGTGGGAGCGGAAGAGGCATTGGGCCGGCCCGGAGGGATCCACGTCGTCCGGGCCGACGATATGGGAACGGAGGAGCAGTTGCGCCTTCGTGCGCTGGCTGCCGTCACGATCCAGGCCACCGCACCCTCGCTCGAGGCTGAGGTCGTGGCGGGAAGACGGGCCCACACTCCCCTTTCCAGAATCGTGGGCGGCGTTTCCGACCTCCGCCGGTCTGTTGCGTCTCCCGGGGTCGACCGGTCCGAGGCCAGTCCGCCGCTTCCTCCGGAATCGGGCGGACGGCTCATCGCTCCCTCCGCCTTCGGCGGATTCGACCCCGAGTCGGGTGAGTACGTGATCCGATTGCGAGCCGGCGAGGTCACGCCGGCGCCATGGGTGAATCTGATTGCGCGAGATCGGTTCGGTTTCCTCGTCACCGAATCGGGAGGCGGGTTCACCTGGGCGGAAGACGCGGGAGAATTCCGCCTCACCCCCTGGCACAATGATCCTGTCCTGGGATCCCGCGGGGAGGTTCTCTACCTACGGGACGATGAGGACGGGAAGGTGTGGACGCCGGCCCCGGGTCCGTTGGGGCTCGAACGCACCCATGAAGTCCGCCATGGGTGGGGGCGTACCTCCCTCGAGGTCTCCGGAGACGAGGTGGATGAGAAGATCACCTGGTTCCTTCACCCCTCGCTTCCGGTCAAGGTGGTTCGCCTCTCGCTCAAGAACAGGGGAACGCGGCCTCGCCGGTTCTCCGCCTTTTACTTCGCGGATTGGGTCCTCGGGTCTCGCCCGGACATGACCTCCGGACGATTGCAGGTGCAGTTCGATGCCCACCGGTCGGCGGTGACGGCGCGCAATCCCTACTCCCTCAAGTTTCCGCAGCGTATTGCCTTCCTCGCCTCGGACCGCCGCGCGGATGGAATGGCGACGGACCGGGAAGAGTTTCTGGGGATGGCTGGACCGCTGGAGCGGGTTCCCATCGGGCTCCTGCAGATGCAGCCGGGCGAACGGACGGTGCCGAATGGACGGCCCTGCGCCGTGATCCGAAGACAGATGGTCCTCTACCCGGGTGAGGAGGCCGAGGTCTCCTTCTTTCTCGGGACCGCCGAGAAACGCGACGCCTTGGACGGCATACTCGAGACGCTCCGGCCCGGCGAGTCTTCGGCGTCGGATGAGCGTGGGCCGGATCTGGCCGATGCGGAGGCGATGGCATGGCGGGGATACCTGGGGCGCGTACGGGTACGAACGCCGGAGGCGGGGCTGGATCAGCTGATGAACGGGTGGCTCCCCTACCAGACGATCTCATCGCGTCTGCGGGGCCGAACGGGGTTCTATCAGTCCGGGGGTGCCTTCGGATTCCGGGATCAGCTCCAGGACTCCTATGCCCTCCTCCCTCTCGATCCCTCGCGGGCCGTGACTCAGTTGGCGGAGGCCGCCCGCCGACAGTTCATCGAGGGAGACGTCCTACACTGGTGGCATCCGGATACGCTTCGAGGCGTTCGAACGCGCTGTTCCGACGATCTACTCTGGCTTCCCTGGGTCCTTGCACAGACCGTGCGATGGACCGGAGATCCCTCCGTGCTCGATCTCAGTGTTCCCTACCTCGCCGGGCCCGTGCTGGCTCCGGACGAGGATGAGAACTACGACCTCTTCTCGGAATCCGAGGTGCAGGAATCCCTCTGGGAGCACGCGTTGAGAGCGGTGAGCCATACGGCAAGCCTCCTGTCGCCTCGGGGACTGCCTCTGATGGGCACCGGGGACTGGAACGACGGGATGGATCGCGTAGGAAAGGAAGGGCGTGGGGAGAGCATCTGGCTCGGCTGGTTCTTCATCGATACCTGTCGGCTCCTCCTCCCCATCGCCCGGGCGCGCGGTGAGGGTCGAACGGTGCTGCGCCTCGAGGAGTGGAGCACCCGGGTGTGCGAAGCCGTGGAGGCCCATGGGTGGGATGGGGAATGGTATCGAAGGGCGTTCTTCGACGACGGGACGCCACTCGGTTCGCGAGACTCTCGGGAGGCGCGGATCGACTCGATCGCACAGTCGTGGGGTGTTCTATCGGAGGCGGCAGATCCCACGCGTGCACGGATCGCCCTCGAGTCCGCCTGGCGCGAACTGGTGAAGGAGCGAGATGGAATCGTCCTCCTTCTCGCGCCCCCGTTTGCGGGGGAGGGGCCGAACCCCGGATACATCGCCGCATATCCCCCAGGCGTGCGTGAGAACGGCGGGCAGTATACGCACGCCGCGGCGTGGCTTCTTCGGGCCTTTGCACGCGTGGGTGACGGCGAGCGAGCCGGGGCACTTCTCCGGCTCCTGCTCCCCACCCGACACGCCGAGGGGCGGGAGGGCACCGAGCGATATCGTGTGGAGCCGTACGTGATCGCGGCCGACGTCTATGGGGTCGAGCCCCATCTGGGTCGAGGGGGGTGGACCTGGTACACGGGATCGGCCGGATGGCTCTGGCGTGTGACGCTCGAAGATGTGCTCGGAGTGCGAAGAGACGGGGCGGCGCTACGGGTCGACCCCTGTATCCCGTCGGGGTGGGACGGGTTCGACGTGGATATCTGGGTCGACGATACGCTCGTGGAGATTCGCGTTCGGAATCCCGCTCGCGTGTCGCAGGGGGTGAAGCGCTGCCTTCTGGATGGAGTCGAGGTGGACCATCGGGCCATTCCACTCTTCGGCGGCGCGACCGGGGGCGAGAGGACCGAGGCCCCGAGCGCCGCCCTTCGCGTCGAAATCCTCCTGGGCTCCTGACTTTCGGATCCGAGAACCGTGTCGAGGGGTAGCCTTGATCGTGTTCCCCCTTGCCCTTCGATTCGCGATGCCGATGAGGCCGTCTATCGGTCCATGTTCTCCCGTGCGGGCGCTCCCGTCCCCATGACTCCAGTAGATCGAAGGGTTCGCGTTTTGGTGGCCAAGCCGGGTCTGGATGGTCACGACCGGGGGGCCCGGGTCATTGCGACCGCCCTTCGTGACGCGGGCTTCGAGGTGATCTACACCGGACTTCACCAGACGCCGGAGATGATCGTGAACGCCGCTGTCCAGGAGGACGTGGACGTTGTGGCGCTCTCCGTTCTCTCCGGGGCGCACATGACCCTTTTCCCACGCGTGCTCGAACTCCTCCGGGCGAAGGGACGCGGAGAGGTGCTGGTGACAGGCGGCGGCATCATTCCCTCAGAGGATGCGGCTTCCCTCGCGGAGATGGGGGTCGGTCGGCTCTTTGGACCGGGGAGTACCACCGGAGAGGCCGTGGAATACATCCGGCAGCAGGTCGCTGCCGGACAAATGTGATGCCCCTCCTCTTTCTCGACCGAGTGCGCCGGGCGGACGACTATCCCTGGTTGGCGTGGAAGGTTCGGTTCTTCGCCGCCGGAGCCGCGCTCGCCCTGGGCGGTATCATGCTGCAGATCGATTGGATCGTGATGTTGGCCACCGGGATCCTCGTGGCTGGCTTCTTCCTACGCTTTCTGCCGAGTGGGAAGGGCGTCACGGATCACGGCCGTGACGAGGAAAATTCACCCACTACGAACGATCATTGACCGCCAATGGGCGGAATCGGAGATGGAGATGCAGGTACCACCGGAGATTGCCCTCAGAGACGTTCCTCGCACCGACGCGGTAGAGCGTGCCATCGAGAGTGGAATCGCTCAACTGGAGGAGGTTCACGACCAGATCATGGCCTGTCGGATCGCCGTGGAGCTTCCTCATCGGCGGCACCGGCAGGGCAATCTGTATCGGGTGCGCGTGGATCTTACCGTGCCGGGTGCGGAGATCGTAGTGAGCCGGCTCCCCCCGGAGGAAGTAGCCAACGAAGATGTCGTCGTCGCGATTGGGGAGGCCTTCGATACGGCCCGAACCCGACTTCTCGAACACGCCAGAAAGCGGCGTGCAGAGAGCAAGAGCGCAGAGACCCCCACGATGGGGCGGGTCGCCCGCCTATTTCCTGGGGAAGGCTACGGATTTCTGGAATGCTTCGACGGGCGTGAACTCTACTTTCATCGCAATGCGGTGCAGGGCCGAGGGTTCGAGGCTCTCGAGGAGGGACAGTCGGTGCGATTCTCCGAGGAGTTGGGGGATCGCGGGATGCAGGCGATCGCCGTGATCCCCACCCACTGATCATAGGGGAACCGGAGTCCCCCAGAAGCGATTCGGGCGGCCCGCCCGGCGAACGGGCCGCCCGACTTCCGACCGATTGGGATCAGGGCGCGACCGTGAAGGGGGCCGTGGCGATCTGATCGTCCCACCAGATCGTGAAGTTCCCGCCCTGCTGCGTCATATCCGTGAAGGTGATGATCAACTGGTCCGCGGAGACCGAGTGCGTGGACAGTTGCATGGGAGTGCGGAGTACGTCGCGGTCCGGCGTGTATCCGTAGGCACCCCAAAGAGCATTCGGCGTCTCCTCCTGGAAAGTCTGCTTCACCCCCCAGTCGGCGAAGACCAGCGTCCATTCGTCCTCGGCCAGGTCGGCGAAGACGCTGTACTCGCCCGCCGGCAGGACTCCCCCTTCCCACTCGAGGGCGACCTCCGTGCGGAAGCGCGTGGACTGATCGGCCCCGACCCGCCAGAGCGGTGCGCCGAGTAGGAGACCGTCGCCGTACGTGGCACCCGAACCGAACATCCCTTCGCGGCCACGCAGAATCGGCCGTCCGTAGGTGACGTCGATCCACGATCCACCCTGAAAAGCCCCGTCGGCATTGAAGCTTCCACCCACCTGCGTGGACGCCTCACCACGGGGGCTGGCGGGCCGATTCTGCTGGGCCGCCAAGGAGACCGGCAGCACGATGAGACCCGCAATCAGCAATGGCATCCAAGACGTTCGCATCATTCGCACCTCACAGGGAGTTCGTTCATGGCAGCGGTCCCGACTCGTCCGGGCGCCTCCGATGGGTGCAACGTATCCCTCTTCTCCGACCGGGAACAGGAGCGGAGGGGATCATGCAGAGGGTTCGACCCCTGCCGTCTCCAGGTAGAGTCCGTACTCGAAGCTTTCGGCCAGGGCGCGCCACGAGGCTTCGATGATGTTCGACGAGGCGCCTACGGTGATCCAGTTCCTTTCGCCGTCGCGCGTTTCGATCAGCACCCGGGTGATGGCACCGGTCGCGTGCTCTCCATCCAGAATGCGAACCTTGTAGTCGACGAGCTGAAAGGCGGCAGCCTTCTCGAAGGTCGGCACGAGCGCCTTGCGAAGGGCACCATCCAGGGCGTGAACGGGCCCACTCCCCTCGGCCGCCGTGTGATATCGCTCTCCATCGATTTCGACCTTGACCGTGGCCTCGGCGAACGTGCCTCGACCGTCCCGATGCTCGACCACTACGGTGTAGTCGATGAGTCGAAAGGGTGGCTGGTAGTCCGGCCGGCTTCGTCGGATCATGAGCGCGACGGAGGCATCCGCCGCCTCGAAGGAGAATCCCCGGGCCTCGAGGAGCTTGATCTCGTCGAGGACCGCTCCTACGTCCCCGGCCTCGGAAACGTCGACTGCCAATTCCTCGGCCTTGCTGAGGAGATTTCCACGGCCACTCAGTTCGCTCACGACCACGCGCATCCGATTGCCGACCAGGACGGGATCGATGTGTTGGTACGCACGTTCGTTCCTACGCATGGCGGCCACGTGGATGCCGCCCTTGTGTGCGAACGCGCTGCGGCCCACATAGGCGAGCCGGGGGTCGGAGGCCACATTGGCGATGTCCGCAACAAAATGGGCCAGGTCGTGCAATTGACCGAGGTGCCCTTCGGGGATGGCGCGCTTCTCCATCTTGAGTTCGAGGTCCGGGATGATCGAGCAGAGATTCGCGTTTCCGCAACGCTCCCCGTACCCGTTGATTGTTCCCTGAATGTGCCCGGCCCCCCCACGGACGGCCGCGAGGGAGTTTGCCACGGCCATCTCGCAGTCGTTGTGGCAGTGGATCCCCAGGGCGATCCCGATCTGGTCCTTCACCGAGCCGACGACCCGCTCGATATCCCAGGGGAGGGATCCTCCATTCGTGTCACAGAGGACCAGGGTATCGGCGCCGCCTCGGTGTGCGGCCCGTAGCGTCTCGATCGCATAGTCGGCATCCTCCCGAAACCCGTCGAAGAAGTGCTCGGCGTCGTAGATGACCCGCCGGCCCTCCGCCGCGAGAAAGGCGACGCTCTCTTCGATCATCGCGAGATTTTCGTCGCGATCGACTTGCAGGACCTCTTCGACGTGGAGGGTCCAGCTCTTTCCCACCAAGGTGCAGACCGGAGTTCGGGCCTCTACGAGGGCCCGTAGGTTGGCGTCGTCTTCCGGCGCGATTCCCCGGCGGCGGGTGGATCCGAAGGCCGCAATGCTCGAATGGGACCACGGCAGGTCCCGGGCTCGCTCGAAGAACTCGGCATCCTTGGGATTGGAACCAGGCCATCCGCCCTCGATCAGGTCGATCCCGAACTCGTCGAGTCGCTGAGCGATGCGGATCTTGTCCTCGCAGGAGAGCGAGATGCCTTCGGTCTGTGCTCCGTCCCGCAGCGTCGTGTCGTAGATCTCGATCTTGTCCATACCCTGGAATCCCGTACCTGGGGGTCGAAAGTGTACAGGGCAACTTCACCTGCGGGCGCTCGGGGGGGAAGGGCTGTGAGATGCCTCTTGTGCGGATCTGGCCCGAGCCGCCATGGGTCTGCCCGTCCGCTGGGTCGAGCCTTATGGCCATGGATCGCATGGATCGCTCCGACGGGACCGGTCGGATCGGGAGTCGGTTCGACGGCGAGGGACGCAGAATAGCCCGTGATCCCGATGCCATCCTCCGAACCCGTTTCGGTTACCCCGGCTTCCGACCCGGACAGCGAGAGCTGGTGGATGCCGTCCTCGCGGGCCGCGATGCACTGGGAGTCTTGCCCACCGGCGGCGGGAAGAGCGTCTGCTACCAGATTCCGGCGCTTCTGCTTCCGGGGCTCACCATCGTGGTCAGTCCCCTCGTGTCGCTGATGGTCGACCAGCTTCGGCGTGCCATCGAGGTTGGATTGCGCGCCGAGGCGCTGCACGCCGGCCTTCCGTTCGATGAGCGGAGACGCATCGAGTCGGAGCTCGAGGGAGGTCGGGTACGCGTGCTCCTCCTGGCTCCAGAGCGATTGGCGAGCGGGCGATTTGCTCGGCTGATCCCGCGGCTCGGAGCGTCGCTCCTGGCGGTGGACGAGGCACACTGTATCTCCATGTGGGGACACGACTTTCGGCCGGCCTATCGGACGATCGGGGCCCTTCGCGAGTCCTTGAGGGTTCCCGTTCTCGCGCTGACGGCGACGGCGACCCCCCGGGTTCGGGAAGACATCGAGGCATCGCTCCGCATGCGGAATCCCGTCCGGATCCTGGGGAGCTTCGATCGACCGAACCTCCTCTGGTCCGTTCGAAAGGTTGGAGAATCGATGGTTTCGCGGGGCCGAGGGAACGGCGTCCTGATCCGTGAGGCGGTGGCAACTATGCCGGGAGCTCGACTCGTGTACGCGTCCACACGCGGCCGGGTGGAGAGCCTTCGGGCCGGCCTCGCACGGCACGGAATCCGGGCCGAGGCGTATCATGCCGGACTGCCGCCCGACGAGAGGGACCGCGTCCAACGCTACTTCTTGAGGCATCCGCGACCCCTGGTGGTCGCCACGAACGCCTTTGGGATGGGCATCGACCGTTCCGATGTGCGGATCGTCGTGCATGACCAGCTTCCCGGGTCGCTGGAGGATTACTACCAGGAGTCGGGTCGAGCAGGACGAGACGGGCTCCCGGCGCTCTGTCTGGCCCTCCATACGGCCGGAGACGCCCGGGTCCACCGGTCGTTCCTCGATCGGGCACACCCTCCGCTTCGACGGATTCAAGCTTTTCGTGGTCTCGGGTCCGTGGACGAATGGAGAGAGCGAGTCGAGCGGCGCAGGGTAGGGAAGAGGAAGCTGCTCGGGGTCGCGAGGTACGCGCGCACTCGAGGGTGTCGGAGGCGCGAGCTCCTAAGTTGGTTCGGTGAGTGCGTGAAGGATCGAGTCTGTGGAAGCTGTGACCGGTGTATGCCTCTGCAGGAACTCGTGGCCCGCATCCCCACGAACGGGTCGGGGCTGGCGTAGGGGGGAGGACTCCCACACACTTCCGTGCAACCCATTCTGCGGGGAATGCGTATGGCCTGGGGTGACGGCATCCTGGGTCATTCGTGGAAGGGAGCCGGAGACCAGGGTCCGGGGTAGCAGGTGCGCACGTATTCAATTCGAGCAGAATCAGGCAGGAATGAGGGTTTCTTCGTATGTCGCTTGCCCCTCTCGAGAGGTGGGCGGCTGAATCCAGGTGTCATCAACCTTCCCTCCCTCAGGGATCCAGGGAAGCGATTCGGACCAAGGTGGGCATGGGCGGCTCCTCGACCGGGCCCCCGACACGGTCTGCTCCGGTGCCTCCGACCCATTCGTCGGAGCAGGGGAGTGGCGTTGCGGGCGGAGCGGCACGAGAGCGATTTCCATCCCCCGGGAGTCCGGGGAGCGCAAGCTACTTGAAACGAGAAATTCTGATCAGCGCGACGCCGCAGGAGTCGTGGGTCGCGCTGATGGAGGACGACCGGTTGGTGGAGCTCATGCTCGATCGGCCGGATCAGGACCGTTTGGTCGGCGATATCTACAACGGGACGGTCGAGGCCGTTCTGCCGGGGATTCAGGCCGCATTCGTGAATATCGGCACGGACAAGGCCGGGTTTCTGCACGTCTCGGACCTCGTATCCGACGACGACGAGGAAGAAGACGACGACGAGGAGGACGGCGGGAACGGTCGAGGGAAGTCCGGAAACGGGCGTCGGCGTCGTTCTGCCAAGCTGCCACCCATCCAGGAGCAACTGAAGAAGGGGGATACCCTTCTCGTCCAGGTAACCAAGGAACCGATCAGTACCAAGGGACCCCGCCTGACGGCACAGGTCTCGCTTCCCGGTCGATTCCTCGTATACATGCCCTTCTCGGCGCATGTCGGCGTGAGCCGGAAGATCGATCAGCGGGAGGAGCGTGCTCGCCTACGGCAACTCGCTCGGGAGATCAGACCGGCGGATTCGGGAGGGCTGATCATCCGAACCGTGGGAGAAGAGCTGAACCGCGCCAAGTTCGAGGGCGAGTTCCAGCGGCTTCACGCCCTCTGGCAGAAGATCAAGCGCCGAGCCGACTCCATGCGGGCGCCCGCCCGCGTGCACAGCGAAGCGAAGCTCATTTCCGGGGTCATCCGCGACCTTTTTTCGGACAAGCTCGACAAGCTCATCGTAGACAACAAGGATGTCTACAACGAGATCGTCCAGTACGTCCGGAGCGTGGATCCGGAGCTGATGAGCAGACTGCAGCTCTACCAGGATTCGGTGCCCCTCTTTGATCGGTACGACATCGAGGCGGAGATCGGAGAGGCATTCCAACGCAAGGTCGTTCTCGACTCGGGTGGGTACATCATCGTGGAGCCGACCGAGGCCCTCGTCTCGATCGACGTGAACACCGGGAAGTTCACGGGGAAGGGTCGCAAGGATCCGGAGGAGACCATTCTTCGGACGAATCTCGACGCGGCCCGGGAGATCGCGAGGCAGCTCCGACTCCGAGACATCGGAGGGATCGTCGTCGTCGACTTCATCGACATGGTATCGCAGGAGAATCGCGACCGGGTCCTCCACGAATTGCGAACGCAACTCGGCCGGGATCGTGCGCGGACGAAAGCCTTCGCCGTCTCCGAACTCGGCCTCATCGAGATGACGCGACAGCGGGTTCGGCCCTCCCTCTTTCAGACCCTGACGCGGGTCTGCGAGCACTGTGGCGGGGCCGGACGCGTGTTCACCCCCCCCACCGTGATCCGGCGTGTGGAACGGAGTCTGAAGCGGGCCGCAGCCGGAGGAAAGGAGCGCTCCATCCTCATCCGGGTACATCCCGATGTGGCCCTTCATGTCATGGAGGAAGAGCCGGATTTCGTGCGCAGACTCGCGCAGCGAATGCAGATTTCTCTCGACCTGCGAGACGATCCGCTCCTCCGCGAAGACGAGTTCCGGCTCCTGGCGGGGCCGGCGGAGACCGATGTGACGGAAAAGTACCTCACACGCCAGCCGGGGTGACAGGGCGCCCTCGGTTGACTTGAGGGGCGCCTCGCATGAAATTTCCAGGCTGACGTATTTCTGAACACCAGGCCAGCACAGGATCGAGGACGATGATGCACGCGGTCTTTCGTACGGGTGGCAAACAGTTTCGCGCCGGAGCCGGTGAGCGACTCCGAGTCCCAACCCTCGATGCAGAGGCGGGGGAGACGGTCACCTTCGACGACGTCCTCCTTCTTTCCGACGGAGAGGCCGTGCAGATCGGTGCACCCACAGTCGATGGGGCTAAGGTCCGGGCGGAAGTGGTCGGACACGGGCGCGACCGCAAGGTGATCGTATTCAAGCGGAAGCGCAGGAAGGGCTACCGCAAGAAGCAGGGCCACCGGCAGGGATACACCGAAATCCGGGTCGAAGAGATCGTTGCCTGAGTCGGCCGTCTAGAGACAAACGCAGGGTTACCAGGGGAGGGTTCCCATGGCACATAAGAAAGGCGTCGGCTCCAGCCGGAACGGGCGCGACAGCAATCCGCAGTACCTGGGCGTCAAGCGGTTCGGCGGCGAATCCGTTCGAGCCGGTGGGATTCTCGTGCGGCAGCGAGGCACGCGCTTCCATCCGGGGCGAAATGTTCGTCGCGCCACCGACGATACGCTCTTCTCCGTGGTCGATGGGGTCGTGAAGTTCGAGACGATCCGCCGCCGGCCCGCCGTATCCGTCTATCCGACCGACTGATTTTCTCAACTTCATTTGTTTCCCCTAACCCCTTCGGGGGCAAGGGGATCCTTCCCGTGGTCTTCGGCGTAGTAGCCCTGTTCTGTCCACCTGCGACGGAGGTTTGCGCATGGCGATGATGGACGAAGGGAATCGCGATCGAAGTACCTCTCCGTCACACTCGGGCACAACCGATCGGGATCGGATTTCGAACTTTCCGGCACCGGTCAAGTGGGCCTTTTCGGTGATGGCGGTCATGGCGGCCTCCCTCATCACGCTCGCCTCCTTGTCCAATCGGCCCTTTTCCGCAGACGAAGAGACATTTCCCGAGGTTCCGCAGGCCACCGCGGCCCTCCTCGAGACGCGGCTCCCCATGGCCGTGAACGAAGAGGTGGAGCGCTGGGTTCACCGGTTTCTCGGCGCGGAGCGACCGTCGTTCGAGGGCTATCTCGTCCGAGAAGGGCTATACGGGGGCCTCATCCGTGATCGTTTGCATGAGCGCGGGATGCCCGAGGAACTCCTCTATCTCGCGATGATTGAGTCAGGATTCCTGACTTCGGCCACGTCGCGAGTGTCGGCCACGGGGGTGTGGCAGTTCATGGGCGCCACGGCGCGCGCCTTCGGCCTTACCGTGGATTACTGGGTGGACGAACGACGGGACCCGGTTCGGGCCACCGACGCCGCTCTCGATTATCTCGAGGAGCTTCACGGCATGTTCGGTTCCTGGTATCTGGCGGCCGCGGCCTACAATGCCGGTCCCGCCGCGGTAACGCGCGCCCTTCAGCGCGAGCGACTCTCGCTCGCGGAGGCGGAAGACGAGGATCTCTATTGGCGGATCAGTGCGCACCTTCCACGCGAGACTCGGGAGTACGTCCCGAAGATCCTGGCGGCCACCCTGCTTGCCCAGGAGGCCGAGCACTTCGGATTCGACGTCGAGAAGTCCCTCCCGTATCTGTTCGATCGGGTTCTGGTTCCCGGCGGAACGCCACTCACCCGCGTAGCGCAGGCCTTGGATGCCGAGCCGACGCTGATTCGGGAGTTGAACCCGCACCTCGTGCGGGGAACGACTCCTCCGGGGGAGGCCTATCTGGTGCGGGTGCCGCTGGGAGACTCCCACCGATTGGTAGCGTCACTCGCCGGCGTAGGCCGTCCCATCGGGGACCAGTAGGGGCTGATCCGGGGGGAGACGGGGACTCTCGACTCTCGCGGCCCCCACCTGTCCGACAGGCTTCTAGCG
Organism: Gemmatimonadota bacterium; assembly: GCA_040878815.1. GTDB lineage: Bacteria > Gemmatimonadota > Gemmatimonadetes > Longimicrobiales > Gaopeijiaceae > JBBEBG01. The sequence goes on along the minus strand of JBBDLO010000036.1, from coordinate 10,126 downwards.
TTCGCCCTGTGCGTTTCGTGCGGAGGCGATGATTCGCCACATGACGTCCCGAATCGTCTCTTCCTCGAGGCCGACCGTGCGCGCGTGCGCCACGACCCGTCTCACCACCTGTGCTTCCCGGCTCGGATCGAGGACCGGAAGCCCGAGGGCCGCCTTGGCTCGGCCGATCTGCATGACCAACTCCTGGCGCTCGGCCAGGGTCTGGATGAGGGCCGCATCGACGGCCAGGATCCGGTCCCGGAGGCGCTCCAGTTCGGCCATGGCCTCTTCGGGATCGAGGTCGGAAGTGGGGTCCGGAGTAACGGACTCGGCGTTCATTCGTCTCCTCCGGGGACAGGGCGGTGAGCGGCCGCCAGCCCTTCCTCGACCGCTTCGAGCGCCTGAATGACCTCATCGAGGAGGGTGCGTGTCGCAGCCGGAGTCAGCCCCTCGGCGCCGACCTGGGAGCGGACCCTTCGTAGGCGAACGACGGACGCACGAACGCGGGATGATGGGTCGACTCCGAAAGGAGTATCCCCCAAGGCGGAAACGCGCACATCCTCTCGTGCGACATCGTCGCCGAAGAGGCGCGAAAGCCCTTCCCTGGGATCCTCAGGTTTGCGATGCATCGGCCAAGCTACCGGGCAGTCGCGCCGAAGGTCAAGGCTGCTAGGCTGAACCCCCTGTCCGCTTTGGGGTCGAAGGTTTTTCGGCACGGAATCGTATAGTGGGGTAGTGTCACTAGAGAGTGGGTATCGGTTCCCACCGGGCCTTCACGGTTTAATACGAGGCGAACGGAGCGATGCGTTCCTCCAAGAGTTTCAGCGTGGCTACCCTGGCGGTCGTCTTTTCGCTGTTGGCCTATCCGCCTGGGGAAGTCGAGGGCCAGCCGCAGGCCCCCCGTTCGGGACCCGTCTACCGCGTGCCCGTGACGGGGGAGGTTGAGCTGGGTCTCGCGCCATTCATCGAAAGAGGGTTGCGTGAGGCGGTCGCTGCCGGTGCCTCGGCCGTCGTCTTGGACATCGACACCCCGGGGGGACGCGTCGATGCGGCGGAACGGATCGCCGACGCCCTGAACGACTCACAAGTGCCGGTCTTCGCCTACATCAATCGCCGCGCATTCTCGGCGGGGGCGATGATTTCGCTCGCGACCCACCGCATCTACATGCGCCCGGGCTCGAACATGGGGGCCGTCACGCCCGTGACGGCCGACGGTGCCCGTGCTCCGGAGAAGATCGTCTCGGCCATGCGGAGCACGATGCGTTCTCTGGCCGAGGCACGGAATCTCGATCCGGCAGTGGCGGAGGCCATGGTGGACGAGGGAATCGAGGTCACGGGCGTGAGCAATGCCGGGAGTCTGCTGACGCTGACCACCGAAGAGGCCGTGAGTCTCGGGTACGCCGTCGAGGTCGCCGACTGGGATGCCCTCATGGCGGAAATCGGGACGACGGGGAATGCCATTGTGGATATGGAGGTCAACTGGGCCGAGCGAATCGTCCGATTCCTCTCGAACCCTCTCGTCTCGCCCTTTTTGCTCTCGCTCGGATTCCTGGGACTCCTGATCGAGATTCGCACGCCCGGAATCGGAGTGGCGGGAGTCGCAGGCGGCCTCGCCCTGTCGCTCTTCTTCGGGTCGCACCTGATCGTCGGGCTCGCCGGATTCGAGGGGGTCCTGATCTTTTCGGCCGGGGTGGTCCTGCTGTTGGTGGAGGCCTTCCTGATCCCAGGCGTCGGCGTTTTCGCGGCATTGGGAACACTTGCCGTGCTCACGGGGGTGTTCATGTCGCTCCTGGGTGGGCTCCCCACCACGGGTGACTTCACACGTGCCGGCGGCGTCCTTCTCTGGGCCATTGCCCTGGTGATGCTGAGCTCCTGGGTTCTCCTGAAGCGCTTGCCCGAGAATCGCCGCCTGACCAATCTGGGTATCTTCCTCGGCCAGCAGACGAGCCGGGACACGGGATTCGTCTCTCAGGAACGCCGGGCGGATCTCCTCGGGGCCGAGGGAGTCGCAATCACCGACCTTCGGCCGTCCGGCACGGGTCAGTTTGCGGATGAACGGGTCGACGTGGTAAGCGAATCCGAGTGGATCGAGCATGGCAGTCCGATTCGAATCGTGGCATCCGAAGGGTATCGACATGTCGTGCGTGCCCTCCCTACATCCAAGTAGCCCCCTTCTCCGTGGAGACCATTCGGAATGAATGAAGATCTCGTATTCGGCATGCAGGCCCTGGCCCTTCTGGGCGTGGTGGTTCTGGTTCTCATCCTCCTCTGGGCGATCCCGCTCCGGCTCTGGGTCGAGGCCATCTCCGCGGGGGCTCGGGTGGGAATCGGGTACCTCATCGGGATGCGTCTCCGGAAGGTGAATCCACCGGAGGTCGTTCGCCCCCTCATCTGGGCGACCAAGGCCGGACTCGATATGACGGTCGGCGATCTGGAAGCCCATTACCTCGCCGGGGGGAGGGTCGATCGTGTCGTGCGTGCGTTGATCTCGGCCGACAAGGCGAATATCGACCTGACCCTTCAGCAGGCGGCCGCCATCGACCTCGCGGGACGGGACGTCTTCGAGGCGGTCCAGGTTTCGGTGAACCCGAAGGTCATCAATACGCCACGGATCTCGGCGATGGCCCGCGATGGGATCCAGTTGATCACCGTCGCGAGGGTCACGGTACGCGCCAATATCAATCGATTGGTCGGTGGCGCCGGTGAGGAGACGATCCTGGCCCGCGTCGGCGAAGGGATCGTGTCTTCGATCGGGTCCTCCGACTCGCACAAGGCGGTGCTCGAGAATCCCGATTCCATCTCCAAGACCGTTCTATCCAGAGGGCTCGATTCGGGCACGGCCTTCGAGATCCTCTCCATCGATATCGCGGACGTCGATGTGGGGAAGAACATCGGGGCCGAGCTGCAGACCGATCAGGCCGAGGCGGACAAGCGGGTCGCGCAGGCACGAGCCGAGGAGCGGCGGGCGATGGCCGTCGCGCTGGAGCAGGAGATGATCGCGAAGGTTCAGGAGATGCGCGCTCGCGTTGTCGAGGCGGAGGCCGAGGTACCGAAGGCGATGGCGGCGGCCTTCCGGGACGGCAACATGGGGATCATGGACTACATGCGGTATCGAAACGTCGAATCCGACACCTCGATGCGTTCCTCGATCGCCGGGGGCCCGGATCAGAGTGGCGGTCGAGACTCTGATTCTACCTCTTCCTGATCGGACCGGAGACCGAAGTCCATGGATGGAGGATTCGAAGTCATGTTCGTGCTCATCCTCGTCGTCGCGTCGATTCTCGACGCGGTGGCGAGGGGGCAGAAGAAGAAGCGCCGGATGGAGGAGATGGATCGGGAGGAGCAGGGAGAGGACGCCTCGGATCCGGTAGCGACAATCGATGAAGAGGACCGCTGGAGCGGCCGCCCCTCCGACGTTTCGAGGGAAGTCGACGCACCCTCCGCATCGCGCGGATCAGAGGAGCGACGGGAGACCTCGGATTCCATGATTCCGCAGGACTTCTGGGCGATCCTGACCGGAGAGGCCACGATCGGAAAGGAGGCTCCGGAGGTAGAAGAGGAGGTGCGATCGAACCGGCCGGCACTTCCGCCGATTGCGAAGAAGGAGGAATTCCCGGACCGTGCGGTGCAGGCGGGACGAAAAGTCGAGCCGGGTCGGCGCCTCGATCCGTCCTCATCCCCGCTTCCGGACCTTCTCCCCGTGCCTTCCCGCGAGGGGCGGGGCTCCACGCCACGCCGGCCTCGAGCCACCACGGGTCGGGCGACGTCGCTCGGTCTCCCAGAGGAAGGAGGGAGCGCCTGGACGGACCGAACGCTGGGCGCTCCGCCCGAGGTCCGGTCTCGCCGCCGGCCTTCCCCGTACGCAAAGCTTCTGCTCTCCGCGAATCACGAGGACGTGCGACAGGCCGTCGTGCTCACCGAGATCTTGGGGCCGCCGGTGGCGCTTCGGACCAAATACGAACCCTGGGAAATGCAGTAGCGCGAAGTACCGCGCTCTACATTTCCCCTCGACCCATCTTCCGCAGGACCGTGTGGAGGATCCCGCCGTTGCGGTAGTACTCCAGGTCGATCTCGGAGTCGAGGCGAACCGCGGCCTCGAAGCGGATCTCGGTCCCGTCGTCGCGTCGCGCCACCACCTCTACGGTCGAGTTTGGAGCCAGACCCGCGGCGATCCCCCGAATGTCGAATCGTTCGGTGCCATTCAGTCCCAGCTCCGCGGCGGTCTTGCCCTCGGGAAACTCCAGGGGAAGAACACCCATCCCCACGAGATTCGAACGGTGGATCCGCTCGTATCCGGAGGCGATCACCGCCCGCACGCCCAGGAGCCCGGTTCCCTTCGCCGCCCAATCCCGAGAGGATCCGGCACCGTACTCCGACCCGGCGAGGATCACCAGCGGGGTGCCCTCCGCCTGATACTTCATCGCGGCGTCGTAGATGGGCATGACCTCGCCCTCCGGAAGGTGCTTCGTGTATCCCCCTTCCTTGCTCTCGAGGAGGAGGTTGCGGATGCGGACATTTCCGAAGGTGCCCCGCATCATTACCTCGTGATTTCCACGGCGGGCGCCGAACGTGTTGAATTCCCAGGGCTTCACGCCCTTCTCCTGGAGATAGCGACCGGCGGGCTCGTCCTTGGGAATCGCCCCGGCAGGGGAGATGTGATCGGTGGTTACGCTGTTCCCCAGCAAGGCGAGAACCCGGGCGCCCTCAATATCGGCCAAGGCCGGCACGTCGAGGTTCAGTCCCTCGAAGAAGGGCGGATTCTGGACGTAGGTGGAGTCGTCGTCCCACTCGTACAGGGATACGTCGCCCGACGGGAGCGGGAGCGCCTGCCAGAGGTCGTCCCCCTCGAAGACCTCGGCGTAGCGGTTCCGGTACATCTCCGGCTTGAGGCAGGCGCGGATGGTATCCCGGATCTCCGTCTGGCTGGGCCAGATGTCCCGCAGATAGACCGGCTCTCCGTCCGAACCGATGCCAATGGGATCATTCCTGAGGTCGATATCGACGCGGCCCGCCAAGGCGAACGCGACCACGAGCATCGGCGAGGCCAGGTAGTTCGCGCGTACCAGGGGGTGAATCCGCGCTTCGAAGTTGCGATTTCCGGAGAGGACGGCCGAGACGACCAATCCGTTCTCCTTGATGGCCTCCGCAAGGGGCTCGGCCAGAGGTCCCGAGTTCCCGATGCAGGTCGTGCACCCGTACCCGACCACATCGAAGTGGAGGGCTTCGAGCGAGGTCAGCAGATCGGCCGCCTCCAGATAATCGGTCACCACCTTCGAGCCTGGAGCCATCGAGGTCTTCACCCAGGGCTTCACGTCGAGCCCCCGGGCCAGGGCCTTCTTGGCCACAAGGCCGGCCCCCACCATGACGGAGGGGTTCGAGGTGTTCGTGCAGGAGGTGATCGCCGCAATCACGATCGTCCCGTCCGTGATTTCCATCGACTTCCCATCGAGCTCGACCGTCACCGTACGAGGATCTGTGCTGCGGACCAGCGTTGCGGCGGAGTGACGGTCCCCACCGGTCGCGGAGGACGGCTCGGGAGCATCCTCGCCTTCTTCCGTCACCCGCGCGCTACTACCGCCTTCGTCCTTCCATGTAGCGATCTCGTCGTTCTTCTTGGGAAGCGAGAACCCCTGTGGCAGGAGCCCGTCGAGGTCGCGCAGGAACCCTTCCCGCAGATCTGCGAGGGCGATTCGGTCCTGGGGTCGCCGCGGGCCTGCCACCGAGGGCTCGATCGAAGAGAGATCGAGCTCGAGCGAGGTGGTGTACTCCGGGTCCGGCGTATCGTCCGTGCGGAAGAGGCTGAGCTCCCGCGACACCCGTTCCACCCGTTCGACCAGTTCCGGGCTCCTTCCCGTCCCCTCCAGGTAGCGTAGCGCCTCATCATCGACCGGAAAGAAGCCGATGGTGGCCCCGTACTCGGGAGACATGTTCGCGATGGTGGCACGGTCCGGCAGCGTCAGCGAGGAGAGCCCCTTGCCATAGAACTCCACAAAACGGTTCACGACGCCGTGCTTGCGGAGCAGCTCCGTTACCCGGAGGACGAGGTCCGTGGCCGTGGACCCTTCCGGAAGCGTTCCCGTGATCTTCACTCCGACGACCTCGGGCATCAGCATGTAGTAAGGCTGGCCGAGTAGGACCGCCTCGGCCTCGATTCCGCCCACTCCCCAACCCACCACCCCGATTCCATTGATCATCGTCGTATGGGAGTCGGTTCCCACCAACGTATCGGGGAAGGCGAGCGGGAGGCCGGCTTCTTCTCGCCGATGCACGACGGAGGCCAGGTACTCGAGGTTCACCTGGTGGACGATCCCGGTTCCGGGAGGCACCACGCTGAAGTTCTCGAAGGCCTTCTGCGCCCAACGGAGCAGCGCATACCGCTCGCCATTGCGCTCGAATTCCTTGGCCACATTCATCCGGTACGCGTCGGCGTTCCCGAAGTAGTCGACCTGGACGGAGTGATCGATGACGAGATCCGCCGGGACCTGGGGATTGATCCGGTCCGGACGCCCCCCGAGGCTCGCCAGGCGAGCCCGCATCGCCGCCAGATCCACAACCGCCGGGACGCCGGTGAAGTCCTGGAGGACCACGCGGGTCGGCATGAAGGGGATGTTGGCACCGGCGTTACTGGGGCTCCACGCCGCCACGGCGCGGACGTCATCTTCCGTGACGTATCCCTTTCCGGCGTGCCGAAGCGCGTTCTCCAAAAGGATGCGAATCGAGAAGGGGAGGCGGTCGATCGAGGTGAGGCCCTCTTCTTCGAGCCGCGCAATCCTGTAAAGCGAGGTCGAACCCTCGCGGAGGTCGACGGTGGTGAGGGCTCCGAATGGATCCTTCAACTGGGTTCCCAATTTCGCTCCTTCCAGGTCGGGTTTGCTGGGCCGGGGCGCATCGATCGGGCGCACTCCGAAAGCCCTTAAGGTTACGAAAGTTTCGACCGGGAGGACAGGGAAGCGAACCGAGGCCTGCGGCCGCAACCCGCCCCGTGGTATGGCGAAAGCAGGGTGCGGCCGACATCTTCCGGGGTCCTCGATCCCGCCCCTCCCGCTCCCCCCATCACGCTTGGCCGAGAAACCACTCGTATCCAGGGGGTTCGACCGTCGCATCGTCGAGGGTCCGATTCCGGGTGCCGTCTGGCGCCTGGCCTGGCCGACGATGCTCCAGAATGTCATCGGCGGGCTCCAGGGGATCATCGACCATGCGATGGTCGGGCACTACGTGGGATTCGTGGGAAACGCGGCGATCGGAGTCGCCTGGCAGATCTTTCTGGTGGTCATCGTCTTCATCGTTTCGGTCTTCACCGGGATGGGGATCCTGGTGGCACGATTCGCGGGGCAGAACGACGCCCGGAAGGTGAATCGCACCGTCTATCAGGCGTTCCTCACTGCGGCCGTCCTCTCCATCGGGGTGATGGCGCCCCTTGGGTACGTGTTCTCTCCCTACCTGCTCGGGCTCGTCAACGCGGCGCCCGAGGTCACGACCGAGGCGCTCCCCTACCTCCGCATCATGTTCGTCTTTTCCTTCGGACTCATGATGTTCTTCATGACGGCCGGAGCCTTTCGTTCGGCCGGGGACGCCACGACTCCCCTGCGGCTCGGGATCCTCCTGACCGTCCTGAACATCACCCTCAACGTGATCCTGATTCGCGGATTCGGACCCATTCCGGCCTTTGGAACGACCGGCGCGGCCATGGGGACCGTGATCTCGGCGGGGATCATCAGCGTGATCGTGCTCGCGCTGCTCCTTTCGAATCGGGCGGTGGTCGCCTTCGAGCGGGGCATGAGTTGGCGTCTGGACTGGGGGATCATCCGGGAACTCTTTCGCTTCGGGCTCCCCACAGGGGTCCAGGGGATCGCGATGAATGTGGGAGGGGTGGTCCTCCTCCGCTTCGTCGGGGGTCTGGAACGCAGCGCGGAAGCACAGGCCGTGTATGCCGTTGGGTACACTGAGCTCTTCTCACTTGTCACCTGGACGTCGGTGGGACTCATGGGGGCGGCGGCGGCCGTCGCCGGCCAGAACCTCGGGGCCGGCCGTCCGGATCGAACGGTGCACGCCGTCCGCGTCGCAGTGTATTTCGGGGTGGCGATGGCGCTCCTCATCGGGGCGCTCTTCGTCACGATTCCGCGCGTCCTCCTGGGGGTGTTCGGGATGACGGAACCCGTCGTCGTCGACCTGGGCGTACAACTCCTTTCCTACCTGGCCGTCTCGGGCTTCTTCGTGACGGTGGCCCTCACCTACACGGCGGGGCTTCAGGGTACGGGGGATACGAGGAGCCCGCTGTACATCTCCATCGTCTCGCAGCTCATCGTGCCGCTGGGGTTGTGTGCCGCGATTGATGCGATGCGGGGTCTCGAAGCCGGCGATATCTGGCTCGCGATCGTCCTTGGACACGCCACGCGCGCGCTGCTGAGTGTGGTCAGGTTTCGTCAGGGAAGGTGGCGGGATATCGAGGTCCGCATCGACGGCGGGCGGGGCTGAGGGTTTCCGTGCGACGGCAGTGGCAGCGGTGAGGTTCTCGGATATTCGCAGGTCCCCTGCACAACCGGGCTCCTCGGGGATAGGTTATTCGTGCGCCGGGATGGCGGAATCGGTAGACGCGGAGGTCTCAAAAACCTCTGGGGGAAACCCCTTGCGAGTTCGAGTCTCGCTCCCGGCACTTCAGAGTCAGAGTCCCATAGGACCGCTCCGCTTCCTGCGGTTCCCCCCATCCCTTCCTCGTTACCTCCCATTCACGCCCCCGGTACGATGCGGTTTCCTCTCCCGTGAGAGGACCGCGATGTCCCCGGGTGACCTTTCCCGGGGTCGGCGGCACACACCGCAATCCTCTCCCCCTCCTACGACTACGGACGCCTCGGACTGCGGAAGTCGTTCAACTACACCAGCGACTTCATCGATCCGGGATCCGTCGGGGAGTCGACGTTCTTCGACCGGTACTATGACGATCAGGTGAACGTCGACCTCAATGGGACGATCCTGATCACCCGGCAGGTCCAGTTCTTCTTCGAAGCGAACAACCTGACGAATCAGTTGTTGCGCTACTACCAGGGAATTCGGGGCCCGCCCGTTCCCCACCCCGGCGGGTCTCTTCAATCGTGCAGCGTGGGCGCAGCGGCCGTGGCCATCGCGGAGCGCACCAGGGTGAGGGCGGCGGCGGGACCCTCCCACGGTCCCCCCTGGACCTCGGCCGGAGGATGTGGAAGCTCCTTGTACACGCCGAAGAAGGCCTCGATCCGGGCGAGTTCGTCGGGCGGAAGATCGGTGGCTGCGGCGATTCCGTCGTACGTCGCATCAACCGAAGAGAGGGGAACGGCAAGGATCTTGTGATCTTCTTCGCCGCGATCGAGCATCCGGAGGACTCCGATCGGGCGAACGCGGATGACGGAGCCCGGTGCGAGCGGAGCCCGCGTGAGGACCAGGATGTCGAGTGCGTCGCCGTCTCCCGCGAGTGTGCAGGGGAGGACTCCGTAGTTGATGGGATAGGCCATGGGCATGGTGAGGAACCGGTCGACCACCATCCGTCCCGACGGATGGTGGAGGTCGTACTTGACGGCGCTCCCGGCCGGAATCTCTACAAGGGCCAGGAGTTCATCCGGAGCGGCTGCGGGTTGCGTCAATCCGGCGAAGGGGTGCGGCGTGAGCTCGACCCCGTTCGCGAAACAGTGTGAGGGGTGGACGGCGGCAGCCGGAGACGTCGAGTAGGCGGACACAGCCAAGAGGGTGACCGCGGTCAGGCCTGCGGCGCGGGAGTTTCGATGGAGGAGGTTCATGGGTTTTCATACTCAGCAAGGGATCATCCGGCGGGGAAGGTGTCCCCAGGGAAGCCGTACCGGTAGAAAGCTGCGGCGACGAAGCCGGGGTTTCGCTCACGAAAAGGATTCAATTGGGTAACCAGCCAGTCACGGAGAGGGCGTCATGCCGGAAGGTCACAGCGGAAGGCGGATGGAGCGGTGGTTCTTGGGGATCGCCCTTTTCCTCAGTATCCGGGCGGTCAGCAATACCGACGGATTGCCGCTGAGCGGGGCTCGTGCTCCGCGGGATCGCTAGGCGGGACTCTTCGATCGTTTCGCGGCCCCGGACTTCTCGGTTGCAGCTTTGCGTGGCCGGCCACCCTTGAGACCATTTTGCCGGGCTGCACGAGCCTTACTCTTGC
>JBBDLO010000035.1:0-10273 GCA_040878815.1 Gemmatimonadota bacterium | reverse complement strand
GGGGCGATGCGTCGAGGGAGAGGGGGTGATCGCGCTCTCTGGTGATGCGAAGCACCGGGAGGCCCTGCACGAGGTCGGCGGCGGCGGGCGCCGGAAGGAGGAGGGTCTCCGGGCCCGCCAGCGACTCACCGCCCTCCTCGCGGTCGGAGCGGATCCCCTCAGCCTGCTGCCAGTTCTTGCGAAACTCCTCTTCCCAGTGCGCTCCCTCGAACCCCACCAACACCGTGTCGGTGGGGAGGACCTCGAGGAAGGATCGGAGCACCGAAGGTCCTCCCGCGCCCTGGCTGGGCCGGAAGGAGGCGGGGAGAAGCTGCACCGTCGTGAGCTTCGTATTCGAACGCTGGTCGGTGACGTCGAAGAGGCGAATCGAGGTCACCTCGTCCCCCCAGAACTCGATGCGTACCGGATCCGACAGCCCTAGCGAGAAGATGTCGAGGAGGCCGCCTCGCACGGAGAACTGTCCGACCTCCTCGACCAGCGGGACGCGTCGATATCCCATGGCCTCCATCTCCTCGACGAGGAGGGAGAATCCGATCTCTTCGCCGACCGAGAGGGCGAGTCGGAGTCGGGCCACGCGGTCGGGCATCGCCATCCGTTCCTGGAGGGCACGGGGCGTGGTGACGAAGAGACGTCCAGACCCACCGAGGAGCGCCTCGACTGCCTCGACGCGGAGCCCATCGATCCGCGGGTCGCCCTCCTCGTCGGAGTAGAAGCGGGTCTCCGTCTGCGGAAAGAGGTGGGGTGCGCCGGTCCCCAGAAGCGACTCCAGATCGGCCTCGATGCGGGCCGCGTGTTCGGGGTCGGTCGCCACGACGACGAAGATGCGGCCAGGGTTCGCCTCGTGCAGCGCCGCTGTGAGGGCGGACCCTGCCGAACCGACGTTGCCCCCGATGGTGAGGTGATCGCTCCCCTTGGGGAGCCGGGCGCGGAGCTCGCGCAGGAGCGGGGCAGTCGCCAGTGCCTCCAGCACGGCGTGGTGCCGCGGGGTCGAGGGAGCGCCGGTCTCAGTCGGCACGGTTCTTCACTCGGGTGCCTCGCCCGCCATAGGAGGCGAGCCATCCCTCCATCAAGAGGACCAGGAAGAGGACGGCCACCAGCGGCCGCCACACCTCACGACCCCGCCGGTCCGCGAGGACGGCCTCCGGCCAGGGGCGGTCCCCCGTGAGGGCGTCCGGATCGGCGCCGAGCCGTCGGGCCACCTCACTCGGCTCCAAGGCGGGCAAGGATTCGGGTGTACTCGCATTGACGGCGACGAACCCCACGCCGGCCCCTTCGTCGCCGAGGAACTCGTAGATCCCCGCACTCCCTGTTTCGGAGAGGAGCTGTCGCGTACCCAGGGCCCGGTCGGTACCGCTGGGAAGGCGAACGGTGCGCGCCCCCTCGGGGGCCAGGAGCGGCTCTCCGGCCAGGACCCCCGCGGGCTCCCGCGTTCCGGCCGCGATGGTCGTCAGCGCGTCCATCAGTGGGAGCATGGCGGCGGAGCCCGGAAGATCCGAGGCGCGCAGCGTGAGCGGGGAACCGAGGAGGAAGACCGGGCCACTCGTCCCGCGAAGCTGCAGGAGCCAGGGTCGGCCGTCCGAGAGGGTCAGGAGTGCCGTCCCGGCCACGGCCCCGTCCCCGGATTCGATCGAATGCGCCAAGCGAACCCGCGGTAGGACCGGAAGGAGGGAGGAGAGACTCCCTCCGACAATCTCGCGCTCCCCGTCCTCGCCGACGCCTTCCGCCACGAGTCGCCACCCCGGCGCCGCACGCCCCAGGACCAGGTTCAGGGCGGGGAGTTGCGCCGCGTCGTCCGGAGGGAGCAGAAGGAGCGGAGTGCCGTCGATCTCCGGGGCCTCCGCGCCGGCGGCGAAGATCCGGAGCTGCGGGGCACCGGTACCCTCCCGGACGATCCTCCCTGCGTCTTCGAGCACGGCGAGTGCGTCCTCGAGGAAGGTCGGAATCGTCCCCACGACCTGGACCTCCGGAGGAGGGACGGCCCGGAAGGCGAAGTAGGCGGCGTCGTCCCCTCTCAGGTCGTCGGGTTCGATCTCGATGCGGCCGATGACCCAGCCGGCCTCGACCGTGGGGAGCGGAAGCCGGACGAACCCGTCCGCGCCGGCGCGGCCCGTCCCGACGAGGGCATCGCCCAGGTAGGCGCGAACCAGGGCCCCCTCCGCACCGGGGCCGACCACCCGTGCCTGGAGCTCGCCGGCGTCGCCCGCGCGAGGCGTGAGTCCCCCGGAAACCAGAAGCTGATCGATTCCTCGATTGGGGCCCCCCCAGGAGGGTGGAGGTGCGATGCGCACCGGAACCGCGCGGGCTTCGGTGCCCTCGCTTCGGTCCGAGAAGGCCGCCGCGCGGAGGTCCGAGACCAGCACCACTTCGCGCACCTCGGGTGCTCCGGCTTCGAGAAGGGCCTCCGCTCGATCGACGGCGGCGCCCAGGTCGGGGGCGACATCGGTGGCGGAGAGTTCGGCCAGGCGCACCCGCGCCTCGCTGGGAGTGAGGGGGAGAGAGGGGTTCCCCGGCTCTCCGGCCTCGACAATCCAGACGCGGTCCTGCTCGCCCGTCTGATCCAGCGCCTCCGAGGCGCGGACGAGGAGGGAGTCGAGCACGCGGGTGGTCCCCGTCACCGCTCCCGAAGTGAGGCCGTTGTCGATCACGATCGCCAGCCCCGCCGGGGGATGATCCCGCCCACCGAGGGGGAGGATCAGCCGAGCCGCGGCCAGTACCAGGAGCGCCAGCGCCATCATGCGGAGGGCGAGGAGGAGGAGCTGCCGGAGTCGGATGACCCGTGCCTGTTCCCGGGTCGTGCGGGTCAGATAGCGCAGGGCCGGAAAGTCGAGGCTCCGCGTCTCCTGCCGCCGCAGGAGGTGAAGGAGGATCGGGATGGCCAGGGCGGCGAGCCCGAGGAGGAGGAGGGGAGAGAGAACTGTCACGGCCCGATCAACTCATCCGCTCGCGTTTGCGCAGGAAGGCCCGCAGTCCCGGGCCCATCGCTCCCGCCGTATCCAGTACCTCGTACTCGATGCCGGCGGGGCGCAGCCGGCCTCGCCACTCTTCGACGGCGCGATCCACGGCTTCCCGGTACTCCTTGCGCACATCCGACACATCGACGACCAGGTCCTCTCCGGTCTCGGGATCGCGGAAGCGAGCATCACCCGTCCCCGTCAGATCCCGCTCTCCCGGATCGAAGAGGTGGAAGACCACGACCTGGTGTCCCTGGTGCCGCAGGAACTTGAGGGCGCGGAGCGTCTGCTCGGGGTCGACCAGGAGGTCGGAGATGAGGAGGACGAGGCCTCGGCGTCGGAGCCGGAGGGCCACCTCCTTCAATGCACTCGAAGCGTCCGTCGTTCCCGAGGCCTCGAGTGACTCGAGGCGGCGGAGGGCTTCGACCCACTGCCGTCGGCCTCCGCGCGCGGCGAGCCACCCCCGAATTCGATCGTCGAAGAGGGCGAGCCCGGCCCGGTCCCCCTGACGGAGGAGGAGGTGCGTGAGGGCGGCGGCGAGGGTTCGGCCATACCAGAGCTTGGTCGGAAGGGATCCCGGCCGCGAGCTCCACCCCATCGAGGCGCTCACGTCGAGGAGGATGTAGGCCCGCAGATTCGTCTCGTCTTCGAACTGCTTCACATAGAACCGATCCGAACGCGCGTACATGCGCCAATCGATGTGTCGGATCTCGTCGCCGGGCTGATAGCCTCGAAGCTCCGCGAATTCCGCAGAGAACCCCCGGTGGGGCGATCGGTGCAGGCCCATGAAGAAACCCTCCACGACGGCCTCGACGAGCACTTCGAGCCCACCGAGGGCCGCGAGCTCCTCGGAGGAGAGGAGGTCGCCGCGGCGCGTGCGCCCGGGGGCGTTGGGAGTCGGGTTCATGAGTGCAGGTAAGCTATCAGCGGCCCCGTGGGGATGGAACGTTTTCGCTGGAATTGGACTAGCTCCTATTCATACCGACGCTTCATACCGGCACTCCCAAATCATACCCACGCTCCCGAACCACGACGCACCGCGAGACCCCATGCGAATTCATTCGGCCCTCCTGGCCGGCACCCTCGCCCTCGCCTCCGGAACCCCGGAGGTCGTCTGGGCACAGCGTGCCCCCTCGGCAGGGGCCGGCGATTCGATGGAGACGCGAATCTGGCTCGACCGTGGACTCGACCCGGTCTTTCAGGCGGGGGACCGTGCTCGCGTCTACTACCGGGCCTCTCGGGACGCGTACGTAGCGCTCTTCCACCTCGACACCGACGGCGTCCTCCGGCTTCTCTACCCCGATGTGTTGGCGGAGCCCCAGCGGGTCCGCGGAGGACAGGACTACCGACTCCTCTTTCCGCAATCGTCGGACTGGCAGATCGAAGAGGCGCCCGGCGTAGGGTACTTCTTCGCGCTGGCGTCCGAGACCCCCTTCGCCTTCGGGGACCAGAACCTCTCGAGCCGACCGGCCGAATGGGCCGTCCTGGCCGCAAGTGGAGCTCCGGTACGCGAGGACCCCTTCGTCCTCCTGGACGCCGTAGCCCGGGATCTCGTCCCCGATCCCACCCGGGCGAACCTGGCCGTGGATCTCACCGTGTACCACGTGGGACAGGCTTTCTCCTTCCCTCGCTTCCTCTGCTACAACTGTCACACGGCGGAACCGTTCGAGGCTTGGAATCCCTATCAGCAGGCCTGCCTGGACTACCGGGTGGTGATCTTCAACGATCCCTACTTCTACCCGGCCTCGCGGTATCAGGGAAACCGGTCGGTATACCCTCGGCCCCCGAATCCGGGACAGCCGCAGTTCGCTTTCAGAGAGCGCGCCCAAGGGGAGTCCGGAGCGCCCCTCGTGCAGGCTCGGGTGAGGGCGACCGGCGGGGCCGGATCCACATCGGTCCGGGGCGTCCTGCCGATGCCATCCGGTGCGACACCGGCCTCCGGAGCGGGGGTTCCGCCGGTCACGGGCCCGCTCGGCGATTCCGCCGGATCGACCCAGGGTCGGCCCGTTCTCCAGCGTCGCACCTCCGAACCCGGGTCGGCTCCTCAGCAGCGGTAGGGGAGGGTCGGGCGGGAGGACTTCCCCGAGTGGGGCTACTGTGGCAGGATGAGCGCGTTCAGGCGTAGATGAGTCGACGGCCCTTCGGCCCGGGGATTTTCCAACCCTTCTCTCTGGCCGTCTCGATCCATTCGTCGATTACGGTCACGTAGAGCGCCTCCTACTCAAACGTCAGGTCGTGCAGCTCTCACACATCGCGTCCCTCCCGGTTGCGTGTCTCTGGTCGCAGCATCACCGTAAGACGGGCTCCTTACCTTTCAGGAGGATAAATGGCACGTCTCATGAAAGTTTTGTGCGTCGTGTTCATCGCTCAGTTCATGGGTGCGATGGAGGGGGCGGCGCAGAGCCCGTCGGATGTGAGGCATTACGTGAAACTTGGTGCCCTCATCCCAGTTTCCGAGGTACCCTTCAGCGGTCCGAACCTCGTGGGCAATCACAGGCTCGGCATCTCGCCCGTGATTGGAATTACGCGGGAAGAATGGCGACGGTCGACGCTGGGATGGCGTGCCGGTATTGACGGTGCCTGGGTACGGCCGGTGGCGACAGTGGTTGCGCCCACATGTAGTGGGGGTTCGTGTGAATATAAAGGGCCCAGCGGGCCACTTCTCCAGACCAGCTTGAGCGTCGTGGCTGCAGCGGGGCGGGCACATGCGCTGGCGGGCGTCGGCGCACGATTCCTTCACCTTCCTTCAAGCGGCGATTGTTGGGCGGATAACTACGCTTGCCTCCCGATAGGGGAGGCGAGGCGGCGACCGGCGCTCAGCGCCCTTGGGATGGTAGGTGGCGGTGTGCGATTGCGCTGGAACGGACGTCCCATGATGCTTGAAGTCGTGGACGGGATCAGTCGGTACGAGGGACGCTGGGAACACGAGATCGTGGTCGCTGTTGGGTTCGGGTGGTGAACTCCGCGTCTCAGTGAAACACTTCGTCCTGTAAGGACCCCCTGGAGTGAACCGCGCGCCCAGCCGCAACGTCGCCGTGGGCGTGTTGTGCTCATTCACGATGAACGGCTCCGTCGCCCAGCTACCGTCCTGGCACGTCCCTTCGTTAGCTTGCGGGTCGTAGCGCACTCGACCTTCCGACTGACCGGGCGTCCCCATCCGTGACGATCTCGAACATCCGCAACTTCTGCATTGTCGCGCACATCGACCATGGGAAGTCGACGCTCGCCGATCGGCTCCTCGAGGCGACGGGCACCCTCGACTCTCGGGCCATGCGCGACCAGGTCCTCGATTCGAATGACCTGGAACGAGAGCGCGGAATCACGATCAAGCTCCACGCGGTGCGCATGCGCTATACGGCGCCGGATGGGGAGGTGTACGATCTCAATCTGATCGACACCCCGGGGCACGTGGATTTCACCTATGAGGTGTCCCGGTCGCTCGCCGCCTGCGAGGGGGCGCTCCTCATCGTCGACGCGAGCCAGGGGATCCAGGCGCAGACGCTCTCGAACCTCTTCCTGGCGCTCGACGCCGGGCTCGAGATCATCCCCGTTCTGAACAAGATCGACCTTCCGGGCGCCGAGCCGGAGCGCCGCCGCGCCGAGGTGGCCGAGCTCCTCGGCGTCGATCCAGAGACGGTCCTTCTGGCCTCCGCGAAGGAAGGGAAGGGGATTCCCGAGATCCTGGAAGCGGTCGTCGCGCTCGTGCCTCCGCCCACCGGCGACGCGGAAGCGCCGCTGCGGGCCCTCATCTTCGATTCATACTACGACCAGTACCTCGGAGCCGTCCCCTCCATTCGCGTCGTAGACGGGATCCTGAAGGCGGGGATGTCGATCGGCTTCGGCGCGCACGACGAGACGTACGAGGTGACCGAGGTGGGGGTCCAGCAACTCAAGCGGGTTCCCCGCCCGCAGCTCGGACCGGGCGACGTCGGCTATGTGGTAGCCGCGATCAAGGAGGTGTCCCACACGCGACCCGGAGACACGATCCTTGACGCCAAGCGCCCCGCGACCGAGCTCCTTCCGGGGTACCAGGAGGCCCGCCCCATGGTCTTCGCGGGGCTCTATCCCACGGACTCCGACGAGTACGAGGAGCTGCGCGATGCGCTCGACCGTCTGCGGCTGAACGACGCGTCGCTCCACTTCGAGCCGGAGACCTCCGCGGCCCTCGGATTCGGGTTCCGCTGCGGCTTCTTGGGCCTCCTCCACATGGAGATCATCCAGGAGCGGCTCGATCGTGAGTTCGGGGTCCAACTCATCACCACGGTCCCGAACGTCGAGTACCATGTGACGCTCACGAACGGAGAGTTGGTCCGCGTCGAGACCCCGACCAAGCTCCCCGACCGCGGCGTGATCGAGAGCATCGCCGAGCCCTTCGTGAACGCCCGTATCCTCTGCCCTTCCGAGTACATCGGAAACGTGCAGAAGCTGGCGCACGAGCGTCGCGGCGTCTTCCGGGGGATGCACTACCTCGATCGCGAACGGGTCGAACTCGACTACGAGCTTCCGCTCGCCGAGATCGTGCTGGACTTCTACGATCGTCTCAAGGGAGGCACGCGCGGGTACGCGGCCTTCGACTACGAATTCCTGGAGTACCGCGCCGACGATTTGGTCCGCCTCGACATCCTGGTGAATGGCGATTCGGTGGACGCCTTTTCTGTCATCATCCACCGGGACAAAGCTGAAGCGTACGGGCGTGTGCTGGTGAAGAAGCTCCGCGAGCTGATTCCGCGCCAGCAGTATCAGGTCGCCCTCCAGGCGACGATCGGGAGTCGAATCGTGGCCCGCGAGAACATCCGACCAGTCCGAAAGGATGTGACGGCCAAGTGCTACGGCGGCGACATCACGCGCAAGCGGAAGCTCCTCGAGAAGCAGAAGGAGGGGAAGAAGCGGATGAAGCAGGTCGGCTCCGTGGAGATCCCCCAGGAGGCCTTCCTGGCGGTGCTCTCGCTGGATGACTGAGCCGGGGTCCGCCGGGGGGACGGGAGGGCGCACCCTCGGTGTCGTCGGAACGCTCGTCTGGGACACGATCCACCGCCGCGACGGACGGAGCGAATCCACCGAGGAGTGGGGTGGGATCGGCTACGCGCTGGAGGCGCTCTCCGTGGCGCTCCCAGCCGGGTGGACGATCGTTCCCCTTATCAAAGTGGGCCGCGATCTTTCCGAAGAGGCCTTTCGCTTTCTCCGAAGCCTCCCCAGAGTCCAGGTGGATCGAGGGGTCGAGGTCGTGCCGGAGCCGAACAACCGGGTGGAGCTCCGCTACGAAGGTCAGCATCGCCAGGCGGAGCGCCTGAGCGGGGGCGTGCCCCCCTGGGGGTGGACGGAGCTCGGTCCCCGCGCCGCGGGTTGCGATGCACTCTACGTGAACTTCATCTCCGGATTCGAGATGGAGTTGGAGACGGCAGTCGCGCTCCGCGAGGGATTTTCGGGACCGATCTACGCCGACCTTCATTCCCTCTTTCTGGGAATCGGCGCGCGCGGGGACCGCATTCCGCGGGCGCTCCCGCACTGGGCCGAGTGGCTGCAGTGCTTCGACGCGGTGCAGATGAACGAAGACGAGTTCACCCTTCTCGGGAGAGCGCATGGAGATCCGTGGGCCCTGGCGGGCGGGATCGTCGGTCCCCGCCTCAAGCTCATCTCGGTGACGCTCGGATCCCGCGGGGCGGCCTACGTGGCCGGGGCAGGCTTTCGGCCGGATCCCTTCACCTGGCCGGGGGCGCGGGGTCGTCTGGCGGTGCCGGGCACTACCCGGAGCGCCAAGGTGGCGGCAGAGCGGGAGTTGCAGGCCGGAGACCCGACGGGGTGTGGAGATGTGTGGGGGGCCACCTGCTACGGCCGCCTTCTGGCCGGCGACACATTGGAAGAGGCCATGGCCACTGCCAACCGGTTCGCGGCGCGCAATCTGCAGCACCGGGGGGCCCGCGGGCTCTCCCGATTCCTGGCCGGGAAGGTCGACACCGGGCAGCCCTCCCGATGAAGGTCGTAGAGGTCCCCCCGTCCCTCGACTATCGCTCGGTCGATCAACTCATTTCTGAGCTGGACGCCGTCTCGGGAGAGAAGGTTCTGTTCGATGCCCGGCACCTCCGATGGGTCGACCCGGTGGGGATCCTCGGACTCCTCGGTGCCGGCCGGGTGGCCGCGGACCGCGCCGGGGGTGCACGCCCGGGGCTCCAACTCCCCGACTCGGGCGACGTACCGGGGTATCTCGCCCGGATGGGATTCGAAGAGGTGGCGCGGGAGCTCTTCGAAGGGGGAGGGAGGCTCCCGAAGCGACCCGCCAAGGATTCGGAGGTGCTCCTCGAGATCACCCCCGTCACGCGGAATCAGGATGTCCACGATGTGGTCGAAAGGGTGCAGGATCGCGCGGGGGCGATCCTCTCGAAGACGCTTGGGTACCCTCCCACGGCGGTGGTCCAATTCTCCGTGATCCTTTCGGAGGTCTGCCAGAATATCCTGGAGCATGCGGAGGCCCCGGGGTGGGTATCGGCACAGAGCTACTTCTGGAAGCGGCGACTGGGCCGACAGGTCCTCATGATCGGGGTGGGCGATGTGGGGAGGGGCTTTCGCGGATCGCTCTCCGCCGAGCACTCCGGCCGATTCTCCGAGGGCTGGAGCGACGCCACGGCGCTCGAGGCCGCCTTCATCCATGGCCTGACGCGCTTTCCGGATCAGGGCCGGGGTCAGGGAATCCAGCAGATCCGGAAGCAGGTGCGGCGGTGGGACGGAGTCATCGCGATCCGGAGCGGGACGGCCCGCATCGCCGACGTTCCGGAGTGGGAAGACCTGCCGCCCCTCGAAGACAACCTCGCGCCGTTTCCCGGTTCGCAGATCACGATCATCCTGCCGGCGCGGGCGGAGGCACCATGAGCCCCGAGGAGGGTCCACGAATGGAGGCCTACGCCCTCGATGTGCACGCCATCCTTCAGCGCAGCGTCGCGAGCCTCTATTCCCATCTGGTTACGCGGCCGACCGGCCGGGCCGTACGCGAGGCGATCGAGAGCCAGTTGGGTGAACTGTCCCGGCCGGCGCTCTCCCTCGTCGATCTCTCCTCGGTTTCCGTCCTCGACTATTCGTGTGCCGACGAGGTGGTCGCCAAGCTCCTCCTTCAGGAATCGAAATCGGAGGGCGGGGTCTTCATCATGCTGATGGGCGTTCGGGCGCATCACCGCGATCCGATCGATGCCGTCCTCGAGCGGCACCGACTCTCGGTCGTGGCGGAGACCGCGGAGGGGGGCGGATTCGACCTGATCGGGGCCGTTTCGGAGGGCGACCGTGCCCTCTGGCGCCGGATCGAGGCAAGGCGGAGGGTGCCGGCCAGTGAAGTG
>JBBDLO010000034.1:0-1860 GCA_040878815.1 Gemmatimonadota bacterium | reverse complement strand
CGCTTCTGAGCCCTCCCTCCTGGACTCGACCGGCCGAGTATCGCGGCCATGAGGTTCCGGGTGTCCTGCGGACTGGCGACCATGCACGCATCGACGACTTCCGCCATTCGCTAGCTGAAGATCTGACCCGCTCGCGGCGACCGGACCTCTGGGAGCGTTACAAGGCCGAGAGCGAACCGTCGTAGCCCGGGGGCTGTGACCCGGCGGTTTCGGATTCCTGCGGGCGGAGTCCCCTCGGTCTCATCGAAGGGCTTCACGCCGCTTCCGCCGCACATTATACTTGATGTCTCGGCCCGCTACGGGCGGGTGCACCAAGACGACGGAGGCAGGTATGGCTGATCTGCTCAGAGAGCTGGAACAGGAAGCGCTCAGGGAAGATGTTCCCGACTTCGGACCCGGTGATACGGTTCGGGTCCTGTATCGTGTGCGGGAGGGGGACAAGGAGCGGATTCAGGCGTTCGAAGGGGTATGCCTCGCCCGTCGCGGTGGAGGGATGGGCGAATCCTTCATGGTCCGGAAGGTCTCTGCGGGTATCGGCGTGGAGCGGGTCTTCCCCCTCCACTCTCCTTTCATCAAGGGGATCGAAGTCGTTCGAAGGGGCCGGGTTCGCCGCGCGAAGCTCTACTATCTACGCGGTCTCCGCGGAAAGGCCGCTCGGATCCAGGAAAAGCGGACGACCTGACGACAACATGTCGCAGGACGGATCCCCTTCGAAAGGCTCCACCGAAGGGCCCCGGCCCCAGGACCCTCTTCACTACGAGAGACGGTTCTGGGGCCGGGGTCTTTCCACTGTAGCCGGTGTCGATGAAGCCGGACGGGGGCCGCTGGCGGGGCCGGTGGTCGCGGCGGCGGTGATCCTCCCGTCAGAGTGCTGTATCGACGGCGCGACGGACTCCAAACGGCTCGCCCCGGGGATGCGGGAGGAGCTGTACGAACGAATCTTCGACCGAGCTGCGGCGATCGGGATCGGTGCCGCCTCCGTACGAGAGATCGACACGCTCGACATCCTCCGGGCCACGGCTCTTGCCATGGACCGCGCTGTGCGAGCACTCAGGATCCACCCCGGACACATCGTCGTGGACGGCCTTCCCGTGCGTGACGTGGAATGGGACCACGAGGCTGTCGTGAAGGGAGACGGACGGATCCATTCCGTATCCTGTGCCTCGATCATCGCCAAGGTCTGTCGCGACCGACTGATGTGTCGCCTGGCCCGACGATATCCCCGATATCGCTGGGATTCGAACAAGGGATACGGCACTCCGGAACACCTCCGGGCCCTGCGGGAATGGGGGCCCTCGCCCCATCACCGCCTGACCTTTCGTCCGTCCCAGACCTCCCTGGATCTGTAGGGGCGAGCCTCGGGGCTTTGCTCTCCCGGCGCGGCGGTGGTCGCCGATTCCGCGGCATCCTCGAGCGCGATCCCGATGATTTCGGCACCTGTCCGATACCACGGCCACGGGGCCGGATCATGTCGATGAACCGGCTTCGAACGGAACAACCAGCCGCCCAATGGGGGTAAAACAGTCCGAATAAGCCTCGCTCGGTGGCCGACCTACCCGAAGGAATGTTGCTTGCGAAATCAGGGCGACTGAGTGTATTCTATAGACGGTACCATGGAACCGGATCGTTACATGGATCGGTGGCTTCGTAGAGGTCGACGACCCATTGGTACCGATCCGACGTTCCGAGGTCATGGATGACAGGATCCGAGAGGCGGTTCGCAGCGGACTCTCGTTGACCGGGAGATCGGTCCCGGGTCGGCTCTCGTAGTAGATGGAAGGAAGGCACGCAGGCAGGCTGGTGAACCCGAGCAAGAAGGAGAAGAAGATGGGGATTGACGGAAGGAATCAACGCCCGCGC
>JBBDLO010000033.1:0-12544 GCA_040878815.1 Gemmatimonadota bacterium | reverse complement strand
GGTCGCCGGGTTCCGGGAGTGGGAGCGGGCGGTCCAGGGCCAGGAAGTCTCCGGTCTCACAAATCGGTCCGACGATGTCACTCACGACGGCCGGGGCCCCCGCGCGATCGCGGACCGGGACGATGCGATGGAAGCCCCCGTAGTGGGACGGACGCAGGAGTTCCGTCATGCCTCCGTCCGTGACGACGAAGGTCTTCCCGCCCGCCTGCTTCACGAAGAGCACCCGGGTGAGGAGAATCCCAGATTCCCCCACGATCGCCCGGCCCGGTTCGAGGATCAATCGCAGCCCGCGCGGAAGGAGGCGGGACGTGACCGCCTCCGTGAGGCGATCCAGGTCGAACCCCTCCTCCCCGTCGTAGCCGACGCCGAACCCGCCTCCGAGATCCAGATATCCCAGCGTGAGGCCATCGGCCGTGAGGCGGTCCACGATTCCCAGGACGGCGTCGAGTGCATTCAGGTAGGGTTCCGGTTCCACGATCTGCGACCCGATGTGAACGGCGATTCCCCGGAAGTCGAGACGCGGGTCCCCGAAGTGTTCCCGGTAGAGCGCCTCCGCCTCACCGAGCGGAATTCCGAACTTGGAGGCCGCGTGGCCCGTGCGGGTATAGGCGTGGGGCGTCGGGGAGTCGATATCCGGATTCACGCGAAGGCTCAGGGGAGCGGACTTCCCCATCCTTCCGGCGACCTCCGCGAGCAGCGCCAGTTCTCCCGCGCTCTCCACGTGGAAGGCCAGGATTCCCGCTTCCAGGCCGGCAACCAGCTCCTCTTCCCGCTTCCCGACGCCGGCGAAGACGATGCGATCCGCCGGCACGCCGGCTCGTAGTGCCCGGAAGAGCTCACCGTGTGATACGATGTCCGCACCGGCCCCCAGTGCGGCGATCCGATTCAGGAGCGCCAGCGATCCGTTGGCCTTGGCCGCGTAGGCCAGGAGGAACTCGATCCCGGAGAAGGCGCGCTGAAAGCGGCGCACCCGAGCCTCTACCCCCGCGACATCGTACACGTACAGCGGCGTCCCGAAGCGGGCGGCGACTTCCTCCAGCGCGACCCCCCGACAGGTCAGCGCGCCGTCCACCCTCTCGAACCCGGAAGGAAGGCGCCCTTCCTCGCCCACGGCGGTCAATACGCCCGCGCCCAAACGACCTCCTGGGTCGATGGACCTCCTCCGATGCAATGCTCCGGGGCCGAATCGGAGCGAAACTCCGGATCAGGGATGCACCGGAGTGTGGCCTTCGTCTCTTCCTTGACCCGCTCCTCCACGGCGGGATCGCCGCTCCATCCGGTATAGACGAAGCCCCCGGACTCGTCGAGGATCTCCTTCAACTCACCGAAGTCGCGAACGCCCCGGTGGGAGTTGGCCTCGCGTCGGGTTCGCGCCCGATCGAGGAGCTCCTTCTGGAATGCCTCGAGTCGGGCGGGCAGGCTGGCCAACGCCTCGGCCTCGGGCAGGAAGATCTTGCGGTCCTCCCCTTCGTCGGTCACCCGCTTCACGAGCACGACCTGTTCCTTGGCGAGGTCGCGGGGCCCGATCTCCATGCGGAAGGGGACCCCCTTTCGCTCCCACTCGTAGTACTTCGCCCCCGGATTCAGGTGATCGCGGTCGTCCACCCGCACCCGCACGCCGACCTCCGCGAGTCGGACCCGCAGCTCGTGCGCCTTGGTGACGACGGCGGTGCGCTCGTCGTCCTTCCGATGGATCGGGACGATCACGAGTTGGGTGGGTGCCAGTCGGGGGGGGACGACGACCCCCTGATCGTCACCGTGGGTCATGACCAAGGCGCCGACGAGCCGGGTGGAAACCCCCCAGGAGGTGTTCCAGGCATAGGCTTCCTCCCCACTCTCCGACTGGAAGGTGAGCCCGAACTGCCGCGAAAAGTTCTGCCCCAGATCGTGCGACGTTCCAGCTTGCAGCGCCCGGCGATCCTGCATCATCGCCTCGCAGGTGTAGGTCCGAACGGCCCCGGCGAACTTCTCCGACTCGGACTTGAGCCCGGTGACCACCGGCATGCCGATCCATTCCTCCATGAAGGTCCGGTAGACGCCGAGCATGCAGAGCGTCTCTTCATGGGCCTCGGCCTCCGTGGCGTGCGCCGTGTGCCCCTCCTGCCAGAGGAACTCCGCGGTCCGCAGGAAGAGCCGGGTCCGCAGTTCCCACCGCATCACATTGGCCCACTGATTCATCAGGATGGGCAGATCGCGGTACGACTGCACCCACTTGGCATACATCGAGTACACCATGGTCTCGGAGGTCGGGCGCACCACGAGGGGCTCTTCGAGTTCCTTCCCGCCGGCGTGCGTCACCACGGCCAGCTCGGGCTTGAAGCCGGCCACATGCTCCTTTTCCTTCTCGATGAAGCTCATCGGGATGAGGAGGGGAAAGTAGGCGTTCTCGTGCCCGGTGGCCTTGAACATGTCGTCCAGGGCCCGTTGCATAAGTTCCCAGATTCCGTATCCCCACGGTCGGATGACCATGCTTCCACGCACGGGAGAGTAATCCGCCATCTCCGCGCGCAGCACCGCCTCGTTGTACCAGGCGCTGAAGTCTTCCGCTCTGGGCGTGAGAGCCCTGTCCTCCGCCATTCGCTAGCCGCCGTTTTCGTGTGATGGGTCGGTCCGGCTCGATCCGGACCGGTTCCGCCGGCGGTCGCGTCCGAAGACGAGCACGCCGGGAATCGTCAGCAGAAGGACAGAAATAACCCCCCAGGTGGGCCGGAACGGAAGGGCCGTGCCCTCGCTCAAGATGAAGGCCACGAGTCCACCTCCGGCGAGGGCAAGAAAGAAGGCGGCACCGAGGATCACATATTCCAACAGGTTCAGGCGCCAGATCGCCCGCTCCATGTCTTCGCGTGTTCCGTCGAAGCCGTCTTCCTCAGTCACCCGTCCGATTCCCTCCAGTCGTGGAGCCCATGGTGGTACCCTCTCCGCCGTCGTCGACGTCCGGAAGGGTGTTCAATTCACTTCCAGCGTCGCCAGAGGGACTTCGCGCTCCTCCCCACTCTCCATGTCTCGGATCATCGCGATCCCCCGAGCGACTTCGTCGGGACCGAGAATGACGACCTCTGCGGCTCCCTCCGTGGATGCCGCCGAGAACTGCTTGCGCACCGGCTGGCCCCGCAGGGGGTATGCCACCGAATGCCCTCGGGACCGCAGCGACGCTCCGATTCGCCGTGCAACGGGGGCCAGCGACTCATCGACGGAGACGATGAAGTAGTCGATGCGACGCGCGTAGGACGGGGCGATCCCTCGCTCCACCAGAAGCTCCCCGAGGACCACGTCTCCCATCCCGAAGCCGACCGCCGGGAGCGGATCCCCGCCTACGAGCTCGAGGAGATGGTCGTATCGGCCGCCCCCGCAGATGGCCCGAAACTCGCCCTGTCGATCGAAGACCTCGAAGACGATCCCGGTATAGTAGGCCAACCCCCGCACGATCGTCAGGTCGAATTCGACGAAGTCGGCGAACCCCAACTCCTCCAATACCGAGAGGTAGCGCCGGACCTCTGCGGCCCTGGACGCGACCGCCTCGGACTCCGGGAAGGCCGCCACCACCGCATCCAACCCCGAGACTCCGAAGAGCCCCAGCACGCGCCGCGCCGCCTCCTCCGATAGGCCCGCCCCCTCGGGATCGCGCAGTCGGGCCAGAATGGCATCGGGTCGCATGCGTTCGATCTTGTCGACGATCCCGAAGGTCCGGAGAAGCGCCTCTTCCGGAACGCCGGCACTTCGAAGAAGCTCCGAGAGGAGAATGCGATCGGAGATGCGCGCTCGGATGTCGTCGGGGCCGAGTCCCAACTCCTGCAAGCCGGCGAGGGCCGTCGCCAGGACCTCCGCGTCCGCCTCCACGCCTGCCTCTCCGACGAGGTCGACATTCCATTGAAAGTGTTCGCGCAGGCGCCCCCGTTGCTGCCGCTCGTACCGGAAGAGTTGGGGAATCGAGAACCATCGAATCGGCTTTGGGAGGGCGCGACTCCGCTCGCCCAACATACGCGCCAGCGAAGGCGTCATCTCCGGCCGCAGCGCGATGTGGCGCTCACCCTTGTCCACGAAGTCGTAGAGCTGTCCGACGATCTCGTCGCCACTCTTCTGCGTGTAGAGTTCGAGCGCCTCAAGCGGGGGACCGTCGTACTCCAGAAAACCGTAGCGCCGGGAGACCCGGCGCCAGGCATCGAAGATGCGACTGCGAAACGCGAAATCCTCGGGCGCAAAGTCTCGAAATCCCGGGAGTTTCGCCACGTTCTTGGCCTTCGGCATGGCGCGAATCTACCCGGATTCGGAGGGGGTGGGCAAGGCTTCCGCCGGGATCCAATCGAGTCGTGCCAGGGCGTCTCCCACGGTGTGGGCGGAGCCGGTCACGACGACGCTTCCGGTACTCCCCGCCCGTCTCCGGACCACTTCCATGGCCGCTCCGAAGTCCGGGACGACCGAGGCCACACCGGACGGGAGACCTTGAGCCGCGAGCGCCGGATCCCAGAGCCGCGGCGAGGGGGCCGACTCGGGGACCGTGAGCACGAGGGCATCGACGCCGAGAGCCAACTGACTCAGCATCGCGCCCCACTCCTTGTCGGCCAGGACACCGACCAGGGCGATCCGCGGTCGCGGCACTTCGACCTCGTCGAGCGTCTGCACGAGGGCGGAGACACCGGCCGGATTGTGTGCCGCGTCGAAGATCCACGACTGCGCGTCCCGTCGCTCGACCTGGAACCGCCCTGGAATTCGAGTGCGGAGGACCCCCTCGCGGAGAGCGGCCTCTGACACGGGAAGGCGGGGTGGCAGTCCCTCCAGCGCGCGCACTGCGAGCGCGATGTTTCGAAGTTGGTGGCGTCCGACCAGGGGAGAAACCAGATCGATCTCGCCCCATCGCCTCGTCACTACGCGGAGGCGAGATCCATCGAGCGTCGTCTGTCCATCCGGCGCCGGAACTCGCCGCAGAATTCCCCCGCCGGCGGCGGCCTCCTCGGAGAGCACACCCAGAACCTCCGCATCGTCGCTCGCCGTAAAGGTCGGAATCCCCGGCTTGAGGATCCCGGCCTTCTCGCGCGCAATCTGGCGGATTTCCTCGCCGAGAAGGTTCATGTGATCCCGGGCCACATTGGTGATCGCCGTGACGACCGGTGTCACGACATTGGTGGCATCGAGGCGCCCGCCCAACCCCACCTCGACGACGGCCACCTCCACCCGTGCGCGTTGAAAGGCCAGGAAAGCCAGGCAGGTGGCGGCCTCGAAGAACGAGGGGGATTCCCGAAGGAAGAGGGGCCTCAGGTCCCGGGAGCACTCCTCCATCCAGGCGTCCGGCAGGGGACGGCCGTCCACGAGGATCCGCTCCCGAAAGGACACCAGGTGCGGAGAGGTATAGAGCCCGGTTCGGTACCCCGCCGCACGCAGGATCCCGGCCCACAGTCGGGCCACCGATCCCTTTCCATTCGTGCCCCCGACATGGAGGACGGGATAGCTTCGATGCGGATCGCCCATGGCCGAGAGGATGCGCTCGGTCCGCTCGAGTCCCCACTGCACGACCCCCGGAAGCGGCGGGAAGAGGCGAGAGGACAATGGTTCGTCCGACGGTTTCCCGAATTCATGCGTCCTCATGGAGGTTGCCGAAACGTCCCCGATCACCCCGTGGCTTCCGACGACGGTGCAAACATATGGCTCAGAAGGCGATGGGTGGTCTCTCGCAACTCCCTCCGGTCGACGACGCGGTCGACGATTCCATGCTCGAGCAGGAACTCGGCGCGTTGAAATCCGTCGGGGAGCTCCTGCTTGATGGTCTCTTCGATGACTCGGGGCCCCGCGAAGCCGATGAGCGCACCCGGCTCCGCCAGGTTCACGTCTCCCAGCATCGAGAAGGAGGCCGTGACCCCCCCCGTCGTCGGATCGGTCAGGATGCTGAGGAACGGGATTCCGGCCTCGTGAAGGCGCGCGAGGACCGTCGCGGTCTTGGCCATCTGCATGAGAGAGTAGATCCCTTCCATCATCCGGGCCCCCCCGGACGCCGAGACGAGGAGGAAAGGGCGCTCCTCTTCCAGTGCCCGCCTCCCGATGCGGGCAATCTTCTCGCCCACCACAGAACCCATCGAGCCGCCGATGAAGCCGAAATCCATCACTGCGAGGGCGATCGGCATCCCATTCAGTGTCGCCACACCGGTGACAATGGCATCGCCTCGACCGGTCTTTCGTTCCGCTGCCTCGAGACGGGCGCTGTATGGCTTCAAGTCGGTGAACTGGAGGGGGTCCGCGCTCCGGAGTTCCCGATCGGTCTCCCGGAAGCTTCCGGGGTCCGTCAGGATCTGGATGTAGAGCTCCGGCTCGACCCGGAAGTGGTGCCCGCACTTGGGGCAAACATGAAGATTCTGCGCGAGCTTCTCGCGGTAGAGGATCTCCCCGCACCCCTCACACTTGTCGAACACATCCGCCGGGAGATCCCGACGGGCTTCCGAGGTGAGCGGCTTCTTTTCCTTTCGGAACCATGCCATGGCGTGGGCCCCTCTCCGGAGGTTCAGCAGGTATCAGGACGGGCGGGCGCCGGCGCGCCCGGGCAACGGGCAAGAGGAGGGAAACGCGGTGTCGCGCTCGCTACGTCTCCTCTTCGCCTAGACGCACAGCCAATGCGGCCATCGTCCAACAGGTCAGGAGGAAGGTACCGCCGTAGCTCACGAACGGAAGGGGGATCCCTGTGATCGGGACGAGCCCGATCGTCATCCCGACGTTCACGAAGATGTGGACGGCCCACGCCCCGAAGATCCCGAAGAGCACGAGTCCGGAGAAGGGATCTGCGGTTCGCTCGGCCAACTGCGCCAACCGAGCGAGGAGGAAGAAGAATGCGGCGATCGCCACCAGGGATCCGATGAATCCCAACTCCTCGCCGATGACGCTGAAGATGAAATCCGTATGCTGCTCGGGCAGGAAGTCGAGCCGCTTCTGCGTCCCCTCCGTGAATCCCTTCCCGAAGAGGCCGCCGCTCCCGATGGCGACCTTGGACTGGATCAGATTCCACCCCGCGCCGCGCGGGTCCAGGTTGGGATCCAGGAAGACCAGCAGGCGATTCTGCTGGTACCCCGAAAGCGAATTCCAGAGCGGGAGGGCAATGGTACCCGCCACGATATTGGCGAGCACGACCGCGAAGGACTCCGCCAAGTAGAGTCGGTACCGCGAGACGTACACGAATATGGCCAGCCCCACGATGTAGGCCGACCAGATGCGCGTATCGAAAGAAAGGAGCAGGGCCACTCCGGGGCTCGCCAGGAGGAAGAGGTGCAGGGCGGGAGTTCCGGCCCAGAACAGCCCGGCGAACAGGATACCGACGAAGGCCAGGGCCGTCCCGAGATCCCCCTGGAGAACGACGAGGCCGAGGGGAAGCGCGATCAGAGCGGCGGGGGCCAGCAAGTCCCGAAGGTTGCGCGGAGACTGGGGGCTCGCCGCCAGGACGCGCGCCAACCCGAGGATCGCGGCGATCTTGGCGAACTCGGCCGGCTGAAAGCCGAAGGCACCGATCCGAATCCACTGGCTCGTTCCTTCCGCCGTACCTTCGCCCGTTCCGATCGCGAAGGTCGCCGCGATCAGAACCACGGCCAGGAGGAACGCCGGCATGGCAGCCCATTCGATCCACCCGGGATTGATGCGGGTCAGCACGGTGAAGGCACTGAGCGAAACGATCAACCAGACGAACTGGCGGAGCCACGCTCCCTGGGTCACCTGGCTGGGCACATTCAGGACGCCCGCCGAGTAGATCATGGCGATCCCGAAGGCGCTCAGGAGGAGAGCCAGCGCGACGAGCCGCGGGTCACGCGCCCAACTTCGATACCAGCGCATACGCGGCGCTAAGGCGCCGACCAGCGCGCCCACGGGGCCGGAACCCCTCGGTCCAGATGCTCTCCGAGCGTCTGAATCGTGTCGACGGGGATGTCGTACTTCCGACGCAGGTAGAAGTCCGCCGCCTTCGCGGCGATCGGTGCCGCACGGCCGGACCCCGACTCCCCCTGCTCGACGATGACCGCCACGACGATCTCCGAGGGGACACCCCAGGGCCCCGCAAGGCCCAGGAACCAGGCGTCGTTCGGCTCCCCGTCCATCCGCTGCGCCGTACCGGTCTTTCCGATCAGGTCCCAGTGCTCGAGCGAGGCACGAAATGCCGTCCCACTCGCGGAGGTCACTTGCCGCAGTCCACGCCGCAATTCCACGAGCGTTTCCGGGGAGGCGTGGAGATCCCAGACCGGCCCCGCCTCCGCGCCTGCCCCGGCCTGCGCCAGGCGAGGCGCCGGTGCGATTCCGTCGTCCCTCCCGAGCGCCAGGTAGAACTGGGCCATGCGGAGGGGCGTCTGGTCGTTGGGCCCCTGTCCAATGGAGAGGGACATGACCTCGTTCTCAGCCGGACGATATCCAAACCGTCGCTCATAAAAGGAAAGATCATCCGGGAAGGTTCCACTCGACTCGGCGGGAAGGTCCACGCCACAGCGATCATTGAACCCCAGCTGATCCCCCTCGGTGACGAGCCGCTCGAGCCCGACCCGAACCCCGACCTGATAGAAGTACACATTGCAGGAATTGGCGATGGCACCGGCCAGATCCAGGTACCCGTGTCCACTCAGGTTCCAGCAACTACTCGTCCGACCCAGGGCCGTGTAGCGCCCAGTGCACGCTACCGGCATGACCTCTCCCGCATGGAGTTCGCCCAGCTCCATTCCGATGATCCCGGTGGCCAACTTCCAGGTCGAGGCGGGTGGATAGCGGCCGACCACGGCCCGATTAAAGAGGGGGCGCTCCGGATCCGTGTTCAATGCCGTCCACACCTGCGGATCGATCCCTCCCACGAATTCATTGGGATCGAAGGAGGGCGCCGAGTAGAGCGCCAGAATCCCGCCGTCCTCGGCATTCAGGAGGACGACCGCCCCGCGCATCCCCTCCGGAAAGGTCTCGTGGATGAACTCCATGAGATCGAGATCGAGATGCAGATGGAGGTCCTCCCCCGGATGGGCTGGAGTGGCCGCCTGCCCCTCGAACGAGCCCACGATCCGGCCCACCGCATCCACCTCTACGAACCGAACCCCCTGGGTCCCCTGAAGCCCCTCCTCGTATTGCCGCTCCAGCCCCTCCTTCCCCACCACCATTCTGGCCTCGTAGCCTTCGAAGCGGGGATTCTCCAACTCGGCTCCGGAGATCTCGCCCACATACCCCAGAACATGTCCCAGCGCGGCGCCGCCCATGTACCTCCGTTTGGGCCGAACTTCCAGGAACACGCCAGGAAACTCGGACCGGCGCTCCTCGATCGCCGCCACGGCCTCGAACCCCGCATCGCGGAGGACGACCAGGGGCTGCCGGCGATCGGCTTCCGCCTGTGCGACGAGGACTTCGACTGCCTCTTCTCCCAGTCCGAGGAAGGGATCCAAGCGGGAGAGGGTGGCGCGGATGGAGTCACTGGGCGCAGGGAAGAGGGAGACCGAATAGGCCGGCACATTGTCGGCAATGACGCGGCCCCAGCGGTCGAAGATCGTCCCTCGGGGGGCGGGCATGGGGAGGACTCGTAGGCGATTGGATTCCGCCTGGAGTGCCCAGGCGGGCCCTCCGACGACCTGCACACGGAAGAACCCCGCGGCCAGAAGCCCCATCATCCCGAGGAGAGCGAAGGTCGAGACGCGACCTCGGTGCTTCCGCAGCAGGGGATGTATGGCCTTCATCGCGCCCGCTCCTCACGCCAGATCCCCGAGACCCGCAAGATCAGGATTCCGACTCCAGCGGAATACACGGCGGCCAGAGGCGCCTGGAAGAGCAACTCCGCAGCGGGCCCACGAAGTGCACTGCCGGACACGAGCCACTGGAGAGCGTAGCGCAGCCAGACTCCCAGAGCCAGATATGAGACCAAGAACACCAACGACTCCCCCACGAAGAGGTCACGGGATCGGGCACCCAGGATGCCCACCACCGTCAGCGCCACCGTATTCGTCCCGAAGGCCAGGATGGAGAACGCATCCTCCAGCAACCCGAACACGAAACCCGCACCGGCCGCCACACTCGGCCGCACTTCGCGGGCGAGAACGAGCAACCCGACGGTGAGCAGGTCCGGAGCCCAGGGTCCCAACCCCAGTCCAACATGAAGCAGGAAGTGGAGGATCGGAAGCGAGATCACCACTGCCCAGGTGAGGAGCGAGAGCCTCAAGGTTGCTCCGGAGCCGGCGCATCGGGGATACCCGCCGGGTTCCCGTCCGGTCCCGTGGTATCTGGCTCGTCTTCCGGTGGGTCCCCCGAAGCCGCGTTTCCGGACTCCGTGGCCGCGGGCACCTGGTCGAACGTCTCTCCTTCCGGCGCCGCCCCACCGAGATTTTCCAGCACGGCGAGGGTATCGATCGTCACCCAGAGGTCGCCCACGGATGCTCCGCCGCCTTCGACCTGTCCCGTCAGTACGAGCACATGGGTTGCCCCCGCAGGCACGGCCGCGGGCTCCAGCCAGTAACTCCTCCTCCAACCGGCATCGGAGGCGTCCTCCTCCGCCAGGTCGGCGATCGTCCCGACCATGATCCCACGCGGGTAGACGGCACCCTGAACCCCGCTTGTCACGACGACGGCCCCCGGCTCCACCGGCGTATGGAATGGGATCGAGTTCAGGATCAGGCGATCCCCGCCACGAAATGCCCCGGCGCGTGGCTCCGCGACGCCGAAGACACCGCCGTCCACCGTCATGACGCTGACCCGAAAGTCCGGGTGCGTCCAATCCATGGCCAACGCCGTTCGAGGACCCACCTCTCGGATCACCCCCACGAGTCCCTCCGCCACGATCACGGGGGCGTTCACTACCACGCCGTCGTCGGAGCCCACATCCAGGAGGAACATCCCCTCGGAACCCGGCGTCCCCGGGCGCGTCGCGCTCGCGGGCACATACGTGAGCCCGGAGCGCTCCCGGAGGCCCAGAAGTGACCGCAGTCGTTCGTTCTCCTCCACCAACGTCCGCTGCGCAGAAACGACGGCCACGGCCGTATCGAAGCGTGCCTGAAGCGAAGCCATGTCCTGCGTGCGAACCCGCGCCTGGTGCACCGACTCCTGGGTCCAGATGAAGGGGAGGAGTACCGAACCCCGAAGGACCGCCGAAACCCGCTGCTGCGCCGGCACCGGTAGGAAGAGGAGGAGGAACGACAGGACGATGAAAAGGATGGGAAAGACGACGTCCCGTCGATCCGCTTTATCGATCTTGTCCGGCTCGAAGGGAGGCATGGGCCGGTAGGGTCCTGCGGCTCAGGTGACGAGTACGTTCCGATACTTGGGGAGGTCATCCAGGATCCGGCCGGCGCCCCGAACGACGCAGGTGAGGGGCTCCTCATCCACATGGATCGGGAGATTCGTTTCGGCGGAAAGCAGACGGTCGAGTCCGCGGTTCATTGCGCCCCCCCCCGTCATGACGATTCCCCGGTCGACGATGTCCGACGCGAGCTCCGGGGGCGTGATCTCGAGCGCCCTTCGTACGGCCTCGACGATGGCCTGGATCGGTTCGAGCGTGCATTCACGGATCTCGTCGGAGTGAACCCGAACCGTCTTGGGAATTCCGCTGACGAGGTCCCGTCCCTTTACATCCATCGTGCGCTCTTCGCCGAAATCGTACGCCGAGCCGATCTGGATCTTCACCGCTTCTGCCGTCGGTTCCCCGATCAGGAGGTTGTAGTTCTTGCGGAGGAAGGTAACGATGGCCGCGTCGAGCTCGTCCCCGCCGACGCGGATCGAGGTGTTCGAAACGATCCCGGAGAGTGCGATGACCGCGATCTCCGTGGTCCCACCCCCGATGTCGATGACCATGTTTCCGGTGGGGGTCTCGATCGGAAGCCCGACGCCGATCGCAGCGGCCGTCGGCTCGGCCACCATGTAGACCGCTTTCGCCCCCGCGGCCATCGCCGAAGAACGCACGGCCCGCCGCTCGAGCTCCGTGATCCCCGAAGGTACCCCCACGACCACACGCGGCTTGATCCGGAAGATGCGCTTCGAGGTGACCTGCTTGAGGAAGTGACGAAGCATCATCTCCGTCACGTCCACATCGGCGATCACCCCATCCTTGAGGGGGCGAACGGCCTCGATGTTCTCGGGCGTCCTCCCGAGCATTCGCTTCGCCTCGAGGCCGATGCCCAGGATTCGCCGTGAGCTTTTCTCGACCGCCACGACCGAAGGCTCGTTGAGAACGATCCCCTCACCCTTCACATACACCAGGGTATTCGCCGTTCCCAGGTCCACGGCGATGTCATTCACCGGAACGAGAGAGCCCGAATTGAACCACTTTGAGAACGATGCCACGGTCTAGACGGCCGTTGGAAAAGTGAAGGACTCAGCGTAGCGTACGCACGGCGCGCCATGACCTTGTGGCGCCCCCGATTGTACCGATCCTACAGGGGGCAGGCAAGGTTCGGGCCGTTCGCCCCACGCCGATGGAAACGGATGAAGCGCCCTCACCGTCTTCCGGTGGATCCAAATCCCCTTCCCGCCCGCTCGCTCTCGGAGAGAGACGATACCTCTTCGACCTCCGGACGCTCGAAGCGGGCGAAGACGAGTTGTGCCACCCTCTCCCCGCGCGTGATGGGCACCA
>JBBDLO010000032.1:0-13590 GCA_040878815.1 Gemmatimonadota bacterium | reverse complement strand
TGACCAAGGTCGCCAACGACATCCGCTGGATGGCGTCCGGTCCTACCTCGGGAATCTCGGAGATCACGCTTCCCGCCATTCAACCCGGAAGCTCGATCATGCCCGGGAAGGTGAACCCGGTCCTTGCCGAGGCACTCATGATGGTGTGCGCACGCGTAGCCGGAAATCACACGACCCTGTCCATCGCCGGAGGCCGTGGAAATTTCGAACTGAATGTCATGATGCCGGTGATGGCACAGACCTTCCTCGAATCGGCCTCGCTCCTTGCAGGCGGGTGTCGCGCCTTCACCGCCCGGTGCCTCCGCGGGGTGCGAGCGAACGAAGAACGGGCGAAGGAGCTCCTGGAGCGGAATCCCGCGATCGCGACGGCGCTCAATCTCCACATCGGATATGACCGAGCCTCCGAGGTCGCGAAGCAGGCGGCGCGCGAGGGACGGTCGGTCAGGGAGGTGGTCCTCGAACTCGGCCTCCTCGATCCGGCCACGGTCGACGAGGCACTGAACGTCCGTGACATGACCGAGCCGGGAATGCCCGGCGGCCGGGGGGACTGAGGTGTCGAGTCCGGATCGAGTGGCCGACGAGCTCGGGGCGCACATCTCCGTGGCGGGCGGAGTAGACCTGGCCCCGGAGCGCGCCCTCGATATCCATGCCGTGAACTTTCAGATCTTCACGAAGCAGCCGAATCGTTGGGCGGAGCCCGTGTTCTCGCCCGAGCAGTCCGATTCCTTTCTTCAGGCCCGACGGGATGCGGGGATCTCAGTGGCAGGTGCCCACGATTCGTACCTGATCAACCTGGCGACCCCTACCGAGGAGCTCTGGAACCGGAGCTTCGACTCGTTTCGGCGAGAGCTCGAACGGTGTGCCGTCCTGGAGCTGGACTTCCTCGTGACGCATCCCGGAAACGCCACCGACGGAGATATGGAGAGTGGGTGGGCCCGGAATGCCGAGGGGGTGACGCGGGCGCTGGAGGCGGTGGACGGACCCACCTACGTCCTCCTCGAACTCACGGCGGGATCGGGGACCTCCGTGGGGGGGAGTTTCGAAGGGCTCGCCGCGATCCTGAGCGGGATCCCGCCTGCCCAGCGGAAGCGGGTGGGGGTCTGCTTCGATACCTGTCATGCCTACGCCGCCGGATACGACCTCGTGGCGGAGTACGAAACGGTCTGGACGCGATTCGACGATGTGATCGGGCTCGACCGCCTGCGGCTCTTTCACATGAACGACTCGAAGCACCCGCTGGGTTCGAAGAAGGACCGCCACGAGCAGATCGGAATGGGAACGCTCGGCGACGAGCCCTTCCGTCGTATCATGACGGACGAGCGCTTCTCCCCGATCCCCAAGGTGCTCGAAACGCCGAAGGGCGACGACCTCGTGACGCAGGATCGGGCGAATCTGGCACGACTTCGCTCCTTTCGCGCGGGGTAGCGACCTCTGACGGCTTGTAGTTCAACAGGCTGCTAGTAGCCCTACAACCAGACGATCCTTTACGGCGCGGCGTCGCTCGTCCTATATTGACTGTCCGGATGTATCGGAGGGCTCGATAATTGAGCCAACACAAGTGAAGCCGGGACTGACTCCCAAAGCGGACGACCCGCCCTCGAGAGGGACTTCGGATGCCAAGGGGAAGTCACCATAAGTACAACCCGGGCTTCAATTTCACCCCTCCGGTACTACCTCCGGGGCCGGCATCCCACAGGGTGCCGGCCTTTTCTTTTCGCGCCGGGATGGTGCAGGAGGAAGTATGCCACGAGTCCGCGTTACTCGAACGGTCCACTTCTCGGCTGCCCATCGATTGTATCGGGCCGATTGGAGCGACGAGCGGAACCGGGAGGTCTTCGGGGACTGTGCGAATCCGAACTGGCACGGGCACAACTACGAGTTGGACATTACGGTGGAGGGAGAGGTCGATCCCGCG
This sequence comes from Gemmatimonadota bacterium, assembly GCA_040878815.1. Taxonomy (GTDB): domain Bacteria; phylum Gemmatimonadota; class Gemmatimonadetes; order Longimicrobiales; family Gaopeijiaceae; genus JBBEBG01. Next base: position 11,675 of record JBBDLO010000032.1, on the reverse strand, counting down.
ACGGGGTATGTCTTCGACCTCAAGGCGCTGAAGCGGCTCGCGGGAGATCGGGTTCTCCGGGACCTCGATCACAAGAACCTCAATCTCGATGTACCGTGGTTGGAGGGCATCAATCCGACCACCGAGAACCTCGTCGTGGCGATCTGGAAGCGGCTGGTGCCGGCCTTCTCCGGGGATGTGTTACTTCATCGTCTCCATCTGCGCGAAACTGCAAGGAATCAGGCGGAATATGACGGAAGCTGAGGAAGGGCACGCGAGCGCCCTCGCGGGAGCCACCTTTCCGGACCTCGTGCGCGAGATGATCCGGCGGCTGGGGGATGACCCGTCGCGCCCCGGACTCCTCCGGACGCCGGAGCGCGTGGAAGAGGCGCTCCAGTTCTTGACGCAGGGGTACGCCGGTTCGCCGGGTGCCGTGATCGGCGACGCCCTGTTCGAGGAGCGACACCGCAACATGGTGATCGTGAAGGACATCGAGATGTACTCGCTCTGCGAGCATCACATGCTCCCCTTCTTTGGCAAGGTCCACATCGCCTACATCCCGAACGGAAGCATTGTCGGGCTCTCGAAGACGGCACGTCTGGTGGACCTCTATGCCCGTCGGCTTCAGGTCCAGGAGCGCCTCACGGAGGAGATCGCACAGAGTCTGTGGGATGGGATCGAGCCGCAGGGGGTTGGGGTCGTCATCGAGGCGTACCACCTCTGTATGATGATGCGGGGAGTTCAGAAGCAGAATTCGTACACGATCACCTCGGCGATGCGCGGGGCCTTCCTGAGCGATGCGCGGACGCGGGACGAATTTCTCCGCCTCTGCCAGAGCACCCGCCACCCCCTCGGTTGAGGACGGTGCTAGGTAACGCGCGGTCGCTCGAGGGCCAGAGGGCGTTCATTACGGGGGCCTCTCGTGGGATCGGACGGGAAATCGCACGGCTCCTCGCCGAGAGCGGGATGCGAGTAGGACTCGTGGGGCGGGACGAGGCGGCGCTGGCCCGAGTCGCAGAAGAGACGGGTGGGTGGATACTCCCCTGTGATGTGGCGGACGATACGGCGCTTGAGGGGGTCCTGAGGCGTTTCGAGAAGCTTGCGGACGGACCGCCCGACCTGGTCGTCGCGGCGGCGGGCGTCTTCTCGCTGGGACCGATCGCCACGCTCTCGGCGGACGAGCTGGACCGGCACCTCGCGGTGAATCTGCGAGGTGCGATCCTGACCGTTCGTGGGTGTCTCCCCGGGCTTCTCTCGGCGGGGCGGGGAACGTTGGTTCTGGTGGGGTCCGTAGCGGGCCGGAGGGCGTTCCCGGGGAACGCAGCCTACTCGGCGTCCAAGTTCGGATTACGGGGGTTCCACGAGGTGCTCCTCGAGGAGCTTCGCGGGACGGGCGTACGGGCGACGTTGTTGGAGCCCGCCGCCACCGATACCGGGCTCTGGGACCCCCTCGATCCCGATCAGGATCCGGGACTCCCAAACCGGGACGCGATGCTGCGACCGGAGGACGTGGCGGCGGCGATCCGCTTCGTGGCGGAACAGCCACCCGCGGTACGGATTCCGTATCTGCCGATCGAGCGGGCGTAGAAGGGAAATGCGGATGCGCGTCCGACGGCGCTCCCCGCTCTCCGAAGAATATTCCATCCAGCGCGGCGAGGACGACGAAACATGTATACGGTCAGCGTGCAGGCCCACTATGACGCGGCGCACTTCCTCCGCAACTACCAGGGGAAGTGTGAGCGTCTCCACGGCCATCGATACGTGGTCGAGGTGGCCCTCCAGACTCCGACGCTCAATCGGTCGGGGATCGCCTTCGACTTCGTGGATCTGAAGCGGCACCTTCGGGAACTCGCCGAAGAGATGGATCATGAGAATCTCAACGACCTGCCTCAGTTCCAGGACGTCGAGACGAGCGCGGAGAATCAGGCTCGCTACTTTTTCGAGTCGCTTCGGGAGCGGCTGCCCCGCGAGCTGGCGGGTGGGCTCCTGTATGCTCGGGTCTGGGAGACGCCCACCCAGTGGGCGCAGTATGGCCCCCAGTCCGCGCCAGTTCCCTCCCACCGAGCCCCGGAGCTCCGGTGAGGACTCGCGTTTCTTGCTCACCCGGCTGAGGAATGCACCTCCTGGTGACCGATCGGTTGGCCTGTCCGCGTTGCGGACCGACCTTCGGGCTCATCCTGTTGGCTCGGGATCTTCAGAACCGTCGGGTCCTCGATGGAACGCTGGGGTGCTCCAATTGCAGGGAACGATACCCGATCGAGAAGGGATTCGTCGATCTTCGCCCATCCCCTCGCCATTCGGAGGCGACGGGGCCGATGCCCGGCGACGACAGTCCGGACGTTGCCCTCAGAATCGCCGCACTCCTGGGCGTCACCGAGGGTCCGGGCAACCTCCTCCTCACGGGATCGAGCGCCCTTCAGGCCGCCCAGGTCGCGGCTCTTGTGCCGGGCGTCGAGATCCTCGCGGCCCATGCGCAAGCGCGAGGTGAGCCCGAGCGCGAGGACGTCAGCCGCATGTGGATCGACTCGCCCTTTCCCTTTCAGTCCGGGGTCCTGCGGGGGGTCGTGTTGGAAGGACCCTCCGGGGTGGATCTGCTCTCCGAGGGGATTCGAGTGATGGCACGAGGAGCCCGGCTGGTCTTCCTGGACCCCCCGCCTGGAACGGTCGAGGCGATGGCGGAGGCCGGATTGGAGATCCTCCTTTCGGATGACGTCGCAGGGGTGGGAACGCTGAAGTAGATCCGAGCCCGGCTCCATCAGGACTCGCCAAACCTCGTTCCAGTGGCCTCTCCACCTGCTCATCGGCCTTCTCGTTCCGAGGGGTCCGGTCCGTTGCGTGGGTCCCGTACCCGCTACTAGTTTCGAGCCGTCCGGGATCACCTCCCCCTCGCTTCGGAAGACATGGCCTGGTGGAAGCAGTTGATCGGAGGTGGCGATGACTCCGAGAAGGTGGATTATTACGAGGAAGGCCTCGCTCTCCTGCGGGAGGGGCGGTTTCACGAGGCGTTGACCTCGTTTCGCCTCGCGCTGAAGGAGGCGCCGGGCGACGTGATCGTCCTGCAGCAGATCGCGATCGCGTATACGCGGATCGGGATGACGGAAGAGGCGACGAAGACCTACCGGCACGTACTCCAGAAGGATCCGGCTGCGGCCGGCGCACACTATGGACTCGCCTATCTCCTCCTCAGAAAGGGGGACGACCGCGAGGCGATCGCCCATCTCGAGGCCTTCCTGGCGAAGCCGCCGCATGGCCCCGAAGCAGGGGAGCACATCGCCCACGCACGCGCAACCGTCGCGCAACTGCGCGGCGAGTCGGACTCGCTCTTTCCGAATCCAGAGTCATAGCGGCGCGAGCCGCAACTCCTCGCGGATGGTGCGGCCCCCACTCTCGAGAAGTCGAACCCGAGGGACCATGATGGACAAGCGCACCGCGAGTGTACGGTGGGTGGGACGCGACCTGGTATTCGAGGGGCGTACCGCGACGTCGGCGCCGATCCTCCTCGATAGCGGATCGAAGGAGGGACCGTCTCCGACCGAGGCGCTCCTGATGAGCCTTGCGGCGTGCATGGCGATCGATGTGAAGGTGATCCTCGAGAAGGGCCGGGTCGCGGTCGATGAGATCGAGGTTGGGCTCGAGGGAGATCGGGCCCCGGAGCCTCCGCGGCGATTCACCTTCGTTCGGATGGAGATCCGTGTGAAGGGTCCGGTGGAGGAGGACCGTGGGAAGCTGGAGCGGGCGGCCCAGCTCTCGCGCGATAAGTACTGTAGCGTCTTCCACTCGCTGCGCCCGGATTTGGACGTGGAGATCACCACCACGATCCTGTAACCCCCGGTCCCATGAACGAGCCACGAACGCACGCTTCGAACCCGGCCGACCTCCCGGAAGGAACGCTCGTCGAGTTGTTCTTCGGGGCTGTGGATCGGTTCGGGGACCGCCCGGCCCTCCGTTCGATGGCGACGGGGACGTGGGAGGGTGTCTCCTTTGCCGAGGTGGGGGAACGCGTACGCAGGGTGGCTGCGGCGCTCGGAGCATCCGGGCTGCGCCGGGGCGACAGAGCGGCCCTCCTCTCCCCTAATCGACCGGAGTGGGCCTACGCCGACTACGGGTGCCTGGCAACGGGCGTCATCGACATTCCGATCTATGTGAGCCTGACGGCTGAGCAGATCGGCTACATCCTGAAGAACTGCGGTGCCCGCCTCCTCTTCGTGGCCGATGCAGAATTGCTCGGCAAGGTCGAAGAGATCCGGGCCTCCTGCCCGGCCCTCGAGCGCATCGTGGTCTTCGATCCTCCGGCGGAGCTTCCGGACGAAACGATGGGGTGGGACGAATTCCTGGCCGTCGAAGAACGCGGCGCGGAGCTTCCGTCGGAAGCCGACTTTCGGGCAGAGGCTCGGACGGCGCGACCGTCGGATGCCGCCACGATCCTCTATACCTCGGGGACGACCGGAGACCCGAAGGGGGTCGTCCTCACACACAACAACCTCTTTTCGAACGTCCAGGCCGGCCTGCGCGTCATCCCGACGGACGAGAGCGACTCCACCCTTTCCTTCCTCCCCCTCTCCCACGTCTTCCAGCGGATGGTCGACTATCTCCTCTTCGGGAGCGGAGCCAGCATCTCCTACGGCCGGTCGATCGACACGGTGGGGGACGATCTGAAGGCCGTTCGGCCGACGGTGGTGGTTTCGGTACCACGGCTCTATGAGAAGGTGTACGCCCGGATCACGGAGGCTTCGGGAATCCGTGGAACTCTGGTCGCCTGGGCCACGAAGGTGGGGGCGCGCTGGGCCGATGCGACGCTCGCCGGGCGTCGTCCGGGCCCCCGGACTTCGATCCAGTATGCGCTTGCGCGGAGGCTGGTCTTTTCAAAGGTCGCGGCGGGAGTCGGAGGCCGGCTCAAGCACTTCGTGAGCGGGGGCGCACCCCTCTCTCCGGAGATCAACAAGTTCTTCTTTTCGGCCGGGATCCTGATCCTCGAGGGGTATGGTCTGACGGAAACGAGCCCGGTCACGAACGTGAACAGCCCGCTGGACTTCCCGAAGAACTTCCGCATCGGGACCGTCGGCAAGCCCGTTCCGGGAACCGAGATTCGAATTGCTCAGGACGGCGAGATCCTGGTTCGAGGTCCGCAAGTCATGCAGGGGTACTATGAGAATCCCGAGGCCACCCGCGAGGCGATGACAGAAGACGGGTGGTTTCATACCGGGGACGTCGGCGAGATCGATGCGGACGGGTTCCTGCGGATCACGGACCGCAAGAAGGACATCATCGTAACGGCCGGAGGGAAGAATGTGGCTCCCCAGCCTATCGAGAACCGGCTCAAGAAGAATCGGTTCGTCGATCAGGTGGTCCTTCTCGGCGATCGCAGAAAGTTCATCTCCCTCCTTCTGGTGCCCGACTTCGCGAACCTCGAGGATTGGGCGAAGACCAGTGGCGTGAAGGCGTCGAATCGAAGCGAACTTCTTCGGGATCCCGGGGTTCAGAAGCTCATCGAGACCGAGGTCGCCAAGGAGCTCGAGCCGGTCTCCCGCGTGGAGCGCCCCAAGAAGATCGTCCTCCTCGAGGAGCCGTTCACGATCGAAGACGGATCCCTTACCCCGACGCAGAAGGTGAAGCGACGCGTCGTGGAAGAGCGCCATCGGGCCGTGGTCGATTCTCTCTACGAGGAGGTGAATCGTGACACCAACATCTTCACCGTCGAATCGTAGGCCCAGGACACCGTGACGGAAGCGAGGGTCGTGCTCGTCACTGCCCCGGATCGGGAGGAGGCCGAGCGGATCTGCCGCGCCCTCCTCGACGAACGGCTCGTGGCCTGTGGGAATATCGTCGCGGGGGTGACTTCGCTGTATCGTTGGGAGGGTGAGTTGAAGGAGGATCCCGAGGTGCTGATCGTCCTGAAGACCCACCAGCGGCGATTGGCCGCACTCATGAAAAGAATCCCCGAACTCCATCCGTACGAGGTTCCGGAAGTCCTGGCCCTCTCTGTCGAAGCGGGGGGGCCCGCCTACCTCGAATGGATCTCGAACGAGACGCACTCCGCACTCTGACACGGCGAAGGCCCTGACGGCCCCGATGGCGCGACACCACGAAGACAAGAAGGCAGAGATCCCCGAACTCCCGCTCGAAGACCGACGGGAGGCGACTCCCCGTGTGTCTGCCGACGGGGACCCGTCGGACGCCGACTCGGCCGAGGACCTCGGCTCCCGTACACCGGCCCTCTTCGAGTTCGGGCAGGAGCGGAGAGGGCGGGCTCGGCGGACTTCGGCCCAGGCGAGAGGCGACGGCCGACCTGCCCAGGAGCGGCGAGGCACGGGAAAGGGGGAGTCCCATGGGGCTGGGGCCGAGGAGGGACGTGGGGTGGATTCGACCCTTGTGGACGAGGCGGAGGGCGCCGACGACGCCGAGAGTTTCCTCCGGATCGCCGCACGGGCCGCGGCCGCAGGCGAGACGGATCGGGCCGTGGCGGCCTATCGCCGCGCGCTTCACCTGGACCCCGAGAATGTGAAGGCCCGAAACAACCTCGGGATTCTCCTCGATGCCGCAGGGGATCACGAGGCGGCATTCGGGCAATTCGAGGTCGCCGCGGAGCTCTCACCCGACAATCCGGAAGTCCTCACAAATATGAGCGCGGCCCTCGCCGGCCTTGGGAAGTACGCGGCCGCAGAGCAGCGGCTTCGCCAGGTCCTGCGCCTCGAACCCGCCCGGATCGATGCGCAGGTGAACCTGGGGATTCTCTTCTTCCGCCGAGGGCTCTATGCACAGGCCGAGGTGGAACTCCAGCGAGTCTGTCAGCAGGACTCGGGGCATGCGACGGCCCACTTCTATCGAGGAGAGGCACTCAATCGACTCGGGAGAGTCGACGAGGCGCTCACGGTCCTGGAGCGAGCGAGAGAGTTGAAGCCGGATAGCGCCCGGATCTATTACCTCACGGCGTCCTGTACGACAAGAAGCACCTGTATCAGGAGGCGGCCGTGATGTACCAAAAGGCGCGGGAGCTTTCGGAGCGATGATCCGGGTGGTGCGATCGGATCCGCTGGCGGTGACGGCCGATGCCCTGTTCCGGTCGATCGGCGCGGATCTCGAGGCGTGCACTCCCATGGATGAGCGGGTGGGGGTCGCCGCGGGAGAGGGGGTCCTGGAGCGACTGCGCGCCTTCGGAGAGGTGCCCGTCGGCGGAGCGCTCGTGACTCCGGGCGGGGGTCTCTCGACTCCCTTTCTGATCCATCTGATCGTGCGGTCTCACGAGGAGCCGATCTCGGAAGAGCGATTGGGGCGGGCCCTCCTCAATGGGCTTCGTCAGGCGGCCCAGTGGGAGCTCGCGACCGTGGTCCTCTCTCCCCTGGGAACCGGCGCCGGAAATCTCGATGCCGAGACCTCGGCTCGCGTCCTGAGTCGGGTCGTGCGGGCCCATGCCGAGGCGTCCCGATTCCCCCAGGAGGTGCTGGTCGCGGTAGCGAGTGCCTATGAAGAGGAGGCCTTCCGCCTGGAGGTGGCCGGCGCCTTTCCGGAGGGCGGACCCGGGGGCGTCTCGGACCCGCCGGCGAGCGAGGCTTCTCCGGACGCGGGAGCCGGAGGGACGTGAGCCGTCGGGGGCTGGCCATCGGGATTCTGGCCCTTTGGGTCGTGCTCCTGAGTTGGCACGTCCGACGCGAGTACTTCGAGCCGGAGCTGACCCGTCTCGCCGAGGCGACGCTCACGTTGGCACCGGGCACGTACTTCTATGCCCTTCGCATGGGGGATCAGACGATCGGAATCTCGTCGTCCCGCCTGGACACGATCCCCGAGGGCTTCCTCCTCGAGGATCAGATGAACCTCGACCTCCAGGCCATGGGGCAACCGGGGGCCGTGACCGTGCTGACGCAGGTGGTCCTGGCCCCCACCCTGACGATGCGGGAATTCTCCTTCTCTCTCTCCTCCACTGCTGGAGACATCCAGGCCTCGGGGACCGTCCAGGGGGATTCCCTTCTCCGCGTGACGATCGAGGGCGTCGGGGGCCCGGAAACGCTGGATTTCCGGCTCACCGAGGCGCCTCTGCTCGCCTCCGCCCTTCCGATCCGGCTGGCCAAGGGAGGGGAATTGCGAGAAGGGCGGCAGCTACGGTTTCCCGTCTTCGATCCATCGAGCGTCTCGATCCGCACGGTCGAGGTCGACGTGCTCGAGCGCGGCATCCTGACGCTCCCCGATTCGGCGATCGTGGATGAGGTAAGCGGGGTCTGGCGAGCGGCGAGTTCTTCCGAGGTCCCCGCGTGGCGCCTCCGGGAGACGTACGGCGGGATCAGTCTCGAGAGCTGGATCGACGAGGACGGCCGCGTGATCCGCTCTTCGTCGGCCATGGGCTTCTCGATCGAGCGCACGGCGTACGAACTGGCGATCCAGGATCGGGACGCGGCGGTGCTGGCGGCTGGACAGGGAGCGGTCGGCTCGGATCTGATCCTCTCGACGGCCATCGCCTCGAATGTCGATCTGGGAGAGGTGACCGAGTATGACGAACTGCGCTTCCACCTCTCCGGAGTGGACCTCTCCGGATTTCATCTGGACGGGGGACGCCAGGAACTACGGGGCGATACCCTCGTGGTGCGGCGCGAGGAGTGGGGGGCGCTCGAGCCGGGATACACCCTCCCCTATCCTCGAATGGATCTGCGCGAGGCGCTCGAGCCGGAGCCCCTCATCCAGAGCGGGGACCCCGGACTCGTGGATGTGGCGCGAACGCTGGGCGGAGTCCGCGGGTTCGGGGGGGCGAATCCGCGGACCGTCGCGCAGCGCCTCCATGAGGCCGTCTTCAGTTCCCTCGAGAAGACCGTATCCTTCACCCTCCCCTCGGCCCTTCAGGTTCTGGAGACCATGCGTGGCGATTGCAACGAGCATACCGTCCTCTACGTTGCGCTGGCACGTGCCGTCGGGCTCCCCGCGCGGGTCGCGGTCGGCCTCGTCTATCTGGAGGGCAGCTTCTACTACCATGCCTGGCCCGAGGTGTGGCTGGGGGAGTGGGTCGCCGTCGACCCGACGCTCGGTCAACTCCCGGCCGACGCCGCCCACCTTCGCTTCATGACCGGCAATCTGGCCCAGCAGGTGGAAATCGCGCGCCTCATCGGTACCCTTCGGATCGAGGTCCTGGACCGCACATGAGCACCGAGCCATCTCCGATTCTGCGGCTGGATGGCGTCGTGAAGCGCTACGGATCCTTCACGGCCGTAGCGGGGGTGGACCTCTCCGTACGTCCCGGTGAGATCTTCGGGTTCCTCGGCCCGAACGGGGCGGGGAAGACCACGACGATTCGCATGATCGCCGGCATCCTGAAGCCGACGGCGGGGACGATCCACATCGGCGACGCGGAGCTGGCGAACGACCCCGGGACCGCGAAGCGACGCATCGGATACATCCCGGACCGCCCCTTCCTGTATGAGAAGCTGTCGGGTCTCGAGTTTCTGCGGTTCGTTGCGGGGCTCTGGGGGATGGAGGGCGCGGAGGTCGACGGACGCGCGGAGCGCTTTCTCCGACTCTTCTCCCTCTGGGAGTGGAAGGACGAACTGCTGGAGAGCTACTCCCACGGAATGCGACAGAAGCTCCTCATCACCTCGGCCCTCCTCCACGATCCGGAGCTGATCGTCGTGGATGAGCCGATGGTCGGGCTCGATCCGCGGTCGGCCCGACTCCTCAAGGACCTCCTCCGCAACTTCGTGGATCGAGGGGGCGCGGTCTTCCTCTCGACGCACACGCTCGAGGTGGCGGAGGCGCTCTGTGACCGGATCGCGATCATTCACGGAGGACAGGTCATCGCGCTCGGGACGATGGAGGAGCTCCGTGCGCAGTCCGACGCCGGGGGGGCCCATCTCGAAGAGATCTTCCTGAAGGTGACCGGTGGGGAGGAGACGGCGGACCTCGTGCGGAGTCTGCAAGGTGTGATGGAGGGGTGAGCCTCCAACCGGCAGAGGGCCCCGTGCAGATCGGTGTCGGTGCCCTCGTGCGACCGAAGATCCTGGCCAAGATCAATCGGGCCATGCAGGGCGAGCGGCGGCTGGCAAAGTTCGTCGTGCTGGGCGCGGTCACGGTGGGATTCTGGGCGATCCTCTTCACACTGATCTTCCGAATGCTGATCTATTTCCGCGGGGCGGAAGGGATCGGCGACCTGCTGGCGGCGAAGCTCCTGGGGATGGCGCTCCTGACCTTCCTCATGATCCTCCTCCTCTCGAACGTGATCGCCGCGCTTTCCACCTTCTTCCTGGCGCGCGATCTGGAGCTCCTCGTGGCGTCGCCGGCCGACCCCACGAACCTCTATCTGGCGCGACTCACCGAGACGGGGGTGAACTCGTCCTGGATGGTACTCCTCCTCATCGTCCCGCTCTTTGCGGCCTATGGGACCATCTACGGGGCTGGCCCGGTCTATTACCTACTTGCCGCCGTCGTCGTGCTTCCCCTCCTCGTCCTCCCGGCCGTGACGGGGGCCGCTCTGACCATGGCGCTCGTCAACATCTTCCCGGCGCGGCGGACGAGGGACCTCCTGGCCCTGATCGGGCTCTTCGCTGCGGCGGGGCTGGTACTGCTGGTGCGGCTCGTGCGGCCCGAGCGGTTGGTTCGTCCGGACGAGTTTCGAAGTCTCGTCGACTTCATGGCGACGCTGCGGTCTCCGACCTCCCCCTGGCTCCCGTCGGAGTGGGCATCGGAGGCGCTGATCTCCTGGCTCACCGGTCCCTTCGATCCATTTCCGCTCGTCCTCCTCCTCGGGACGGCGGCCGCCTTCCTGGTAATCGGAGCGTGGCTGCATGCGCGATTCTACGCTTCGGGGTTCTCGAAGGCGCAGGAGGGTGCCGAGTTGCGGGGGGGGCGGGTTCGGGCCGGGGCGTGGGAGGGGATCTTCCGGGGGTTGTCCCTCCCTACGCGGGAGCTCGTGCTGAAAGAGGTGCGGGTATTCTTCCGCGATACCACCCAGTGGTCGCAGCTCATTCTGCTCGCGGTGCTCGTGGTCGTCTATGTGTACAACATCCGGGTGCTCCCGATCTCGGAGTCGAACGAACTCTCCTTCTTTCTGGTGAACCTGATCGCGTTCCTCAACCTGGGGTTGGCGGGTTTCGTCGTGGCGGCAGTGGCGGCCCGGTTCGTCTTTCCTGCGATGTCGCTCGAGGGGCGGATGACCTGGCTCCTCCGATCCTCTCCCCTCGATCCGCGAAGCCTCTTCTGGGTGAAGTACTGGGTGGGAACGGTCCCCCTCATCCTCGTGGCCCTTCCGCTGATCATCGCGACGAATCTCTTTCTGGGGGTGTCGACCTTCCTGATGGTGGTGTCGACCCTGACGATGATCGGCATCACCTTCGCCTTCACCGCGCTGGCGCTGGCACTCGGCGCCTTCTTTCCCAACTTCGAGACGGAGAATCCCGCCGAGATCCCGACCTCGTTTGGGGGCCTCCTCTTCATGATGGCGGCGGTGGCCTATCTGGCGGCCGTGGTTGTGCTGGAGGCGTGGCCCACGAATCTCTTTCTGCAAGCGCGCCTGGACGGCGCCGGGCTCCGCGAGGCCGGCCTCGTTCCCCTGGTCCTGGGAATGGGCGGCGCGGCGCTCCTGACCGTCGTCGTGGTCGTCGTCTCCCTTCGTGCCGGGACCCGACGGATCCGGGATGATGAGGTCCTCGTGGGAGAGGGGGTCGCATAACAGCCTGTTGAACTACTGGAGGGCGCCACCGTTGGGAGCGCCAGGGGGCGCCCCG
>JBBDLO010000031.1:0-2352 GCA_040878815.1 Gemmatimonadota bacterium | reverse complement strand
AGAAAGGCCAACCCAGCGGAGGCTCCGGGGAGGGTCACCGCACGGATGGCCAGGATGACGACGAGGACGACGAGGGACGGGATGAGGATGCGGGCCGCCGTCTCGATTCCCCGTACGCCCCGGGACACGACGAAGACGCCGAGCCCCATTGCGATGGCGTGCGTCAGGAGAGCCCCCGGGCTCCCGGCGTAGGAATCCCAGAGTCCGGCAGGAGGATCGGAGGGAACCTCGCCCAGCGCGGCGGCCGCGAAGAAGCGGAGCGTCCACCCCATCACGACCGAATAGTAGAACATGATCGCTGTAGCCGTCCACGCGATCCACGCGCCCATCCATCCGAACTTCGGGCCCAGCGTGGCGATAAAGGCCCCGACCGGCCCCGACCTCGTACCCTTACCGAGCCCGAATTCCAAAATCAGGAGGGGGATCGACCAGAGGAGGAGGAAGACGACCCAGGCCACCAGAAACGACCCGCCGCCCTGCGTTGCCGCGATCCGGGGGAACCGCCAGATGTTCCCCGTCCCCACCGCCATCCCCATCATGGCGAGCAGCATTCCCCAACGAGACGTGAATACGGCAGAGCGAGTGCTCACGTGGAAATCCTCTCGTCAGTGGGGATCCGAAGGATGGGCAGCGCCCCGCGGCTCGCTGAGAAGGTACCGAGGAGGGTGGAACGACGCCACGCGCAAATGGTGCCCCTCCTGGGTTTCACGCTGGGATGGGCTTTGAGAATCGCGCAGGTACCGCGCCAAAGGGTTCGGGGGGCGCCTCCCGAACCCTGGTCTGGGTACACCTCGTCTGGGGTACCCCCTGGTTATTGGGTACACCCTGCCGAGTACGCTCCAGCTCACTCCCTCGAGTCGAGCCGCTCCCGAATCCACTCCCGAATCCGGGAGGCGTCAACCCGTACCTGCTCGAGAGAATCGCGGTCGCGGATCGTGACGGTGCCGTCTTCGCTCGTCTGGCCGTCGATCGTCACGCACCAGGGGGTACCGGCCTCGTCCTGTCTCCGGTACCGCCGCCCGATCGAGCCGGATTCGTCGTAGAAGGCAGGCACCGAAGCGGAGCGCAGCTCCTTCACGATCCGGTGGGCGATCTCAGGGAGGCCATCCTTCTTCATGAGGGGGAATACCGCTGCCTTCACCGGCGCCATCCGGGGATGCAGCCCCAGAACGACCCGGGTCTCGCCTTCGATTTCCTCCTCTCGGTACGCATCGCACAGGAGCATGAGAACCGTGCGGTCGACGCCGACTGCCGTCTCCACCACGTACGGGACGAATCGCTTGCCCCCGCCCGAGTCGATGTACTCGAGGCGCTTCCCGGAGAACTCCTCGTGCCGGCGGAGATCGAAGTCCGTACGATTGTGGACCCCCTCGAGCTCCTTCCAGCCAAAGGGGAACTGGTACTGGATGTCGACCGCCTTCTTGGCGTAGTGAGCGAGTTCGTCGGGCCCATGTTCGTGGACCCGGAGGTTCTCAGGATTCACTCCCAAGGACCGATGCCAATCCTGTCGCTCCTCGAGCCAGCGGTCGAACCACTCGTCGTCCGTACCGGGCTCCACGAAGAACTGCATCTCGGCCTGCTCGAACTCCCGGGTCCGGAAGATGAAGTTCCCGGGGGTGATCTCATTCCGGAAGGCCTTCCCGATCTGCGCGATTCCGAAGGGCACCTTCTGGCGCGCGGACGTCTGGACATTCAGGAAGTTCACGTAGGAGCCCTGCGCCGTCTCGGGCCGCAGGTAGACGATCGAACTCTCCGACTCGACCGGCCCCATGAAGGTCTTGAACATCAGGTTGAAGAGCCGTGCCTCACTCAATTGGCACTGGGGACCCTCTCCCGGTCCCACGGAGGGCTTGTTCCCGCAGGCGCTCCCGTCGAGTTGGTCCTCGCGAAAGCGCTTCTTGCACACCTTGCACTCGACGAGTGGGTCGGTGAAGCCCTCGACATGCCCCGAAGCCTCCCAGACCCGCGGATGCATCAGAATCGCCGCGTCCACCCCCTCGACGTCTTCGCGCTGGAGGACCATCCGGCTCCACCAGGCCTCCTTCACATTCCGCTTGAGCTCGATCCCCAGCGGACCGTAGTCCCAGACGGACCCGGTACCCCCGTAGATCTCGGAGGATTGGAAGACGAAGCCGCGCCGCTTGGTGAGCGAGACGAGCTTTTCCATCACGTCATGATCCGCCATGTTGCCGATCGAGTCCGGGGTCAGAATGAATGCGGGTCCCGGTAGAGGTTCGATCCGGGACCCGACGAGCGCTAATCATAAGGGAGGTTCCGAAACAGGAGCAACCTGCCAACAGCCTGTTGAACTACTGGAGGGACCACCGCGGCGGGGTCTTGCGAGACCCACAC
>JBBDLO010000030.1:0-2427 GCA_040878815.1 Gemmatimonadota bacterium | reverse complement strand
AGCTTCCGACCGTGGGCGGAGCGGCGCTGACCGGAAGGCGGACGACCGAGGCCGTCTTAAGCGTTCCGGCGGACGGGGGCGCCCGACCCAACCCCCTTCAGCCGCGCCGGACTCCCACATGGATCGCGGCGATCCCGCCCGTCAGGTAGTTCCACTGCACCTCCTCGAAGCCGGCATCGGCGAGCTTGCCGGCGAGGGCCTCCGGACCGGGAAACTCCTTCACGGACTCGGGGAGGTATGTGTACGCCCAGGGGTGCCCCGATACGATCCGCCCCACCAGCGGAAGGATCCGACGGAAGTAGAAGAGGTAGAGGGGCCGCATGACCGGGTTCGGCGGGGTGGTGAACTCGAGGACGACGAGGCGTGCGCCCGGGCGGAGGGTGCGACCCAGCTCGCGGAACCCGCCGTCCACATCGGAGAGGTTTCGTACCCCGAAGGCGACCATCGCCCCATCGAAAGAGGCGTCGGGAAAGGGGAGTCGAAGGGTATCTCCACACACGGGGCTCACCCGAGCCCCCGCCAGCTTTCCGGCACCGGCCACGAGCATCGGGCGGGCGAAGTCCGAGGCCACGACCCGCCCCGAGAATCCGGGCCGGCGGGCGAGTTCGAGACTCAGATCGAAGGTACCGGCGCAGGCATCCAGGATCCGCGTCCCTTCGCCCCCTCCCGCCACCCCGAGCCGATCCACCGCCCGGCGTCGCCATCGACGGTCGATGTTCAGGCTCAGGACATGGTTCAGGAGGTCGTAGCGACCCGCGATCTCCGAGAAGAGGGTGCGGACCTGCCGGTCGCGCCCTTCCCCGGTCTGCGGGCGGGCCTCGGATTCCATCGCTGAGGATCTCCAGGGAGATTAGGTTGAGGAGGTGATCGACGGGTGAAACCTGTCCGCAGGGGCTTCCGTAGGGAAGGCTTGTCCGGACAACGACTCACTACTCAGACGCGGGAGGCCGACCTCCAGTGGAGGTAAGCGAGCTGGATGACCGTGCGCTGGTGGTGCAGGCGTGCGACGGGCGCGACCGCGCCTTCGAGGAGCTCCTCCGGCGCTACGAGCGGCCCGTCTTCACGCTCGTGCTCCGGATGGTGCGGGACCGGGAACTGGCGGAGGATCTGGCCCAGGAGGCCTTCATCAAGGCCTTTCAGGCGATCCGAAGCTATGATCCGGCGTACAAATTCTCGAGTTGGATCTTCAAGATCGCCAACAATCTGACCATCGATCACCTCCGCCGGCGACGCATCGATACCGTATCGATCGACGGCTCGCCACACGCCTCCTCGGCCGGAGGCGAGCGCGACACCCGAATCGTTCTCCGCTCCACGGAGGAGACCCCGGAAGCCTTCGTCGAGAACCGGGAGTTGGGCGGGCAGATCGAAGACGCCATCGCGCGCCTTCGCCCGGAGTACCGCACCGCCGTCCTCCTCCGCCACGTCGAGGGGTACAGCTACGAGGAAGTCGCGGAGATCATGGAAGTCCCTCTGGGAACGGCCAAGACCTACATCCACCGGGGTCGCACGGAGCTCCGGACGCAACTTGCCGAGGTCACCACATGAGCGGAGTGAAACCGACCACGTACCTCCCGCGTAGGGATGGGTGCTCCGACACGAGGAGGATACCGTGAGCGAGAAGTCTGCACACATCGGAAGCGACACCCTCCAGGCGTACCTGGAAGGGGAATTGGAGGCGCATCGCAGGGATGAGATCGCGGCGCATCTGTGCGCCTGTGCATCCTGTGCCGACGAGCTTGCCGGTTGGCAGCTTCTCTTCCAGGATCTGGAGGGACTCGGGGCGCTCGCGCCATCGGCGTCCTTCCGAGCCCGTGTCCTCGAGGGAATGAAGCCGGAGGAGCCAAAGGCCGCGCCTCCCCTGGCCGCCGCCCGAAGGCTCCCCCTTCGGAAACGGCTCCTGGCCGTCCTCCCCTTCCGACGCGGTCCGGTGGACGCGCACCCGGGAGGAGATACCCTCCAGGATCTCGTCGATGGAACACTCCCAGGGCACCGCGCCGCAGCCCTTCAGACCCACCTGGCCGCGTGCTCCGAGTGCCGGGCGGAATCCACGGTCTGGCAGCGACTCGCCTCTCTCCTCTCCGACCTCCCGACTTTTGCCCCGGCCGAGGGGTTTGCCGCACGGGTCATGGGCGAGTTCCGAAGTCGCGGGATGGTGCCCGCACCGCGGCCGCTCCCGAGTTGGGGGGATCGTCTGGCGGCGGCGGCTCGCTGGATCGTGCCGACCTCTCGGTGGGGGCGAGTCGCGGCAGGAAGCCTCGTTGTCGCGCCGGCGGTGGGTCTCCTGACGATCGCCGGAATCATCATCGCGCATCCGCTTCTCGCGCCCGGCGATCTCGTGGCCTTCGTGGGTTGGCGCAGTTCGGCGCTGGCTCGGGCGGCCTTCGAAGGATTGATCCAGGAGTTCACGGCGAGCGGGTGGGTCCT
>JBBDLO010000029.1:0-2649 GCA_040878815.1 Gemmatimonadota bacterium | reverse complement strand
GGCGCCGCGCCGGGGGGCCTTCGACTTCCTCGAGAAGCCGCTGGACACCGATCGGATTCTCGTCACCCTGCGGAATGCCCTCGAGGTCCGCGGGCTCTCGGAGTCGGTCGCCCAACTCCGGTCTGAGGTGGAGGCACACCATGAGATCGTGGGAGGGTCCTTCGCCATTCGCCAGGTGCTCGACCGGATCGAGCGAGTGGCTCCGACTGACGCGCGGGTTCTGATCACCGGAGAAAATGGGACGGGGAAGGAGTTGGTGGCGCGGGCCACCCATCGCTTGTCGAAGCGGGCGCAACACCCGTTCGTCGAGGTGAATTGCGCGGCCATTCCCGCCGAACTGATCGAGTCGGAACTCTTCGGCCACCGGAAGGGATCGTTCACCGGGGCGATTCAGGATCGTGCCGGGAAATTCGAACAGGCCCACCGGGGGACGCTCTTTCTCGACGAAGTCGGCGACATGTCGCTGAGCGCGCAGGCAAAGGTGCTTCGGGCGCTGGAGGAGTCCAAGGTGACACGGGTCGGGGGCCAGAAGCCGCGAGACGTCGACGTGCGTGTGATCTCGGCGACCAACAAGGATCTGGCGATCGAGATCGAGGAGGGGCGATTTCGCGAAGACCTCTTCTACCGGTTGAATGTCGTCCCCATCCACGTGCCTCCGCTCCGTGAGCGTCGGGATGACATTCCGATGTTGGTGGACCACTTCGCCGATCAGATGCGGGCGAAAGATGGACTCTCCGCCAAGCCCTTCACTCCCGAAGCCGTGGTGCGCCTCCAGGAGTTCGAGTGGTCCGGAAATGTGCGAGAGCTGCGGAACACGGTAGAGCGACTTCTGATCCTCTCCGGGGGGGAGGAAGTCACACGCGCCGACATCGACCTCCTCGTGATGGGTCGATCGGGCGGAGGTGGGCTCGATTCGGATCTCTTCGATGCGGCGACGTTCTCGGACTTCCGGGACCGATCCGAGCGTGCCTTTCTCCTGCAGAAGCTCCGGGAGCACGACTGGAACGTGTCGGAGACGGCGCGGACCCTCGAGATGCCCCGCTCGAATCTCTACAAGAAGATCGATCGATACGAACTGCGTAGAGAGGATTGAGCGAAGGGAACGCGCCATCATGGCACCGTGTATCGAGTGGGCCTGTTCAGCGAGCGACCGGGGGCCGAGCAGGTAGGTACAGCGACGCCCATTCCGGCGGGGTCGGGTAACCGATTGGGAGACTTGATGCATCCTCATGAAGGTCAGAGTGACCCTCAGGGGGCCCTCACTCCCGATGCCGATCTCACGGGCGCCGCCCCTGAGCGCCAGCGGCCCTTCGAGCCGGCCGGATCGGGCGCACGGGTCTGGCTCCGGAATGCGTTCGAGTTGGTCCGCTCGGTGGCGCTCGTTCTGGTGCTCTTCTTCCTCGTACGATCCTTCGTCGTTGAGGCCTTCAAGATCCCGACCTCTTCGATGGAGGGTACCCTCCTGGCGGGTGACTTCCTTCTGGTGAACAAGGCCGTCTACGGGGCAGAGATCCCGGGAACCGGATTCTCGATTCCGGCATTCGCGGAGCCGGATCGGGGAGACATCGTCGTCTTTCACCCGCCCCATGATCCCGCAAAGCACTATGTGAAGCGTCTTCTGGGTCTTCCGGGCGACACCCTGCAGATGCGCGAGAAGCTCCTGTTGGTGAACGGAAGCCCGGTCGAGGAGCCCTACGTGCGGCATCAAGACCCGACGGGCGATGCGGTGCATCCGGGAATGGTCTGGCAGATGCCCTTCGTGCAGGAGCACGCCGTCCCGTCGCGGTATCGGCCTTCGCGCGACAACTGGGGACCGCTCGTCGTCCCCGAGGACCATTTCTTCGTGCTCGGCGACAATCGCGACAACTCGGAGGACTCGCGCTACTGGGGCTTCATTTCGCGAGAGAGTATCAAGGGACGACCGTGGCGGGTGTACTACTCCGCCGACCAGGATCACTCCGGAGTCCTGTCCTGGTTTCGTGATGTGCGTTGGGATCGCATCGGGGGTTTGATCGAGTAAGGCCGGGTGCGTTCGGACGTCGATCCGAACGACCCGAAGGCGTGCTTCGTCGGGAGGGGGAGTTGCGCGATTCCGTGGCGATCCCAATGATGACGCTTCGACCCACATTGCGTTGAACCGACCTCGGAGCCGATCCCTCGATCCCGATCGGGCGGATCGATTCCGAAGGGCACTCAAACAGGTCGCCGAGGAGAGAGCTGTGCGCTGGTTGTCGCGCATGCCACTCTCCGGTGGCCATGGCACACCCAGGTGTCCCATGAGCTTTTCGTCCCGCCGAAGAGTCGGGAAAGATGGGTCCCTCGATCAGTACCTCAAGGAGATCAGTCAGTATCCGCTGATCAACCGCGATGAAGAGGTACGTCTGGCGCTTGGTATTCGCGCCGGAGATCCCGAGTGCCTCGACAAGCTCGTCCGCTCGAACCTCCGCTTCGTGGTTTCCGTCGCCAAGAAATACCAGAATCAGGGCGTGCTCCTTCCCGATCTCATCAACGAGGGGAATGTCGGGCTCATTCGGGCTGCCCATAAGTTCGATGAGACCAAGGGGATCAAGTTCATTTCCTACGCGGTCTGGTGGATTCGGCAGGCCATCCTTCAGGCGCTTGCCGAACAGAGTCGCATCGTCCGGGTGC
>JBBDLO010000028.1:8324-16855 GCA_040878815.1 Gemmatimonadota bacterium | reverse complement strand
CATCGAGCGCACGGTCGCCTGGATCACCGGCCGTTCGCATGTACGGGAGCTCATTCCCTTTCCGCGCCTCATGAACCGACTGCACCCCTGACGCGATGGCCGACGTCGTCTTGAACCTGCGCGACGGTCGTCCGATCTGGGCGATCCCTCCCTGGGCGGTATCGGAAATCCGGGCGGCCTTCCCCTCGGACTGGAGCCTTCACGTGGCCGCCGGAGCCACAGACGGATCCGGCGACGGAACCCCCGCCCTCCCGCCCGAGGTCGTGGCCGCCCTCCGAGGTGCCCGGGTTTACCTCGGATTCGGGGTTCCGGAGGCCGTCCTCGATGCGGGCGGGGATACCCTCGAGTGGGTACACTCCGGCGCGGCCGGGGTCGGTGGCTCTCTCCACGAATCCATGCGTGCCTCCTCCGTGCGGTTTTCCAATTCGGCGGGGATCCATGGACCGCCCATCGCGGAGAGCGTCCTGGCGATGCTCCTCCACTTCACACGGGGACTGGATTTCGCCGTCGCCGCACAGCGGCGGTGCGTCTGGGACACGGACCCCTTTCTGGCGGCGGACACCCCGGGGGGCGAACTCTCGACGCTGACCGTGGGGATTCTCGGGTACGGGGGGATCGGGATGGAGGTGGGGACACGGCTGCGGGCCCTCGGGACGCGCGTCCTCGGACTCCGGCGCTCGGCGCCCGAGACGGCCATCGATGGAGCGGGCGTGGAACTCCTCTCGGGAGAAGATGGGATGTCCCGGCTCCTGGCGGAGAGCGACGCCCTGGTGATTTCCGCTCCACTGACTGCGGTCACTCGCGGGGTCCTTTCATCTGAGCGAATCCGGACCCTCCGGAAGGGTGCCGTCGTGATCAATGTGGCCCGAGGTGCGCTGGTGGACGAGGAGGGGCTCCTCGCCGCCCTGCGCGACGGGCATCTGCGCGGCGCCGGGCTCGATGTCTTCGCCGCGGAGCCGCTTTCGCCGGACCATCCGTTCTGGGAGATGCCGAACGTCCTGATCACGCCCCATATCTCGGCGGTGACGCGCGGGTTTTGGCGAAGAGAGACCGATCTGATCGTCGAGAATTCCCGTCGCTATCGGGAGCGAGAACCGCTCCTGAACGAGGTGGATCGGGGGAGGGGGTACTGAAGGGACTCCGGGTGCGGGCTCGCGGCATGCGAGTCTCGGACTCGCTCCCTGGAGGAGGGATTACGAGCCCTGTCGTTCCCTTCGCTTGATCTCATCCCAGAGTTCATCCAGGGCGGCCAACGAGGCGCCCGGGATCGCGACGTCGCGGTCTCTCGCCAGATCCTCCATGGATCGAAAACGCCTGGCAAATTTAGTGTTAGCCTTTTCCATCGCAGAAGTCACATGAAGTCCGGAGAGGCGAGCTAGATTCACGACCGCAAAGAGGAGATCCCCGATTTCTTCCTCCAGCTCCGCTCGCGACTGCGATTCGGATGCCTCGGTGACCTCTCTGAGCTCCTCCCGGACCTTCGCCAAGGCCCCCGACGGGTTCTCCCAGTCGAATCCCACTCCGGCGGCGCGCTCCTGGATGCGCTGGGCGCGAAGCAACGGATCGAGGCCCCGCACCAGTCCATCGAGGGCGCTGGTGTGGTCGTCGTCGGGACGGGCACCGCTCGCCTCCCGGCGTTCCCGGGCCTTGATCGCCTCCCAGGGTTCCCTTTCTCCCCCGCCGAAGAGGTGGGGATGCCGGCGAATCATCTTGTCTTCGATCCCCCGGGCTACGTCCTCTCGGGTGAAGCGGCCCATCTCTTCGGCGATCACGACCTGGAAGGCCAGGTTGAGGAGGAGGTCCCCCAGCTCTCCCTCGAGAGCCCGGACATCGTCGGTACGGATGGCCTCCACGACCTCGTGCGTCTCTTCGAGGAGGTGGGGCACGAGCGACAAGGGCGTCTGGTCTCGGTCCCAATCGCAGTGCTCTCGAAGGTAGGACACGAGGGCGAGGGCTCGGTCGAGTTCCCCAGCGACCCGAGGGAATGGGCGCACCGGATCGGGACGTTCGCGGTCCTCGTGGGGTCCGTCGTCTTTTCGAGGACCGGCGGATCCTCCCTCGAGATCCTGATTCACACGTCTCTCCCCGGTGGCCGGCAGGGGCCCGCTCGCGGCGGTGCGGGATCCTCGATTGCCCTTGCCCAAGGGGTACTTTGTCGCATCTTTCTGCGACCATGTCAACCGAACCGCGGAGCCGGGCCTGGGTGGAAGTGGACCCGGCCGCCCTTCGCCGAAACCTGGCGACGATCCGGGCGACGGCGGGGTCGGGGGCTCGGGTGGTCCCGATGGTGAAGGCGGATGCGTACGGCCTCGGCGTCGCGGGTGCCGTGGGGGTCTTCGAGGAGGAGGATCCCTGGGGATATGGGGTCGCGACCGTCCCGGAAGGACTCGCGATCCGCAAGCTAGGAGTAGAACGACCCATCCTCGTGCTCTCACCCGCACCTGCCGACGGGATCGCGGAAGGGGTGGCCGCCGGGTTGACCTTCTGTGTCTCGGAGATCGAAGCCGTGCGGCGCGTGGTCCGCGCAGCGGAGGCGTCGGGTCGGGATACCTCCGTGCACGTCGAGGTGGATACGGGGATGGGAAGGGCCGGATTCGACTGGAGGGAGGTCGGACTCTGGGGTCCGGCCGTTCGGGAGTTGACGCGGGGGGCGGTGCACTGGGAAGGGGTCTTCACCCATCTCCACTCCGCCGATGAGCCGGCTTCGGACTCGGTCGCGATCCAGAGCGGACGATTCCAAGAGGTGATGCAGGCGTTGGATGCGATGGACTGGGGGGGCACGCTCTCCCACCTGGCCAACTCGGCCGGTGTCCTTCGTCGCCCCGACCTCGCGCGCTCCTTGGTGCGTCCGGGGATCTTCCTCTACGGTGGGGCGGCCGGACCCGATCTCTCTCCGCCCGGGGAGGTAGTGACGCTACGGGCCCGGGTGGTTCTGGCGCGCGAGGTCCCGGCCGGCACGACGCTGGGGTATGGTGCGACGCATCAGGCGCAACGGGCGGAGCGGTGGGCCACGCTCGGGATCGGGTACGGGGACGGGCTTCCTCGCCAACTGGGAAACCGGGGCCGAGGAATTCTCGCCGGCCGACCCGTTCCGATCATCGGACGGATCTCGATGGACCTGACCGTGGTAGACATCACGGACCTTCCGGGCGGGATGGGCGAAGTCGGAGACGTCGTGACGTTGCTGGGCACGGATGGGGCGGAACGCATATCGTTGGAAGAGGTCGCCGGCCTCGCGGGGACGATCGGATACGAGATCCTGACGGGGCTCACGACGCGCCTCCCGCGGGTGTGGCTGGGGTGACGGGATGCCGGGGAGAGCGACGCGCCCGGTCCACGCGAACGAGGCAAGGGATGGCCGGGTGATCAGACTCAGAAATGTGCTGTTGTGGGGTGTGGGCCTCCTCTGGATCTCGGGGTGCGCAGACGACTCCCCGACCTCCAATGACGGAACGATCCTCCCCGTGGATGCGGTGACCCTCGAGGTTCGGCTTCCATTCTCGCAGTTCGCTACGGACTTTCGGCGGTTCGAGGGCTTTGGCACGCCGGCCAGTCTCCCCAAGACGTACGTGGCCCACGATTGGGGCGGGGGAGTCGAGGCCCGGGCCATGGTGCAGTTTGGCGCCCTTCCTCGGATCATCTTCGTGCGCCCACCTGGGAGTCCCGCAACGGTTCCCGATTCCACCTACGTCCCCGTTTCCGGAGAGCTCATCCTCCGTTTCGATACCCTGGACTATCAGGGTTCCGGCACGTTCGAGCTCGAGGCTGCGGCGATCGAGACTCCGTGGCATGGCCCGTCCGCCGATTGGTTCCTGTCGGTCGACACGGTGGGAGCGACCTCGGCCTGGCCGGAGCCCGGAGGCGGGCCCGTGCGTGTGCTGGATCAGGCCGAGTGGGATCCCGAAGAGGTGATCGCCCCCGAGGACCCCGAGGATGATCCGATCCGCGTCGACTTTGTGACCCTGGAGGTGGATTCCACCACCGTCACCGAATGGGCGGATCCGGAATTCGCCGGCCGTGGATTGAGGATCTCCTCACTCACCCCCGAGTCTCGGCTCGCCATTCGCAGCGTCGAGCTGAACGTGCGCGTCCGCCCCTCGGTGAATCCCGATACCCTCGTCTCGGTGCCCGTGGGATTGGCGCAGGTCACCTATCTGGCCGATCCCACCCCCGGAGCCCTGACGGAGACCTTCGTGATCGGAGGGGCGCCGGCACACCGGGCGACGTTCCGGTTGGACTTGCCGGCCACGATCGAAGGAACGCCGGAGGCGTGCGCCATCGTGGAGTGCCCGCTGGCCTTGAGCCCGGACCGTCTCGTCTATGCCGGACTCGAGCTTCGGACGACTCCTCCCGACCCGATCGGGCTGCGGCCGCTGGAGCCCATCGTGATCGAGATCCGGCCCGTCCTGGATCCCGGTCGGCTCCCCCGGTCCCCCCTCGGATTCCCTCTGGCCTGTCCCAGCGGGCAGTGTCCGATGGTCCTCCCCTCGACGGAAGTGGTAGAGGAGGACTTCACGGTGGGCGCACCCGCCCGCATCGATCTGCCGATGACGCGGTACGTTCGCGACCTGCTCCGAGACCCGGCCGACCTCCAGGCCGAGATCCCGTCGACGGTCACCCTGCTGAACGGCCTCGACGCTGCAACAGGTCTCGAGTTGCGGCCTCTGCAATACGCGAGCTTCTGGGGTCCCGGCACCGAACTCGAACCTATCCTGAGACTGGTTCTGACCGTGTCGACAGGAGTGCCGAATCCATGAGCGCACAACGATTCTTCCCGATCGCCCTTCCTGCGCGGGGTAGATTTCGACCCCTCGCTGTCGCCTGCCTTCTTGGGGGCATTCTCGCCCTGCCGTCGGCCTCGGCGGGCCAGTCGCTGCTGGCGGGAGCCGGGTTGGGGATTCCGGCCGATCCGCTCGATGCCCGAACGCGGGCGGTCGGAGGGGTCGGGGTGGGGATGGCGGGATGGTCCCTGTCGGCCACCGATCCGGCCGCCATCGCGGGGCTCGTCCTCCCGACGATCACCGCGACGATGCAGCCGACCCGGGCGACCCTCACGGACGGACGCACGGCGGGACACGCCTGGTTTCCGACCATCGGAGTCTCGTACCCCCTCTGGCGGAGTGTCTTCTCGATCACGCTCGCGAGCGCTCTGGACCAACGGTGGGAGGTCATCACACCCCGCCTTCTCGACGTGAATGGGACCGAGGTCGGCGCGATCGATGCGTATCAGTCGTCGGGCAATGTGGGTCGGGTGCAGCTGGGGTGGGCCACTCGCTTGCGGGAGAGCCTGGCCGTGGGAATCACCGTGGGTTCCCACGTCGGGGTGTTGGAGCGGCGGTTCTCGCGTTCCCTCGACCCCGGCTCGATCGGAGAGGGGGTGGAAAACTTCGCGACCCAGGGCCGGTGGCGTGCGTCCGGACTCCTCGGCAGCGCCGGAGTGGCTTGGGATCCAACCGACTTCCTGCGCCTCGGGGCGGCGGTGTCGTGGACCGACGAACTGAGGCTGACCCCTTCGGCGGCGACGGGCGGAGAGGCGGCGGCCTACTCGATCCCCATGGAGTTCCGCGTGGGTGGGTCCGGCACGCTGGCTCCCGGACTCCTCGTGATGGCCAGCCTGAGCTATGCGGATTGGACGACGGTGGGCGAAGAGCTCCGAGAAGGCGCCACACGGGGGGCGGCCTGGAGCTATGGGGGAGGAGTCGAGTGGGGGCGGGCCGCCGTCATGGGCCGGGCGCTCCCGATTCGCCTCGGCGCGCGTCGCCAGGAGCTTCCCTTCCTGCGCGAGGGTGTAGAGGCGAGCGAAACCGTTCTCTCCGCCGGGGCCGGGTTCAACCTGGTCGAGGGAGAAGGGGAGACGCGGGCCCGCATCGACCTGGGGATCGAGCGCGGCACGCGCTCCGCAGGGGATCTCTCCGAGCGCTTCCTTCGCACCTCGGTCACCCTCCGTCTCTCCGGCGGCTGAGTTCGCGCTCCCGTGCGAGTTTCCTTCCACACCCTCGGCTGCAAGACCAACCAGTACGATACCGAGCGTATGCGGCAGGAGCTCGAAGCCCGGGGCGGGGCCACGGTCACGGAGCTCTCGGGCGCCGAGGTCTGCGTTCTCAATAGCTGTACGGTCACGAATCAGGCGGATGCGGAGGCCCGGAAGCTCATCCGCCGGATGCGCCGGGAGAACCCACGCCTCCGGATCATCGTGGCCGGATGCTCCGCCGCGCTTCGGGCTCCCCAGTATGAGGCCATGGCCGGAGTCGCCGGGGTCGTTCGAGGACACGATCCGGTGGCCGTCGCGGAAGCGGTCGAAACGGCGTTGCCTCCTCTGATATCCCTCCGTGTCCGGGGCTCCCTCGAGCGGCTCGATCGGGAGCCGGTAGGCGGCAGGCTCCTGCTCGAACACGAAGGTCGAACGCGCGGCTGGCTCAAGATCCAGGACGGGTGCGATCGGAAGTGCGCCTTCTGCGCCACCCGCCTCGCCCGCGGACCCAGTCGTTCGCGGTCGCAGGACGAAATCGTGCGCGAGGCCGTCCGACTCGCCCGCCGTCACCCCGAGCTCGTGCTCACCGGTGTCCACATCGGTCACTACGGGCGGGATCTTTCTTCCAGGGACTCCCTCGCGGGACTCCTCCGGAGGCTGGTGGACGAGGTGCCCGACGTCCGATTCCGGTTGGGGAGCATCGAAGCGACCGAGGTGGACGATCCCCTCCTCGACCTTCTGGCGACAGAATCAGACCGAGTCGCCCCGCACCTTCACATGCCGCTTCAGAGCGGATCGGACGCCGTGCTCCGCCGGATGCGTCGCTGGCACACGCGCCAAGCCTACCGGGCACGCGCGCTCGAGATCGCCGGACGACTCTCGACCCTCGGACTCGGCGCGGACATCATCACGGGGTATCCCGGCGAAACCGAAGCGGAGCACGAGGAGACTCTGGCACTCGTGGAGGAACTGCCCTTCACCTATCTGCACGTCTTCCCCTTCTCCCCCAGGGATGGGACGGTGGGGGCCGACGAGCATCGGATGGCTCCGGTTCCGGAGCGGGTGGCGGGGGACCGCAGTCGGAACCTGCGCACCCTCGCTCGGGAGAAGGAGCGGCTCTATCGTCGTCGGCGGGCCGGTGGGCCGGCCGAAGTGGTCGTCGAATCCGGGGGCCGGACCGCCCTCACGGAAGACTACCTGCGTGTTGCGGTCCGGACTCGATCCGAGGGGGGAGCTTCGTCCACCCCGGTCCTCCCTGGGTTGCGATCCGGGGTCCTGATCTGGACCGACTATGATCTGGCTATTGATCTGACCGGGGCCGGACCATTCAATTGAGACCATGAAGAAGCCGGACTCGAGCGGGCGGCGCGCGTATGTCGAGACGTACGGGTGCCAGATGAACATTGCCGACGGTGAGCTGATGGAGGGCGTGCTCGCCCAGCACGGCTATGAGATCGTATCGACGCCCGAAGCGGCGGACGTCGTGCTCGTGAACACCTGCGCCATCCGCGATCACGCAGAACAGCGCGTGCTCGGTCGTGTGGGACAGTTGAGCGGACTCAAGCGCGAGCGTCCGGACCTGGTCATCGGCGTGACGGGGTGCATGGCCCAGCGAATGGGTCAGTCGCTCTTCGAGAAGGCCCCGCACGTCGATGTCGTCTTCGGTCCCGACGCCTACCGTTCCCTTCCGGCGCAACTCGACCGCGTGGCCGAGAGCCGGCGCGATCGCCCGGACTTCGACGGACCGTCGACCGTGTACGGAGCCAGTTCGTACGGCGCGAAGCGCCGAATCCCGCTGGCCGTCCTGGATCTCGATCCCCGTGAGAACTATGAGGGGCTGGAGCAGCGGCGATCCCAGGGAGCATCGGCCTGGGTCCCGGTCCAGCGCGGCTGCGACCATCGATGCACCTTCTGCATCGTGCCATACGTGCGCGGACCCGAGAAGAATCGCCGTCCGAGCGAGGTCCTCGCCGAAGTTGGGGCGCTCGTGGAGGGGGGCGTGACCGAGGTCACCCTTCTTGGCCAGACCGTGAACTCGTACCGGAGTGAGGGATGGGATTTTCCCCGCCTCCTCGAGGCGGTGGGCCGGGTGGATGGGATCCGACGGGTTCGGTTCACCTCGCCGCACCCGGGGGATGTCACTCCGGAATTGATTGAGGTGATGGCACAGGAGCCCGCGGTCTGCGAGCAGTTGCACCTTCCGGCCCAGTCCGGGAGCGACCGGATCCTCAAGCGGATGGTGCGTCGCTATACCGTGGCTTCCTATCTCGAGAAGGTCGAGATGGCCCGGACCGCAATTCCGGAAATTGCGCTCTCGACCGACATCATCGTGGGCTTCCCGGGGGAGTCGCAGGAGGATTTCGAAGCCACGCTGGAGCTGATGCGAACCGTTCGATTCGACGATGCCTTCACCTATCGGTATTCGCTGCGCGAGGGGACGCCCGCCACGCGGTTCCCGGAGGAGGACTTCATCCCCGAGGTGGAGGCGCAGGAGCGCCTGGAGCAATTGATCGGCGTGGCTCGGGAGATACAGGCGGAGGTGAATAGCGGCGAGGTAGGG
>JBBDLO010000028.1:0-8314 GCA_040878815.1 Gemmatimonadota bacterium | reverse complement strand
CGAGGTCCTGATCGAACGCGAGGCCCGTGACCCCGGTCACCTGCTGGGTCGCACGCGCGGAAACAAGGTCGTCTCCTTTCCCTCGGAGGGGCACCGTATCGGCACCTATACCGAGGTGGAGATCGCGAGCACGACCGGCCCCACCTTTCAGGGCTACGCCGTCGATAGTCTCGAATCCGCGAGCCGCGCGTGAGCCGCGTCACCGGATTCATCGGCGTCCTGGTCGTCCTCTTTCTGGTGATGTACTTCGCCCGTTGGAATGCGGGTGAGGTGGTCACCCTCGATCTGGGGTTCACCACCCTATACCGGGTTCCCCTCACCTATGTGGCCTTCGGCAGCCTCTTTGTGGGGATGCTGGTCATGTTGGTGGCGGGAATCCACTCGGACCTCAAGGTGCGGCGATTCCTGAGGGCGCGGCTCGAACAGGAGGATCTGGAAGAGCGGCGACGGATCGATCGGTCCCAGCAGGACCTATTCAAGACCTTCCCGGAGGAGGAAGAAGAAGCGTGAGGTCCTGACGGACCGGATTCCCCCCATTGCACGGGTGGCCCTGGCCCACGCGGCTGGAATCGCCCTCTCCCTTCTCGGTGTCCCCCTTCCGTGGGCGCCTCTCCTCCTTTCGATCGTCGTTTCGCTCTTCCTGCTATGGTGGCGCCCATGGCCCACCGGCGTGCTTCTGATGGCCCTCGTCGCGGGGGCCGCATCAGGGTCCGCCCACCTCCAAGCGCTGGCACGCGATTGTCGGCTGCACCTTCCCCCCACCTGGGAGGGGGAGGTAGTGGGTCGATTCCTGACGCGGCCCCTCGCGGGAGCCACGGTACCCTTTCGCATCGAATCGGGAGGTCCCGAGGGGTGCCGAGCCGTCTTCCGAGCTGCCGTAGCACGAGATGGTACCCCGCCCCTCGCCGGGGCCCGGATCGCAGGGACGGCCCGATGGGAGGGCCGCGCCTTTCCCCAGGTGGGACAGGCTGAATGGGCCGGGCGGTTGAGGATGGCCGTAGACTGGACTCCGTCTCCCGGGGGCGGACTCCCGGGGGCGATTCTGGCACTGCGCGGAGGGATTCAGGAGCGCATGGTGGAGCTCTGGGGCGTCGATTCGGCGCCGGTCGTCGAGGCGCTCGTGTTGGCACGGCGCGAGCATCTCGATCCCTCCCTGCGCCAGGCCTTCGGGCTCTCCGGGACGGCACACCTGCTCGCCATATCCGGCTTTCACGTCGGAGTCGTCGCCGCCCTCCTCTTCGGATTGCTCCGAACCCTCGGTGCGGGGCGGAGATCCGCAGAGGGAGGCGCCGCCGCCGGTTGCTGGGCCTATGTTCTGGCCATCGGAGCTCCTCATGCGGCCGCCCGCGCCGCGGTCCTCCTCACCCTGCTCGTGGGAGCGCGTCTTCGGGGTCGCCCGGTCGTCCCCATCGGCGCCCTGGGATCCGCCCTTCTCCTCCTCCTGATCCTGAACCCAGGGTGGCTCGCCTCTGTGGGATTTCAGCTTTCCTTCGCGGGCACCGGGGGGCTCGTTCTCCTCCGACGCCCCATGGCGAAGGGGATCGAGTGGCTGCGGTGCCGGTGCACAGGTGCCCCGCGCGCTGCCCGGAGGGATCGGGGGCTGGCCGCCGACTTCCTCCGTAGCGGGGAAGAGGGCGTGGCTGCGGGGATTGCGGCCACGCTCCCAACCCTCCCCCTCCTCGCCTGGCACTTCGATCGTATCTCCTTGGTCGGAGTTCCGGCCACGCTGCTCTTGGCACCCCTCGTTGCGGCGGCCATCCCGGGAATCGCGGCCGCGCTGTTCGCCTCGCTCGTCAGCCTTCCCCTGGGACGATTCCTGGCGGGAGGAAGCGGGCTCCTTCTCGAATTGGTCGGGAGAGTTGTGCGGGAGAGTGCCGTCCTTCCCGGAGCCTCCATCTGGATATCGAGAGGGGCGCTCGCAGCCGCGTGCGTAGGGGGGATCGGAGCCTATTGGATTCTACGCCGCGCCTTCGCGGGACGGGTCCGGCGGGGGTTTCGGACCGGGGCCGCCTGCGGCATTGGGGTCGCGTTCGTCTTCCTCCTGCCCCTCCTTCCTCTCTCGCGGGATCTGGAGGTCCATGTGATCGACGTCGGACAAGGAGACGCCGTCGCCCTTCGCTTCCCCCACGGGAGGTGGATCCTGGTGGATGCCGGACCCAGGAGTGCGGGCTTTGATGCAGGGGAGCGGCGTATTCTCCCGTACCTGCGGCGCCAGGGCGTGCGCCGCTTGGAGGGGATCGTCCTGACGCATCCCCACCTGGATCACATTGGGGGAGCGCCGGCCATCCTTGCGGGAATGACCGTCCGGGGTATTCTGGATCCCGCCCGTCCCCATGGCTCGCGTCCCTACCTCGAGGTACTCGAGGCGATCGGCGCGGACGGACCCTGGTGGTGGGAGGCGACCGAGGGGCGTGGCTTCACACTCGACGGAGCGCGCGTCGAGGTCCTGCACCCGGACCGCGAGACCCGGGATGCCCCACTGCTCCCGGACCCCAACGACCTTTCGATCGTGCTTCTGGTCGAGTGGGGGGAAGCCCGTATCCTTCTGACCGGCGATGCCCCGGCCGAGGTGGAGCGCCGCGTCCTGGACCGCCTCGGAACCCTCACCCTCCTGAAGGTGGGGCACCATGGAAGCCGCACCTCGACCTCCTCCGACCTTCTCGATCGAACGCGCCCTGCGATCGCCACGATCGGGGTCGGAGATCCCAATGGATTCGGGCATCCGCACGAAGAGGTGATGGAGCGTCTGCGAGCGGCTGGGGTCACGGTGTACCGAACCGATCGAGACGGAGACCTGCGCATTCGAATTCGCGCGGATGGGTCGGCCCGTGTCGAGCCATCCCGGTGAGTACACGGCGGACTCGGAGGCCGGGAGAGGGCGTCCACTTCTGCCTGCGGCCCCGAAGGGATACAATGTACCCGTTCCCGCACCTCTCCCCTCACGAGCACCGGCATGACCGATACCCACATCGTCACGATCGAGCGGCATATCATCGAAGAGGAGCGGAGGCACCCGACCGCCACGGGGGCCTTCAGCAACATCCTGAGCGATATGGCGCTCGCCGCCAAGGTGATCTCGCGACAGGTCAACATGGCCGGGCTGATCGATGTCCTGGGTCAGACCGGGGAATCGAATGTGCAGGGAGAAGCCGTCCAGAAGCTGGACGTCTTCGCGCAGAGCGTCATCTACCGCGCCATGGACCACACGGGGTACCTCTGCTGCATGGTCTCGGAAGAGGTCGAGGAGCTGATACCGATTCCGGAAAAATTTCCTGCCGGCGACTACGTGTTGGTCTTCGATCCCCTCGACGGATCGTCGAACATCGACGTGAATGTCTCCATCGGGACGATCTTCGCCGTGTATCGCAAGGTGTCGGAGGCGGATCGCGGCACCGTCGATGATTGCCTGCAGGGAGGGCGGAAGCAACTCGCGGCCGGGTACATCGTCTACGGCTCGTCGACGATGATGGTCTACACGACGGGGCGGGGCGTGCATGGGTTCACCCTCGATCCGTCGATCGGAGAATTCCTTCTCAGCCATCCGGACATCCGGATTCCGGATCCGCCTGTGCGGAGCTATTCCGCCAACGAGGCCTACGCCTCGCGCTGGAGCCCCGGTGTGCGCCGCTTCGTCGACCACCTGAAGTCGGGCGATCCCAAGCAGGGTGGAGGGAACTTCTCGTCGCGCTACATCGGATCGCTGGTGGCCGATTTTCATCGAACCCTCCTGAATGGAGGGATCTTCATGTACCCTCGGGACGAGAAGTGTCCGGAGGGAAAGCTACGCCTTCTCTATGAAGCGTATCCCCTCGCGTTCATCGCGGAGGAGGCGGGCGGGCGGGCTTCCGATGGAGAGCGGGACCTCCTGGACCGAGAGGCCACGGCGCTGCACCAGCGGACTCCCCTCTTCATCGGTTCCGCTGATCTCGTGACGATGGCAGACCGGTTCCTGGCAGAGGAACCCTGAGTCAGCAGCCGGGGGGGACCTGGATGGAGACGAGCCCCTTCTCCGCGTCGACGAGCGGGGCCGTGTAGTTCCCCGAAAAGCAGGCATCGCAGAAGGGACCGGAATCGCGGACGGCATCGAGCATCCCATCGAGGGAGAGATATCCGAGCGAGTCCACCCCGAGCTGCTCCCGGATCTCTTCGACGGAGTTCGACGCACCGATCAACTCCGCGCGGGAGGGCATGTCGATCCCGTAGAAGCAGGGGAACTTCACCGGCGGGCTGGCGATGCGGAAGTGAACCTCGCGTGCGCCCGCTTCCTTCAGGAACTTCACGAGCGACGAGGAAGTCGTCCCCCGCACAAGCGAATCATCGACGACGACGACTCGGCGATCCACGACCACTTCCTTCACGGGGTTGTACTTGATGCGCGCCCCGAAGTCCCGGTCCGCCTGCGAGGGCCGAATGAAGGTGCGACCGACGTAGTGGTTTCGCAGGAGCCCCAGTTCGTACGGAAGGCCAGACTCCTCCGAGTATCCCAACGCCGCCGAGTTGGCCGAGTCCGGTACCGAGATCACGCAGTCGGCCTCTGCCGGGTGCTCCCGGGCGAGTCGTCGACCGAAGGCCCGGCGGGCGCGATCCACCGGGATCCCCCAGATATTCGAGTCCGGACGGGAGAAGTAAACGAGTTCGAATACGCAGGGAGAGATCGCCGGTGCCACGGCGAAGCCCTCCAGAGACTCGACCTCGCCCCCCTGGATCTTGAGCAGCTCTCCGGGCCGAATGTCGCGGACGAACTCGGCCCCGATGATGTCCAGCGCGCAGGTCTCCGATGCCACCACATGTCCTTGCCCGATCTTTCCGAGGGTCAGCGGACGAAATCCCCGCGGATCCACGGCCGCGAAGAGGGTGTCACCCACGGAGATGGCGAGGGAAAAGGCGCCCTCCAGCTGAGAGAGAGCGTCGCGGACCTGCGACTCGACCGACTCCTTTCGGGAGCGGGCGATCAGGTGGACGATGACCTCGGAGTCGGAACTGGTCTGAAAGAGGGCCCCTTCGTCCACGAGGCGACCCCGGAGTTCCTGCGCGTTCGTGAGATTGCCATTGTGTGCGATCGAAAGGTCGCCCCGGGCATATCGCACGACGATCGGCTGGGCGTTCTGCGGACGGTTCCCGCCGGAGGTGGAGTAGCGTACATGCCCGACCGCCGTCCTCCCGTGCAACTCGTTCAGGTCGTCCGCCGTGAAGACATCGGCCACCAACCCGGTCCCCTTGCGAAGGCGAGCCGTGCCATCGCCGTTGATCGCACAGATGCCGGCGGACTCCTGACCACGATGCTGGAGGGCGTACAGGCCGAGGAAGGTGAGTTCGGCCGCCGCATCCACCCCACTGACCCCCACCACGCCGCACTCCTCTCTCGGGAGTTCGTCGAGCGTTGAGGTGAGGATGTCGGTGGCCCCGGCCCTTCGGCCCGGTCCCATGTCATTCATGCGCGGTCCCTCTCCATCAACTGCGGGATGGCGTCCCGATGCCGGCGAGCGACTTCCAGGGAATCCACCTCGATCCACCCCCGAGGCGCCCGAGCCGAAATGATACCCCCCGGAGGTCCCACCGTGCCGATCGCGCGGGCCGGTACTTCGTGGTCCCTCGCGATGGCGAGGAGTTCGGCTGCGTGGGACGCCTCACAGGAGAGGAGGATTCGGCCCTGGGTCTCTCCGAAGAAGAGCGCCACGGGAGCGATGTCATCCTCCAGCGTGACCTCGACACCCCAGGGGGCACCCGGTCCCCCAATCGCGGATTCCGCCAGGGCAGAGGCCAGTCCGCCCTCCGAACAGTCGTGCGCGGACCGGGCCAATCCGCGGTCGATGATGGCGAGGACGGCGCGTTGAAGCTGCCGTTCTGCCACGAGATCCACCCGCGGGGGGGCTCCCGCGACGATCCCTTCCGTGCGGTAGAGGTATTCAGAGGCGCCGATCTCCTCTCGGTTCTCGCCGAGGAGGACGATGATGTCGCCTTGGGCCTGGAAGCCGTGGCGAACGGCCTTCCCCACATCCTCGATGATCCCGACCATCCCGATCACCGGAGTGGGATAGATGGCGCGTCCCCCCGTTTCATTGAAGAGCGAGACGTTCCCCCCCGTTACGGGCGTTTCGAACAGCGCGCATGCCTCCGCCATTCCGAGCACCGATTCGCGGAGCTGGAAGTAGATCTCGGGGCGAAGCGGACTTCCGAAGTTAAGATTGTTCGTGATGGCCGTCGGGAGCGCTCCGACGCAAACGAGATTCCGGGCCGCCTCGGCCACGGCAGCCTTGGCGCCGGTGCGGGGCTCGAGGTAGCAGTATCGGCCATTGCAGTCGGTGGTGGCCGCGACCCCACGGGTCGTCCCCCGGAAGCGGATCATTCCGGCGTCGCCGCCGGGCGTCACGACCGTGCTGGTCCGGACGGTGGTGTCGTACTGCTCGTAGATCCACCGACGCGAAGCGATGTTCGGGGACTCGAGGAGGTCGAGGAAGCGCTCCGAAAGGTCTCCCTCCGGTGCGAGCACCTTCGAGAGGTCCGTCTCCCGAAGCTCGCGGATCGCGGGACTCTCGATGCCCTCCCGTTCATAGGTCGGGCAGCCCTCCGTCAGCGGGAGTGCCGGGATGTCGGCCACGACGCGCCCTCCCTCCATGATGCGAAAGCGCCCGTCATCGGTCACCGATCCGATCTCGTGCGCCTCGAGTTCCCACTTCTCGAGGATCCGCCGAACGCCCTCCTCCTCGCCGCGCTTGGCGACCACGAGCATCCGTTCCTGCGATTCCGAGAGGAGGATCTCATAGGGGGTCATCCCCTCTTCTCGCACCGGAACCCGTGACATGTCGAGCTCGACGCCGCTCCCGGCGCGCCCCGCCATCTCCGAGGCCGAGGAGGTCAGCCCGGCCGCACCCATGTCCTGGATTCCCACGATATGCCCGCTGCCGATCAGCTCGAGCGATGCCTCGAGGAGGAGCTTCTCGGTAAAGGGATCGCCTACCTGTACCCGAGGGCGGCTGGCCTCGTCGGCGTCTTCGGAAAGCTCCTCGGAGGCGAAGGTCGCCCCGTGGATTCCATCGCGCCCGGTGCGTGCCCCCACGGCCATGAGGGTATTTCCGACGCCCGACGCCTCTCCTCGGATGATCTCGTCGGCCCGCATGACGCCGAGACACATGGCGTTCACCAGGGGATTGGATTCATAGGCTCGGTCGAAGAATACCTCGCCCCCGATGTTCGGGATTCCGACGCAGTTGCCGTAATCCCCTACGCCGCGAACGACTCCGGCAAAGAGATACCGGACCCGTGGGGATTCGAGATCCCCGAAGCGCAGTGAATCCAGCACGGCGACCGGCCGAGCGCCCATCGTGAAGATGTCGCGCAGGATCCCCCCGACGCCGGTGGCGGCACCCTGATAGGGTTCCACGGCGGAGGGGTGATTGTGCGACTCGATCTTGAAGGCCAGCGCCAACCCGTCGCCGATGTCGATCACGCCGGCATTCTCGCCCGGACCCTCGATCACCCACGGGGCCTCGGTGGGAAGGAGGCGCAATAGCCGCTTCGAGTTCTTGTACCCGCAATGCTCGGACCACATCGCCGAGAAGATGCCGAGTTCGGTGAAGGTCGGTTCCCGTCCCAGGATGCCGAGGATCCGCTCGTACTCGTCCTCGGAGAGCCCGTGCGACTGAACCAATGCTGCCGTGATATCGGGATCCCCTGCCCGTCGTTCGATCACCAGCGTCATGCCCCGGCCCCCGCCATGTGCGCAGCCAGCGACTCGAAGACGCCCCGCCCGTCGGTGGAGCCGAGCGCCGTCTCCATCGCGCGTTCCGGGTGCGGCATCATGCCGAGCACATTTCGGGACGCATTCACGATGCCCGCGATTCCGTGTGAGGACCCATTGGGATTCGACTCTCCGTCGAGTCCGCCCTCGGGCGAGCAGTATCGGAAGGCCACGCGATCCTCTCCTTCGAGGGCCGAGAGCGTTTCCGGGTCGGCGAAGTAGTTCCCCTCGCCGTGCGCGATCGGGATCCGGAGGACCTGCCCCTTGCGGTAGTGGGAGGTGAAGGGGGTGGCGTCGGTCTCGACCCGGATGTGTACGTCGTGACTGCGAAACCGGAGGGTGTCGTTCCGCAGAAAGGCACCGGGGAGGAGCCCACTCTCACAGAGGATCTGGAACCCGTTGCAGATCCCCAGAACCGGCCCTCCGCTCTGCGCGAAGGCCTGGACTGCAGGCATGATCGGAGAGAAGCGTGCGATGGCACCGGCACGCAGGTAGTCTCCATGGGCGAAGCCCCCGGGGAGGACCACGGCATCGACGGACCCGAGCTCCGCGGTCCGATGCCAGACGAACTCCGGC
>JBBDLO010000027.1:0-17009 GCA_040878815.1 Gemmatimonadota bacterium | reverse complement strand
CCGGCGACCCCCACCTTGGCAAGGTGGTGCTCTACCAACTGAGCTATTCCCGCAAAACCCGCGGCGGTTTGCACCTCAACTCAAGGACCGCTCTCAGGACCCGGGAAGCTAGGCTTGTCGCCACAGTGTGTCAAGATAATCGGGCCCTTTTTTCCCGTTTCGCGCGGCCTGAGAAGGGAATGGGCATCGGGTTGGATACGACCGCCCCGCGGCTTATCTTTCCGGGTCCGTAGTGGGACCCGATCTTCGCTCGAGGATCGACCCCTCCCTCCCCAAACCCGCGTCCATGCCCCGACTCGCTCTCCTGCACGCTCGCTGGCTCCTCTTCCTGATGATGGGGCTCGAAGCCGTTCCCCTGGCGGCGCAGCAACCGGCTGGGGATCCGATCATCCCACGGGGTCAGTTCTACTTCGAGTTGCATGGCAGCTTCCAGACCGTAAACGATTTATACGCTAGCGATTCGGATGTACCACGACCGCTGGGGTCGGGCTTCTTCCTTCCGGAGATCGGCACCGATCAGGCTCCCTTCCTGGAGCCCATGGAGACGCGGTTTCGTGCCCTGACCGGTGAGGCGAATGCGCCCGGCATTCAACTGGGTGCCACGCGTGGAAGGATCTACGGTGAGGAACAGACGGCCGAATTGACATTGAGCTATGGGGCGCTGGATCGGCTGACGCTGGCGGTAGAGGTGCCCCTGGTACGTCGGCGTGTCGACGCGCTGGTTCGCCATGTCCCAGAGGGCGCCAACCTGGGCACGAACCCGGCTGGCCTCGATCCAACCGGGGTGGCGACCTTCCAGGCCCAATCCCTCGCTTCGACGAACCAGCTTCGCTTGGCGGTCGATGACCACTGTGAGGACCTGGGAGAGGCCGACGCGCAGTGCGTCCAGGGCCGGGAGCTGCTGGCTGAAGCGGACGGCTTCCTCGGCGCTTTGGACGCTGCTTATGCGCAGGAGCCCCTGTTCCCATTGGTGGATACGCCATTGGGCACGCTCGTTGCCGCCCGTTGGGCCGCTATTCGAACCGGCATGGGGGAATGGGACACAGAGGGCCCGGAGGAACTTCCTCTCGCGACCACGCCGATCTCGGACGCCGGGTTTCGGGAGCTCGTCGGGGGTCAACCCTGGCCCCTGGATGGATTCCCTTTCGAGAACACCCCGAGCTACCTGCGACTCGGCGATGTCGACCTCCAGGCTGCCCTTGCTCTCCTGCGTCCCTCCGGCGGGTTTTCGGATCGAGGCGGGATACGTGTCTTGAGCACATTGACCGGCGCGGTGCGCCTTCCCACCGGTCAGCCCGACTCCCTGATGGCGATCGTGCCCCTGAACCCTCCCAGAGGCGTCGGTGGAGTTCGGATCGGCCTCCATACCGACCTCTTGCTCTCCAGCCGGCTGGCGGTATCGACCGAGGTGGAAGCCGGCTGGAGCGGATCCCGAGAGATGGACCTTCTCGCTCCCGACCCCGACAGGGTCTTCCATCCTGGACAGGCGCGCGCCCGCGTACTCTGGGAGCCCGGGGGGCACCTGAAGCTCCGCATTGCTCCGCGCGTGCACATCCGCAACGCTCTGTCGCTCGGCGTCGGTTGGCAGTTCCTGAGGAGCGAGGCGGATCGGTTCGAGGCGTTGGACGCGTCGGACCCGTCCCTTCCGGCTCCGGCAGGTCCGGAACAGCTCCACCAACTCTTGCTGGAATTCCGCTACACGGCCCTTCAGGGGTCGGTGGCCGAGGCGGTACGATTTCCGTTCGAGGTCCTGATCCGCGGCTCTCGCACCTTCTCAGGCTCCGGGGACTGGGCCCCGATCGAGCAGAAAGTCGAAGCCGGCGTCCGGTTCCTGCTCCGTCGCTAGACGGCGGTTGAACAGCCTTCCAGGAGCTCCGCAGCATGATCCCGAGAGGTGGCGGACTCGGGGTCTCCCCCCAACATCCGAGCGATCTCGCGGACGCGATCGGACCCGGTCAGCGGCACCGCGCTCGTGAGCGTCTCCCCCAGGTCGTCGCGCTTCTCGACACGAAGATGATGTGCCCCGCGGGCCGCAATCTGTGGCAGGTGCGTGATGGCGAAGACTTGATGCCGCTCTGCGACTTCACGGAGCTTCGCACCCACCGCTACGGCAACAGCTCCGCCCACTCCCGCATCGATCTCATCGAAGACGAGGGTCGGAATGCGGTCCTGGGCCGCCAGGATCGACTTGAGGGCCAGCATGACGCGAGAGAGCTCGCCGCCACTCGCGATACGCGAGAGGGACCGCAGCTCGAACCCAGGATTCAGTGAGGCAATGAAGCGCACGTGCTCCGCACCACCGGATTCGGGGGGATCGACCGGGTCGAGTTCGACGGCGAACCGGGCTCCGGGCATCCCCAAGTCGGGAAGGACCGCCTCCACCTCCGTGGCGAGCCGGTCACCTGCATCCCTTCGGGCCGCGCTGAGGGCCGCCGCCGACTCTCGAAGCTCGGACTCGGCACGCTGCAGACGCACCTTCAACTCGCTCTCGTCGATCTCGGAGCTCTCCAATTCCTCGATCTCCGAGGCCAGTCGGGCTCGGTTCTGAAGGACATCGGAGAGATCCGGTCCATACTTCCGTTTGAGGCGGAAGATCTGGTCCACGCGCGCACGGAGCTCCTCCGTACGTTCCGGCGAGACGTCTACTCTGTTCGCGTACTTCTCGACGGCCCGACCCAGGTCGCTGACACGATGGTAGAGCTCGTCTGAAAGGTCCCGGAGGGGAGCCACCTTGGAGTCGAAGCTCGCAAGCTTCCCGAGTACCTCGCGCGCCTCTGCCAGTCGGTCCGACGCCGCCCCCTCCTCTGTATACAGGAGTTGATGAACCCCAGCCGCACCACGCATCAGTTCCTCTGCGTGCTGCAGTCGCCCCAGCTCCTCGGCGATCCGCTCATCCTCGGCCTCTTCGGGATCCACCTCATCGATTTCTCGAAGCTGGAAGCGGAGGAAGTCCCCCCGCGCCGCGAGGGCTGCGGTACGGTCCCGACGCTCCGTAGCCTGTCGCCGGCGCTCCGAGACCACGGTATGCCGACCCGCAACCGTAGCCGCCAGGTCGAGCACCCCTCCGAACGCGTCCAGAATTTCGCGCTGCTCCTCCGCGAGGAGGAGGGTCTGGTGTTCATGCTGGCCATGAAAGTCGACGAGATGCCTCCCGAGTTCCCCCAGGGTTCCGGCGGTGGCAGCCGAGCCGTTGATCCATCCTCGACTTCGACCCTCGGATCGCACCTCTCGCTTCAGAAGAACCAGGTGCCCATCCTCGACCTCGAACCCCCTCTCCCGCAGCCATGTCGGCACTTCCTGATTCCCGGCCACATCGAATACGCCCTCGACGGTGGCCCGGTCCGAACCCTCACGAATCGCCTCGATGGAAGCGCGCTCCCCCAAGAGGAGGCCGAGGGCCCCCACGATGATGGACTTCCCTGCCCCGGTCTCTCCGGTCAGGACATTCAATCCGGGCCGCAGCTCCACCGACAGATCCCGCACGACGGCGAGGTTGCGGATCCGGAGCTCTAGCAGCATGAGAGGTCCCGATTCAGACGGCCCAGTTCAGGACCCTCTTGAGAGTGTCGAAGTAGGTCTGTCCCGGAAAACGCACGAGTGCGACGCGATCTTCTCCGCGCTCGATGACGACATGGTCATCCGGTTCGAGGTTGAAACCGATCTGCCCGTCTGCCGTCACCACGATGTCCTCCCCCGGTTCGAGCGTTCGAATGGTGAGTCGAACGTGGCTGGGGAGCACCAGGGGGCGCATGGCCATGGTATGGGGGGAGATGGGCGTCACAACCAGGCAGTCCATCTCCGGCACGATGATGGGTCCCCCCGCCGAGAGGGAATAGGCAGTGGACCCGGTCGGGGAGGCCACGATCACACCGTCGCCAGAAAAACTTCCCACCTCCTCGTAGTGGTCGCCGGCCCGATCGACGCGCAGGTCCAGGCGCACGACACGAGCCACTCCCCCCTTGTGAAGCACGAGGTCGTTCAGCGCCCAGAGTCGGGAACCGAGGGAGCCATCGGCATGGATGATCTGGCCCTGAACCGTGAAGCGCCGATCCAGAAGTGCCTTCCCGGCCAACAATTTGGTCAACGAGTCCTCGAGATCGACCGGAGAAATCGAGGTCAGGAATCCGAGCCGGCCGAGGTTCACCCCCAGGACAGGAATACCGGCACCAGCCACCCGTCGGACGCCCCTGAGGAGGGTTCCATCTCCTCCGAGCGTCAGAAGGAGATCGACCCCTTCCCCACCCTCGGAGAGCGCCTCAAAACGGGACAATTCACCGACGCGCAACGAGTCCTCGGGAAAGAGTGCGACCCCGTGATCCTCGGCGAAGACCCGTACGCGCTCCAAGACAGAGCCCATCTCGTCCGTCATCTGGCGTCCGACGAGCCCGATCCGGTTGATTGGCCCGTCCAGCGGACTCAGGACTCCATTGAACTCAGCCTTCAAGCGGACTCCTGCGATACGCGTACGCTGGGGGGCACGAGCGACCGTACTCGGGCGGCGATTCCGACGGTATCCAGCCCCAACTCCCGAAGAAGAATCTCCCGTGCCCCGTGCTGAACGTATCGGTCCGGAAGCCCAAGGGTGGCAAATTGCTTGGGGAACCGAAGGGCGGGATCATCGAGAATCTCGCGAGCCAGAAAGGCTCCAAAGCCGTTCACTTGTGCACCCTCCTCCACAACCAGGGCGGCGTCGTGGCGGTCCAAGACGGAACGGAGCACATCGTGATCATAGGGCTTGAGGAACCGGCAGTTCACGACGGTGGCCGAGACCCCTTCCTTCGCAAGCTCCGCAGCCGCCTCCAGGCTGGGAAGAACCATGGATCCGACCGCGAAGATGGCCACGTCGGATCCCTCGCGCAGGACCTCCCAGGATCCGTGCGAAACCTCCGGGATCTCCCCGAGGGAAGGCACTTCATAGGGTACGGCCGCGCGGGGCCAACGGACCGAAAAGGGTCCCTCGGTGAGGGCCACGCCCAACCGGAGGAGCGCGAGCATTTCCGCCCCATCCTTGGGCGCCGTAACGGTCATCCCGGGCACGGTGAGCATGTAGGCGATGTCGAAGGCCCCATGGTGGGTGGGTCCATCTTCGCCAGCGATCCCTGCCCGATCCATACAGAAGACGACCGGCAGGTTCTGAAGCGCCACATCGTGCTGAATCGAGTCGTACGCCCGTTGGAGGAAGGTCGAGTAGACGGCGACGATGGGCCGAATCCCCTGCGTGGCCAACCCTGCGGCAAAGGTCACCCCATGCCCCTCGGCGATTCCGACATCGAAGTGCCGGGTCGGGAAGGCGTCCGCGAAGATCTCGGAACTCGTCCCGTCGGGCATCCCGGCCGTGATGACGACGACCCGAGGATCCTGGCGTCCCAACTCCGTGACCCCCTGGCCGAAGACCTTCTGGTACCGAGGAAGCCCTCCCGACTTCTTCTTACCCGCTCCCGAAATCTTGTCGAAGGGGGAAGCCGCGTGCCAACGCCACGGGTCGTCCTCGGCGGGCTGAAAGCCTCGGCCCTTGCGGGTGAGCACGTGCACGAGCACCGGACCCCGCATCTTTCGGATGCCCTCGAGGGCATCGATGAGGTCCTCCAGGTTGTGACCGTCCAAGGGTCCCACGTACCGGAAACCCAACTCCTGGAAGATCATCCCGGGAACGAGCAGGTGCTTTACGCTCTCCTCCATCTTCCCGGCCACCGATTCCACCACCTCACCCAAACTACGCGGCGCCTTCTGCAGGAGCCCCTTCACCTCGGAACGCAGCCGGTTGTAGGTGGGATTCGTGATCATGGTGGTGAGATACTTGTTCATCGCACCCACATTCGGTGCAATCGACATGTCATTGTCGTTCAGCACCACGATCAGGTCCCGGTCCGTATGCCCCGCATTGTTGAGCGCCTCGTAGGCGAGACCACATCCCATGGCACCATCGCCGATGATGGCTACTACCTTCTCGTCCCTCCCGAGCAGATCCCGCCCCGCCGCCATCCCCAGGGCCGCGGAAATCGATGTGGCGGCGTGGCCTGCACCGAAGGTGTCGTACTCGGATTCTTCTCGACTCAGAAAAGGCGCTAGCCCTCCATGCTGGCGGATGGTCGGAAATCGATCGTTGCGGCCGGTGAGGATCTTGTGGATGTACGCCTGGTGGCCGGTATCCCAGACGAGCTTGTCGCGAGGTGTCTGAAAGACGTAGTGGAGCGCCACCGTCAGTTCGGCCACACCGAGACTCGCGCCGAAATGCCCTCCGATTTGCGAAACCACGTCGATGTGCCGCTCACGCACATCCGCTACCAGCGCATCCAACTCTGTGCGTGTCAGCCGACGGATATCGGCCGGCGTTCGTATGCGTTCCAGAACTGACACCACATGCCTCTCGCTCGGGTGGGCCGGAATGGTGGATTACTGAAGGTAAAGATAGTCGAAGTCGCCGTCACGCGAACATGGAAATCCGAGCCACTCGTCCGACGGAAAGACGTCTGACTATCGGTCTCGGGCCACGACGTAATGGGCGAGCGCATGAAGGATCGGCGAGGGGATTCCCGCGGAGGCCAAGGCCCGGCAGGCGGACTCAACCCGTTGTGCCGCCTCCACTCGCGCGACGGCCACACCCAGCAGGCTCACATAGGTAGACTTCTCGAGCGCCAGATCGGACGGGTTCTTTCCGAGGGCCTTCGCGTCTGCGGTGGCATCCAGGATGTCGTCGGCGATCTGAAAGGCGAGTCCGATCTCGGAGCCGTATAGCCGCAGCGCTCCCTGCACAGCTGCACCTGCCCCGGCCGCAGTTGCTCCCAGAACCAGAGAGGCCATCAACAGAGCCCCCGTCTTACGGCGGTGGAGGCCGTCGAGCTCTTCTCGCGAGAGGCGACGCCCCTCGCCCAGAAGATCGAGACCCTGTCCACCTACCATCCCCCCG
This sequence comes from Gemmatimonadota bacterium, assembly GCA_040878815.1. Lineage (GTDB taxonomy): Bacteria > Gemmatimonadota > Gemmatimonadetes > Longimicrobiales > Gaopeijiaceae > JBBEBG01. The sequence goes on along the minus strand of JBBDLO010000027.1, from coordinate 10,102 downwards.
GCCCCGGCCGCTCGCACGAGATCAGACACGATGCCTCGACTCGTGCGCGTATCGAGGCCGAGGGCGGTGGCCGCCCTCAGGGCGTGGCGCGCGGCAGCGGGAATCAAGAACGCCGCCGCCAGGACGGTGGGCGCCTCACCGAAAACGGTGTGGGGGGTCGGCTGCCCGCGCCTCAACGGCGCGTCGTCCATGCAAGGCAAATCGTCGTGCATCAATGAGTATGCGTGCACGAGTTCCAGCGCGGCCGCCAGGTCGTAGAGGGCGGGGGGCGTTACCTCCTCTGCCCGAGCATGTCCGAGGGAGGCCCGATACGCGGCCACGCAAAGGATCGGGCGCAACCGCTTCCCCTCTGCCAGAACCCCGTGCCGAATGGGTCCAAACAGGTCCTCGGAGAGGCTACCGCCGAGACCCTCCACTGCCGCAGAAAGAGCCGCATCCACCCGTGTACCTTCCTCCTGAAGAAAGGCCTCGAGCAGATCGGTGTCGTCGAGCGCCCTCACTCCTCCGCGTCTCCGAGGGTGACGAGCCGCGCCGCGTCGGCCTCTCCGACCAGCTCTTCGACCCGCAGTTCGGCTCGGGTGAGCAGCGAGTCGGCTTCCCGGATGTGGCGAACGCCCTCTTCGAAGAGGGCGAGCCCTGCCTCAAGCTCCACCTCTCCACCTTCCAGCGCCGCCACGATCGCATCGAGGCGTTGGAGTCGACCCTCGAGACTCAATCCCTCGTTCGCTCCATCCCGTTCGGAGGTCCCATCCGCCTCCTTCCCCTTCCGCTTTCCCGTCATCTTTCCTCCTCACGTACCTCAAGGACCTGGCAGCGAATTCTCCCATCCACCACCCGTAGCTCAAAGGGAGGTTCCTGACGGAAGTCCATCGCCCTCCGAAGCAACCGGCCCTCGGCGCTCAGGGGAATCGCATACCCTCGCTTGAGCGTCGAAAGCGGCGAGAGGGCATCGACCCGGGCTCCGAGATGGCCGATGCGCTCCCTGCGCACTTGAATCAGGCGTCGAGCGGCCCGGAGGGATCGATCCGTGTGGCGTTCCAACATTCGGCGATGGGGCTCCATCAGTCGCTGCGCACCTCGAATCACCCGCCCGCGAACCTCGGAGATCCGTTGGCGTCGGTGCTCGGTCTGCCGTCGAAGCGCACGAGCGAGTCGGGGCCGTGCTCCAGCCAACCGCTCCTGCACGGCCTTTCGGTCGGGCACGGCCGCCTCTGCGGCGGCGGATGGCGTGGGTGCCCGCAAGTCTGCGACGAGATCGGCGATCGTCACATCGACCTCGTGCCCAACGGCGGAGATGACGGGCACCGGAGAGGCGGCGATGGCCCGAGCCACCGGTTCCTCATTGAAGGCCCAGAGATCTTCGATGGAGCCTCCCCCTCGGCCGATGATGATCACATCGACCTCTCCACTCGCCGCCAGCGTGCGAAGCGCTTCTGCGAGCTCGGCCGCGGCTCCCTCTCCCTGGACCCGGGAAGCCCGAAGGACCACCCTGGTCCACGGCGCCCGTCTCCGAATGACGGTAAGGATGTCGTGTAACGCGGCCCCGGAGGACGAGGTCACGATGCCGACGGTCGCGGGAAAGCGGGGAATGGCCCGCTTCCTGGCCGCGTCGAGGATTCCCTCTTCGGCCAGCCGCGAGCGAAGCCGTTCAAAGGCCAGCCGCCAGAGCCCTTCCGCCCCCTCTCCTTCGAGGCGACGCACTGAGAACTGATACTCCCCGCGGACCTCATAGACCGTCAATCCCCCGAAGACCCGGATCTGCATCCCTTCTTCGGGATCCACGGGAAGGCGCTCGGCATCGCGTTTCCACATCACGCAGCGGAGCTGGGCCTGGTCGTCCTTGAGGGTGAAGTATCGATGTCCGGAGCGGGCCCGCGTCCAGTTCGCGACTTCGCCCCCCACCCAGAGCTCCGGAAACTCAGCTTCCAGGAGCGTGCGGGCCGTCCGATTCAGTTCGAGGACACTCCAGATCCGCTCCTCAGCTCCCCGCACGGGCCCCCTCGGCCGCAGTCGCCGCGTCCAGGGTGTTCCGGAGGAGCATCGCAATCGTCATCGGACCTACGCCGCCGGGAACCGGCGTGATGGCAGAGGCCACTTCTCGGACCTCATCGAAGGCCACGTCGCCGGTGAGCCGATATCCCCGCTCGGACGTGGCATCCTCCACGCGGTTCACGCCCACATCGATTACGACCGCTCCGGGCCGTACCATCTCGGCTGTCACGAGTTCGGGCTGACCGATCGCCACGATCAGGATCTCTCCCAATCGGGTAACCGCTCCCAGATCGGCTGTGCGGGAGTGTGCGACGGTTACGGTCGCATTGCCCCCTTTCCCACGTCCGAGAAGCAGGGACACCATCGGCTTCCCCACGATGTTGGACCGCCCGACCACCACGACATGCCGCCCCGCGGGATCGTGACCGGTCCGGAGGAGGAGTTCGATGATCCCCCGCGGCGTACACGGCGCGAGGACCGATGCATCTCCCGCGTTCAATCGACCCACATTCGCCGGGTGGAATCCGTCGACGTCCTTCGACGGATGAATCGCGTTCAAAACCCGAGCTTCTTCGATCTGCTTCGGAAGAGGCAACTGCACGAGGATCCCATCGATCTCCGGATCCGCATTCAATCCCTCGACCAACCCGAGGAGCTCGGCCTCTGCAATCGTGTCCGGAAGGTCGATCTGGCGTGAGAGGAGGCCGGCCTCCTTCGCCGCGCGATTCTTCATGCGCACGTATGCCTGACTGGCTGGATCCTCTCCGACCAGGACCGTGGCGAGCCCCGGGGGGCGTCGCCCGGATTCGGTCCGGAGCCGCACCTGCTCGGCGACCTCCTCGCGGATCGCCCGAGCCACGTCAGTACCGGATATGACCTCTGCCGCCATGCGGCTCGCCTCCCTTTCAAGTCCTGGTGAGTATACGATCGACTCCTGATCTCATCGACACCGAGTGACGAGGCCCGGAGAATGGCACTACCCTCAACGGGCAAAGTCGACCGCGCGGGTTTCTCGGATCACCACCACCTTGATCTGACCCGGGTACTGGAGTTCCTCCTCGAAGCGCCGGGCGACCCGTTCAGAGATCTCCAGCATCGCTTCGTCCGACACCTTCTCGGGCTCGACCATGACTCGGACCTCACGGCCCGCCTGTACAGCGAAGCAACGCTCCACGCCGGGAAACTCCATGGCGATCTGTTCCAGCCGCTCCAACCGTTTCACATAGGTATCGAACATCTCTCGGCGCGCCCCGGGGCGTGCCCCCGAAATGGCGTCCGCCGCCGTGACCAGGAATGCCTCCGGGGTCTCGTGCGGCTCCTCGTCGTGGTGCGCCCGAATCGCGTTGAGGACGATGGGCGGCTCTCCATGTTTGCTGCAGAGCGCATACCCCAGCTCGACGTGGGTGCCCTCCTGATCGTGGGTCATCCCCTTCCCGATGTCGTGAAGGAGCCCGGCCCGCTTGGTAATCTGCACGTCCAATCCCATCTCGGCCGCCATCGCGCCCGCGATCCGGGCGACCTCCTTCGAGTGGCGGAGCTGGTTCTGGCCGTAGGAAGTCCGGAACTTGAGGCGCCCCAGCACCTTGATGATCTCCGGATGAAGCTGATGGATGCCGAGATCATAGAGGGCCTGCTCGGCGGCCTCCTTCATTCCCTCCTCCACCTCGCCTCGACTCTTCTCGACCAACTCTTCGATGCGCCCGGGGTGGATCCGACCATCTTCGATGAGCTTCTCGAGCGCGATGCGGGCAATCTCTCGTCGGACGGGATCGAATCCCGAGAGGACCACGGCTTCGGGCGTATCGTCGATGATCACGTCGATCCCCGTGGCCTGCTCGAACGCTCGGATGTTGCGACCCTCGCGCCCGATAATCCGTCCCTTCATGTCGTCGGAAGGGAGCTGCACTACCGATACCGTGGCCTGGATCGTCTCATCGGCCGCCATGCGTTGGATGGCGAGGGCGATGATCTTCTTTCCTTCTCGGTTCGCTGTTCGCTGTGCCTCGTCGCGGAGTTCACGGACCTGCTGGGCCGCCTGTGCCCTCGCCTCGTCGACGATCTCCGACACGAGTTGGTCCTTCGCTTCGCGTGCGGAGATACCCGCGAGGCTCTCGAGTTTCTCGCGGAGTTCGGAGCGTACGGCAACCGACTCGCGGTCTCGTTCCTCCATCGCCTCCTCGCGTTCACGAAGTTCGCGGGTCCGTTCCTCCTGGGCCGTATCCCGGGAATTCAGAACGTCGAACTTGCGGTCGAGCGAGTCGGAGCGCTCTGACAGTCGTCTCTCGGTGCGTTCCAACTCCTCACGCCGACGCGCCTCCTCCTTCTCCCACTCCTCCCGGAGGCGCAGCGCGTCTTCGCGGCCCTGAAGAGCCCCCTCCTTACGGGCGGAGTCGGCCTCTCCTCGGGCCCGTTCGAGAATTCGAGTGGCTTCGTCACGGGCCTGGGCGCGCTCGGCGGCCTGCCGAGCCCGCTCCCGTGCCCTTCCAATGACGAATCCAACGACGAGGGTGAGAAGCGCTAGAACGACGGCCGCAACGGCCATGGCCTGCGGGGACATTTATCCACTCCGAGATCGGACCGGGATTGCGTCCGAAGGAAGGCTCGTTCAGGGGTCATTGTGCACGGGCATCCCGCGTGACCCACCGGTACGAAAAGTCTCGGTAGAATAGGAATCGCCAGGGATCCGCCGCAAGGCCACGAGATGGGGATCCCGTGTGCGCACCCCATCCGGCGGCGCGAATGAACGCCAAACCGCCCGCATGGAACCGATCTGGCAGCCTGCTGAACTACGGGAGGGCGCCACCGTTGGGAGCGCCAGGGGGCCCCGACGTAGGCGGCGACCCGAACGCGTAGCGGTAGCTACGTCGAGGGCACCCGGTCGACAATCGCTTCCTCGACCCGCTTCGTCAGATTCCGGCTTCGCGACACCACCTCCCTGCGGAGATCGTCCACCCCGTCCTGAGCACGGAAGTACTCGTCGGCGATGGAGAGGGCGGCCAGAATCACCGCGCGGTTCGTCTCCCCGATCCCGCTTGCCTTCTTGATTTCCTGAATCCTCTGGTCCACATGGGCCGCACACTTCTTGGCATAGGCAGGCTCGGCGGTGGATCGGAGCACATGCTCCTCACCCCCGATGCGCACCGTCACGGTGTTCCGGGGCGCTTGCTTACTCATCGGGCTCCTCCGCTCTCCGGGGTCTGTGGATCAGCGCTGGGTCTCGAGGAAACGCAACCGGGAAAGAAGTCGATCCACGCCCTCGCTTCCGGCCTGGATCTTCTCCTTCAACACGCGGTTCTGGTCTTCGAGGCGCGTGAGCGTCTTCTGCATCTCCGCCGGGTCGACGGGCCCTTCCTTCAGTTGGGCCAGGAGCGCCTCGATCTCACGGACTCGCGTGAGGAGTCCGGCGCGCTCATCCAGGAGTCTTCCCACGGCCTTCTCCAGCCGCGCGAAGGCCTGGCGTTCGTCCAGGTCAGCCTTGGGATCCTCGGACTTCGACACGGAGCTCCCTCGCGAGGTCTTGGGTGACTTGTTCTACCGCTTCGTCCACCTCCGCATCCGTAAGCGTGCGGTTCGACGCTCGAAAGCGGAGCCGGATCGCGACGGAGCGCGTTCCAATGGGCATCGCATCCTCTCGGTATACATCGAACACCCCGACCTCGCGAAGGGTTTCCCCTCCCTGGTCGCGCACGCGGGCAAGAAGGACCTCCACCGAGACTTCGCCCGGAACCAGAAGGGCCAAGTCACGGTCAATCCCCGGGTGCGCCGGGAGGGCGCGGTACACCGGAACTTGCGGCGCCGCCGGCTCAGCCGGAAGCGCCACTTCGATCGCCCAGATCGGATCGGCCCAGGGCGGTACGTCCGCCCTTCCGGGGGAAAGGCTCCCTCCGATACCAAAGTCCCCGACCTCGGGTCCGGACACGACCAACATCGCATTCGGGGTGAACCCTGCCCCCGCAGCATATTCCGCCTCGGCCGAGCGCATCTCCCAGCCGTCGCCTCCCCGTACGACCGTGGCAATGCGAGTCAGGAGCCCCTTGAGGTCCCAGAGGTCGAAGGCCACCCCTTCCCCGCTCCAGTGCTTCGGCTCCCGCAACGAGTGGAGGATCAGGGCGAGGCGCGTCTCCTCGTGGGGAACCTCCCCGGGCCCGGCCGTTCGAAAGACCGTCCCCAGTTCGAAGAGGCGGACATCTCGATTGCCCCGCGCCAGATTGTACTCGACCCGGCGCACGAGCCCCGGGGCCAGCCGGGTACGCAGGAATCCCTCTTCGGCGGAGATCGGATTCTGGAGCGCAACTTCTCCCTCTGCGGCCGGCGCGAAGGCCGGAGTCTGCGCCTCCAGGAACCCAAGCCCCACGAGTAGGTCCCGCAATCGGTCTTCCAGCGCGAAGAGCGGGTGATCCGGGACCGAGCTCGGCCGAAAGGGATGGAGCGTCTGTGGAAATGCCTCGAACCCGTGCGTACGAGCCACCTCTTCGATGAGGTCGACCTCACGGGTCACATCGTAGGACCGAAACCCCGGAACCTCGACGGAGAGCACCCCGCCATCCTCTTCCAGCGCGAACCCCAAGGGCTCGAGTAGTCCCCGCACGACTTCGGGGGAGAAGGGAATTCCGAGGACGCGCCCGATGCGCTCCGGTCGGAGCGGAATCCGGGTTCGTGCGAAGGGCCGAGAGGCGCAGTCGAGGATCGGGCCGGCGATCTCTCCGCCCCCGGTCGCCACAAGGATCCTGGCGGCACGCAAGAGGGCACGGAGCATCCCTTCGGGATCGACACCTCGTTCGAATCGATACGAGGCGTCGGTGGAGAGCCCCAACGCCTTTCGCGTGGATCGGATCGGGCCGGGAGTGAAGAGCGCGCATTCGAGAAAGACGTTCGAGGTCGACTCCGAGACTTCGGAGTCCGCCCCTCCCATCACCCCGGCCACGGCGACAGGGCGAACGGCGTCGCAGATCGCCAGCATCCCAGGCTCCAGGGTCCGACGGACCCCATCGAGGGTCTCGATCGACTCTCCGGCATCCGCCGCGCGGACTCGAATCCGTCCGCCCTCCAACCGATCCAGGTCGAACGCGTGGAGTGGCTGCCCCAACTCGAGGAGAACGTAGTTCGTTGCGTCGACCACGTTGTTGATAGGCCTCCCGCCCGCAGCGCGCAGCCGCGATCTGAGCCAATCGGGAGAGGGGCCCACCCGGACTCCCCGGATGACGAGGCCGAGGTACCGGCCGCAGAGTTCGGGGGCTTCGATCTGCACGGAGGCCTCGTCGCTCGAAACGACCTCCGTCCCCTCTGTGCGCGCCAGACCCTCGAGTGCCGCCTCGAGGCCCTCCGGCTCCCCGGGAATCTCGGGAAGTCTCAGGGCGGCCGCGCCGTCCGGCGCCAGTTCACGAGCAATCCCCTCGTGCGAGAGCAGGTCGGGCCGGTTCGAGGTGACCTCCACGTCGAGACGCACATCGTCGAGGCCCAACACATCAATCAGGCTCGCTCCCGGCTCGAGGTCCGGGTGGAGGACCATGAGGCCGGCCTCACCGGGACCCAGCCCCAGCTCTCGTTCCGAGCAGAGCATTCCCTCCGAAGTCTCGCCGCGCAGCTTGGCCTTTCCGATGCGCGATCCTCCGGGGAGCACGGCGCCTACCGGTGCGAAGGGGTAGACTCCCCCTTCGGTGACATTCGGGGCCCCACAGACGACCTGGACCGTCCCGGAACCGTCCTCGACTTCACAGATCCGCAGGCGGTCCGCATTTGGATGCGGACGCACGGAGCGCACACGCGCGACCCGGATGTCATCGAGGCCCGCCCCGAGCGGGGTGACCGATTCCACCGGACATCCGCGGGAGGCGAGACGGTCCGATAACTCGGCCGGAGACCCATGGAGCCCCGGAACGATCGCCTGGAGCCACCGGAGCGATACCTTCATGTGCCGGCGAACTGTCGAAGAAAGCGCACGTCGTTCTCGAAGAAGAGGCGAAGGTCGGGCACGCCGTACCGGAGGAGGGCAATCCGACCCGGTCCCATTCCGAAGGCAAACCCCGTGTACTTCTCTGCATCGAGCCCGCAGGCCTCCAATACGGCTGGATCCACCATCCCCGCCCCCATGATCTCAATCCAGTCGGTTTCGCGTTCCACTCCGTCGGCGTCCTGATAGACCCGCTTCACATCCACCTCGGCGGACGGTTCCGTGAACGGGAAGAAGGACGGGCGAAAGCGCACCGTGGTCTCCGGCCCCCAGTACCGGCGGGCGAACTCCGCCAGGGTCGCCTTCAGGTCCACGAAGGTGATCCCCTCGTCGATCGCGAGCCCTTCGAGCTGTGCGAAGGCCGGCGTGTGCGTCGCATCGTAGGAGTCGCGACGATATACCATGCCCGGGGCCAGGATTCGGATCGGGGGGGCGAATTTCTCGAGCACCCGAATCTGAACGGGCGAGGTGTGACTACGAAGGAGATGTCCCCCCTTCAGGTACAGGGTATCCTGCTCGTCTGCCGCGGGGTGGTCGAGGGGCGTGTTGAGTGCCTCGAAGTTATACCACTCGGTCTCGGCTTCCGGCCCGCGTGCGAGGGTGAAGCCGAGTCCGCGAAAGATCTCTACGAGGTCGCCGATCACGCGCGTGATGGGGTGCCGGCCACCGATCCAGCCCTCTCGCCCGGGGAGGGTGAGGTCGAGCGGGGCGCCCGAGGCCGTGGTCTCCGCAGAGAGCGTCGACTCCCGCACCTCGAGCGCCTGCTGGAGTCGCTCCTTGACGCGATTCGCCTCGGCTCCGACGGCCGGTCGCTCTTCGGCCGGGAGCTCACCCAGGCGACGGAGGATCAGGGAGATCTTCCCGTCCTTCCTCCCGAGATATCCGACGCGAACGGCTTCGAGGCCTTTGGGATCGGAAGCCGACCGGACCGCTTCCAGTGCCTCGGCCTCCAGACCCTGTAGGGCGTGGACGAGCGTTCCTTCGTGCGACATGCGACTCCGGTTCGGTGCGGCGCCTCGGCGGGTCAGTACCGCCCCGAGACCTTCCCGCCTCCGGGCGGAGGGGCGATTCTCTGCCGGTCGGGGATCTTACCCGAGACCGAGCTTCTCCTTGGCCTGTCCCGTGAGCGCCTCGAAGGCCACCGGGTCCTTGATCGCGAGGTCGGCGAGCGCGCGTCGGTCCAACTCAATACCGCACTCCTTCAGCCCGTTCATCAATCGAGAATACGAGAGATCGTGCTGGCGGGCCGCCGCGTTGATGCGCGCGATCCAGAGTCTACGGAAGTTGCGCTTCTTCTTCTTTCGGTCCCGATACGCGTGCTCCCACCCCTTCTCGACCGCATCCTTCGCCGTGCGGTAGAGCTTCTTGCGTCCTCCGAAGTACCCCTTCGCTTCTCTGAGGATCTTTTGTTTTCTATCTCTGCGCGCCGGAGCGCCGGTAGATCGTGGCATGAGAGGACTCTCTCTTCAAGAAAAGTTGCAGGCGTAGCGCTACAAGAAGGGAACCAGACGATTCATCCGCTTCTCGTCCGCCGCCGAAACCAGGGCGGCCTGCCGGAGGCGCCTCTTCCGCTTCGGAGACTTCTTGGTAAGGATGTGGCTCCGAAAGGCTTTGCGCCGACGCAGCTTTCCTGTACCGGTCCGCTTCAGTCGCTTCGCAGCGGCACGGTTCGTCTTCATCTTGGGCATCGTGGACTCCTATCTGTCAGCGGCTAGACTTTCGAAATCAGCGGCGCGACGACCATGGTCATCGTCCGGCCTTCCCGGGTCGGCTGGGACTCCATCTTGCCGAGATCCTCGACATCGCCGAGAACGCGCTCCAACACTTCCAATCCGAACTCCGGATGGGCCATCTGTCGGCCCCGGAACATCATCGTGACCTTCACCTTGTCGCCATCTTCGAGAAAGCGCCGAACGTGCCGGGTCTTGAACTCGTAGTCGTGGTCTTCGATTCCGGGTCGGAACTTCACTTCCTTCACTTGTACGGTGTGCTGCTTCTTCTTGGCCTCTCGTGCGCGTCGAGCTTCCTCATACTTGAATTTGCCGTGATCCATCAATCGACAGACGGGCGGCCGGGCGTCCGGGGCCACCTCCACCAGGTCCAAACCGGCCTGGGCCGCACGATCGCGGGCGTCATCGAGAGAGACGATTCCGACCTGTT
>JBBDLO010000026.1:0-2755 GCA_040878815.1 Gemmatimonadota bacterium | reverse complement strand
AACGGAGGGGGTGGGATTCGAACCCACAAGGGCTTTCGCCCGCCGGTTTTCAAGACCGGTGCATTAGCCGTTCTGCCACCCCTCCCACCTCGGAAGATACCACCCGTCCCCGCCCCGCCGGAGCGGCTCAGTGACGGAAGAGCCGCCTCCCGGTGAAGACCATGGCGATTCCGGCCTCATCGGCGGCGGCCATCACCTCTTCGTCACGAATCGAGCCGCCGGGCTGGATGATGGCCGTGACGCCGGCGGCTGCGGCCGCATCCACGGAGTCTCGAAACGGAAAGAACGCATCGGAAGCGAGCACGGCGCCGCTCACCTCCAGCCCCGCATCCCCCGCCTTCTGGACCGCAAGCCTGGAGGAATCGACCCGTGACATCTGACCGGCCCCGATCCCGACGGTCCTCCCGGACTGGGCGAGCACGATCGCGTTCGACTTGACCGCGTAGACCGCCGCCCATGCAAAGGCCAGGTCCTCGGCCTCCTGCGCCGTCGGCGCGCGCTGCGACACCACCTTCCAGGAGGGATCGTCCACCCCGAAGAACGGGGGGCGCGGCGCGGCCTGCATCAGGAGCCCCCCATAGATTCCCCTCGCGACGACCGGTTCGGGCCGACGGCCGTGCTCTGCCAGGAATCGTGCGGCCCGCCGGGCCGGTTCGTCTTCCGAGTGAGCGGCCCCGAAGGCAGCGAAGGCCTCGCCGGCCTCCACAGGAAGGTTCAGACTCCCCGTACTGGCCGGAAAGGTCAGAATTCGCACGTTCTTCTTGCGTGTGAGCGTCTCCATGGCCTCATCCGTGAACGCCGGGGCCACGAGACACTCGGTGAAGAGCTCACCGATCGCCTCCGCCGCGCTCGCGTCCACCGTCCGATTCACCGCAATCACCGATCCGAAGGCGCTCACGGGATCGGTGCTCAGCGCGCGCGCGTAGGCCTCGGCCACGGTATCGGCCACGGCCAGCCCGCAGGGAGTCGTGTGCTTGATGATGCAGACGGCCGCCCGAGGAGAAAGGGAGAAGGGAGAAAGGGCGAGTAGCGCGCCGTCCAGATCGAGCAGATTATTGTACGACAGTTCCTTTCCGTGATGCTGCTCGAGCGAGGCGATCCCCTGGACGGGACCCTCGGGTGCGTAGAAGGCCGCCTCCTGGTCCGGATTCTCACCGTAGCGCAGCGTCGAGAGCTTTCGGTAGCTCGGCGTCAACGTCTCCGGAAACGCGGACTCCTCCTCCGCCATGTAGCGCGCGATCGCCCCGTCATAATCCGCGGTATGGCGAAACACCTTCCCGGCCAGCCCCTTCCGGACCGCGGCTGCGTCTCCTTCCCCGGCGAGCGCCTCGAGCGTGGCGGGATAGTCCGCCGGGTCGACGACGACCCAGACGTGCGCATGATTCTTGGCCGCGGCCCGAATCATGGTAGGGCCCCCGATGTCCACCTGCTTCATCGCGGCCTCGACCGGCACCCCTCCGGCCGCAATGGTCTCCCGAAAGGGATAGAGATTCACGGCCACCACGTCGATCGGGTGGTACCCCTGCCCCGCCATCGCCTCCATGTCTCCGGGCACATCGCGGCGAGCCAGGAGTCCGCTGTGAATCGCGGGGTGCAGCGTCTTCACGCGGCCCTCCATCATCTCCGGATGTCCGGTGACCTCGGAGACGTCGGTGACCTCGAGGCCTGCCTTCCGCAGGGCATGGGCGGTTCCACCGGTCGAGAGGAGCTCGAAGTCGAGCGCGACGAGTCCCCGCGCAAAGTCTTCGATGCCGGTCTTGTCCCACACGGAGAGGAGTGCGCGTCGACGGTGCGTCATAAGAGATCGGTTGCCTGATCTGAGAGTCTGAAGTGCGGACGGTCCCTCGGAAACACGTCCGGAGCGGTACCGTCTTGAAGGCTGCGGGCCAGTAGGTCGACGGCGGCCGGATAGAGGAGGTGTTCCACCTGGCAGACACGCGCCTGCAGGGATTCCGCCGTATCCCCCGGCAAGACGGGAACGGGCCACTGGGCCAGAATCCGACCCCGATCGTACGCCTCATCCACGAGGTGGATCGTGGCTCCGGAGATCCGCGCCCCCGAGTCCAGAACGGCCTGGTGGACCCTTCGGCCGTACATCCCCTTCCCCCCAAATCCGGGAAGGAGCGCCGGGTGGAGGTTCAGCATCCGTCCCCGGTAGGCCTCGACGACGGCGGGTGGGATGAGCCGAAGGTATCCCGCCAGGAGCACCAGATCCACGCGCGCCTCTTGGAGTCGGGCGATCATCCGGTCGGCCAGGTCGGCGTTCCCCTCCTGCGGCGCGATCACCGACGTCTCGATCGAGCGCGCACGGGCCGCCTCCACGGCGCCGGCCTCGGCGCGATCCGTGACGAGAAGCACGACCTCCCAGGCGGACTCCGGAGTGGATGCGGCGCGATCGGCCAGGACCTCGAAGTTGGAGCCCCGTCCGGAGGCGAAGACGGCGGCACGGAGCCTCACGCGAACCCGCCTGATGCCTGAGAGATGAGGAAGGGGTTCCCGATTCGCTCGAGGTGGACCGTGGTCTCCGGCCCGTGTCCGGGGAGGAGCCGGGTGTCATCCGGAAGGGTCAGGATCTCTTCGCGAATCGAGCGCATGAGGCGCTGGAAGTCGCCGCCGGGAAGGTCCGTTCGTCCAATGGACTTCGAGAAGATCACATCGCCCACGAGCGCGAGCCCGCACTCCGCGTCATACAGCGTGACGTGGCCAGGTGCGTGCCCTGGGGTGAAGCGTACCTCGAAGCTGCGTTCCCCGAGTG
>JBBDLO010000025.1:4303-17623 GCA_040878815.1 Gemmatimonadota bacterium | reverse complement strand
CTGGTGGATTCGGCAGGCCATCCTTCAGGCGCTTGCCGAACAGAGTCGCATCGTACGGGTGCCACTCAATCGGGCCGGCGCGCTGCACAGGATCGGTCGTCGATCGTCGAGCCTCCTTCAGGAGTTGGGCCGAGAGCCGACGGTGGCTGAGCTCGCGCAGGACCTCGACCTCTCCAAAGAGGAAGTGGCTTCCACCCTCGCGATTTCCCAGACCCACCTCTCACTCGACGCTCCGCTCTCCCCCGGCGAAGACACCCGCCTTCTGGATTACCTCCCCGACCAGTTCTCCCCAGACCCGGAAGACGAGACGTACGAACACGCCCTGAAGAACACTGTCGACCAGGCGCTGGCCACCCTGAAGGAGCGAGAGGCCAAGGTCCTGCGCCTCTACTTCGGGTTGGACGAACAGGAGCCGATGACGTTGGAAGAAATCGGCGCGCTGTTGGGAATCACGAGGGAACGGGTGCGTCAGATCAAGGAGAAGGCACTGGAGCGCCTGCGCCATGCCTCGCGGTCCCGATTTCTCGAGACCTTCACGCGGTAACCGGAATGGGCGACATTCCCTCGTCGTTCGGGCGTCCGAGTGGAAGATACCGAAAGCTCCCCACACGTTGACACTTCCGAACCCCGGAAATATCATTCATAGCTCTGTATTCAATGGGGGGTCAGGTTGAGGCGGGAACCCAAATGAGAACGCATACTCCGAAGGCGCACGAGATCGACCGGAAGTGGTGGGTCGTCGATGCGGCCGACAAGCCGCTCGGCCGGATCGCCACCGAGATCGCTCGCGTGCTCCGTGGAAAGCACAAGCCCATCTTCACCCCGCATCTGGATACGGGGGATTATGTGGTTCTTCTGAATGCCGCCAAGGTGCGGCTGACCGGAAAGAAGGCCGATCAGAAGACCTACTTCCGGCACTCCGGCTATATGGGGGGAGAGCGGCACATTCCCTTCCGCCGGATGATCGAAACGCACCCCGAGCGGGTGATCGAATTGGCGGTCAAGGGGATGCTCCCCAAGAACGCGCTCGGTCGTGAGATGCGAAAGAAGCTCAAGGTGTACCCTGGAGACGTCCATCCTCATCAGGGTCAGAACCCCCAGCCGCTGGAGCTCTGACGAGCCTCCCACTGGAGTCGGACACAGGAATGCCACAGAAGCCCTCCGAAAGACATCAAGCCGTCGGCCGCCGGAAGACGAGCACCGCCCGGGCGGCCCTCCAGCCGGGCACCGGGCAGTGGACCGTGAACGGTCGCGAGCTCCAAGAGTACTTTCCCCGCCTGCTCCATCGCCGCCGCGCCGAAGAAGCGCTGAAGGTGACGGGGCATGAGGCGGAGTACGATGTTACGATTCGCGTCCGGGGTGGTGGCGTCACGGGGCAGGCCGATGCCGTGCGCATGGCGGTGGCCCGAGCCGTACTCTCGACCGATGAAGAAGTCCGCCCGCTGCTTCGCAAGCATGGGCTCCTCACCCGGGATTCCCGGAAGGTGGAGCGCAAGAAGCCCGGACGTCCCAAAGCGCGCAAGCGCTTCCAGTTCAGCAAGCGTTAACCCGTGGATCGAGGCGAAGAGAAACTCTTGGAAGAGTCGATGGCGCCGGAGGCGCAGCAGGTCGGTCTGAACGAGCTCCTCGAGGCAGGCGTCCATTTTGGACACCAGACCCGGCGGTGGAACCCGAAGATGAAGAAGTTCATCTTTGCCGAAAGGAACGGGATCCACATCATCGATCTGCGAAAGACGCTCGACCGCCTTCGGGCGGCCGAAGGGGTCGTGCGGAAGGTCGTTCTGGGGGGCGATCGCGTGCTCTTCGTCTGCACGAAGCCGCAGCTTCGAGGCATCGTCGAGCAGGAGGCCACTCGCTGCGGAGGCTTCTACATTACGGAGCGATGGTTGGGTGGGCTCCTGACGAATTTCCAGACGATCCGGCAGCAGATCCGCCGGCTCAAGGAACTCGAGCGGGGCCAGGAAGAGAACGCCTTCGAGTTCTACACCAAGAAGGAACAGCTCCTCTTGGAGCGAGAACGCCTCAAGCTGGAGAAGTACTTCTCGGGCCTGAAGGAGATGGGTCGACTTCCGGGCGCGGTGTTCGTCGTGGATGCCAAGCGTGAGGTGATCGCAGTCAAGGAAGCCAACCGCCTCGGGATTCCGGTCATCGCGATCGCGGACACGAACGCGGATCCGGACCGGATCGACTATCCGATTCCGGGGAATGACGATGCGATCCGCTCGGTCGGACTGATCGCGAAGGCCATCGCCGATGCAGTGCAGTCGGCGCGACGAGAGGTTCCGGAAGAAGACCGGCGTCGTGCGGACGAGGTGGAGGCGACGACCTACTCCACAGAGACCGGTGAAAAGGCTGCGGCGGTGGATGATCCGGCGCGTCGTCGCGTACGTCGCCGCCGTCGTCCGAGGCCGGAAGTGATCGCTCAGCTGCAGCGATCCGACCAGCCGGACGACGGAGGGGCTCCTGAGGGAGACGCCGAGGCTTCCGAAGCCCCCGAGGCTTCCGAGGCCCCCGAGGTTTCCAAGGACGCCGAGGAGTAGGAGGCCGAAGGGGTCGACGAATCAGTTGGGACCCCGGCAGGCTTCTCGCGTCGGTGCAGGGCGGGAAAGACAGCTCTCGACAGGAAGCCGGAAGGCGTAAGCGAGGCGGTAGCCGAATGGTGGTCGGGGCGGGGGTCGAACCGCTGCCTCTCCCCCGACGCTGCCGCCTCTTTTCACGAGCAGGAACATCGGGCCATCGGTTACGAATTAGCGTCGCCGCCCGCCCGACTCCATGACAGCCTCTAACCCCGATCTTCGGGACCAGGTGGGAATTGAAATGAGCGTGAGTGCGAAGGATGTGAAGGCGCTCCGGGACCGAACCGGAGCCGGAATGCTCGACTGCAAGGCGGCCCTCGAAGAGGCAAATGGGGATATCGAGGCGGCGATCGACATCCTCCGTAGCCGAGGGGCGGCGAAGGCGGCCAAGCGGGCTGCGCGATCCGCGAATCAGGGGACGATCGGACACTACCTCCACCACGGAAACCGCATCGCGGTCCTCGTGGAACTCAATTGCGAGACGGACTTCGTGGCCAATACGGACGAGTTCCAGGCGCTCGCACGTGATCTCGCGATGCACATTGCCGCCGCCCGTCCCATCGCGATCCGCGAGGAGGAGATTCCGGCGGACTTGGTGGAGCGAGAGCGTCAGGTCTACGTGGAGCAGGTGCGCGCCGAAGGGAAACCCGAGCAGATCCAGGAAAAGATCGTAGAGGGAAAGCTCCGGAAGTTCTTCGAGGAGTCGACCCTTCTCAAGCAGCCGTTCGTGAAGGACTCGGAGCGGACGATCGAGACCCTGATCACGGATCTCTCGGCGAAGACCGGCGAGAAGGTCGAAGTGGCGCGCTTCGCCCGCTTCGAAGTGGGCGAGCAGGGCTGATCGCCCCATGAGCGAGGACGCCCCATCCGGCCTTCGTTATCCACGCGTTCTCCTCAAGGTTTCCGGGGAGGCACTGGCGGGGGAGAAGGGGTTCGGCATTGATCCGCCGGTCGTCGACCGGCTCACCGACGAGATCAAGGGCGTCCACGAGATGGGGGTGACGCTCGGGCTCGTGGTGGGGGGTGGAAACATTGTTCGCGGGACGATCGCGTCGCAGCGAGGGATGGACCGGGTCACCGCGGACTACATGGGCATGCTGGCCACGATCATCAATGCGATGGCGCTCCAGGACATGCTCGAGAGGAAGGGCGTGGAAACCCGCGTCATGACCGCGATTCGGATGGAAGAGCTGGCCGAGCCCTACATCCGGAGACGCGCCCTGCGGCATCTCGAGAAGGGCCGCGTGGTTCTGTTTGCCGGAGGGACCGGGAATCCGTATTTCTCCACCGACACGGCGGCCGTCTTGCGAGCCATCGAGATGGAGTCGGATGTCATCATCAAGGCCACCAAGGTCGCGGGGATCTACACTGCGGATCCGGTTCAGAATCCAGACGCCGTCTTCCTTCCCACCGTGTCCTTCCATGAGGTCGTATCGCAGGAATTGGGCGTCATGGACGCCCCTGCCGTTTCCCTCTGCCGTGAGAACGATCTTCCCATCATCGTCTTGAGCCTGAGTCAGTCCGGATCCGTTGCAGCCGCGATCCGCGGCGAGGCGGTCGGGACTCTCGTGTCGTAAGGAGACAACCGATGTCCACGGTCGGAGTGGTGAAGCAGCAGATGGACGATGCGCTGGATGCGGTCCGGAGAGAGTTCAGTTCCGTGCGCACCGGGAAGGCGACGCCCACGATCCTCGATACGGTTCGTGTCGAGGCCTACGGAGCCCTGCTCCCCCTGAACCAGGTGGCCACCGTTTCGGTGCCCGAAGGGTCGCTCCTCGTGGTCCAGCCCTTCGATCGTTCCCTCATCGGCGACATCGAGCGCGGAATCCAGCAGGCGGATCTCGGGCTGAACCCGGCCAATGACGGACAGGTCGTCCGGATCCCGATCCCCCCGCTCAACGAGGAACGCCGAAAGGAGTACGTCCGGCTCCTGGGCAAGATGGCCGAGGAGGGCCGCATCTCCATCCGGCACGCACGCCGGGAGGGAAACGAATCCGTGAAGTCGCTCACCAAGGAGGGCGAACTCTCCGACGATGAGGGCCGCCGGACGAGTGACGAGATTCAGAAGCTCACGGATGAGTACATCGGGAAGATCGATGAGCTGCTGGCGGCCAAAGAGCGTGAGATCATGACCGTGTAGCACCCCCGATGACCGCTCACCGTCTTTGACACCCCCCGCCGCCGCGAACATCTTCCATTCCAATGAGCGATCTTCCCCTTTCCTCTGCCCTGCCGGACTGTCCGGTACCGCGCCATGTCGCCGTCATCATGGACGGAAACGGGCGTTGGGCGGCAGATCGGGGGCTCCCGCGCATCGCCGGTCATCACTCCGGGATGAACGTCGTACGCGAGACGATCGAGGCTTCGATCGAGGTGGGAGTGGAGATCTTGACGCTCTTCGCCTTCTCGACCGAAAACTGGCATCGCCCGGAGGAAGAGGTCCACGCACTCATGACGCTCTTGAAGGTCTATGCCGACAAGGAGCGAGAGGAGCTACGAGAGAGCGGTGTCGAAGTCCATGTGCTGGGAGACCTGGCCCGTTTGGACGAGGAGGCCCGCAATGCCGTGAGGATGATCGAAGAGGCGACAGCCGGAGGGGATCGGCTCCGACTGAACCTCATGATCTCGTATTCGGGGCGGGCCGATGTGTTGCGGGCCACCCGGGAATTGGCCCGACGGGTTGGTTCCGGCGAGATCTCCCCGGAAGAGATCGATGAAGAGAGCTTCTCGGAGTGCCTCTTCACACGGGGGCTCCCCGATCCGGACCTCCTGATTCGCACCTCGGGGGAATTTCGGCTCTCGAACTTCATGCTCTGGCAGTTGGCCTACGCGGAGATCCACATCACCCCCGTCCTCTGGCCGGATTTCACTCGTCACGATCTCTTCTTCGCCGTCCAGGAATATCAGAGACGCGAGCGGAGATTCGGTCGCATCGCGCCGTCCTGACGGCGCGCCCCGGAGACGCAAGGATGGCCGGCACAGACCTTCCCCGACGCCTGGCCGTGGCCGCCGTCGGAGTTCCCGTGGGAATCGGCGTCACCTATCTGGGAAGCTGGCCCGTGGCGGTGGCGGTCTCGTTGGTGGCGGCGGTCGGGACTCAGGAGGTTTTTCGCCTGGCCGGAGCCCGCGGTTGGCGTCCCTTCGCCTGGATGGGAGTCCCGGCAGCCGCACTCCTCGTTCTCGGCGCAGCGTGGGGACAGGGGTTCGGCGAATGGGCCGGGTTCGCGTGGGGGGTCGTTCTGGCACTCACCTTCGGGACCCTCGTTCTGGCCCTCTTCACGAGGGGAGCGAATGGTGACCCACTCCTCGCCGTGGCGATCACACTCTTCGGGGCCATCTACCTGGGTGCAACGCTGAGCTTTGCGGTTCATCTACGGGGGTATCCAGGTGGCGAAGGCGGGGCTCCTGGTTGGAGTGGGGCACTGATCCTGGTCTTTCCCTTCGCCGTCACCTGGCTCGGTGATACGATGGCCTATCTGGCAGGCCACCGCTGGGGACGCCGCAAGCTTCTCCCGGCGGTGAGTCCCGGAAAGACGATTGAAGGCGGAATCGGGGGACTCGTGGGTGCGACGGGGGGGGCCGCTCTCTTCGCATGGCTTCTTCTCCTTCCCTTCACACCTCTGGGACTGTCCGTTCCGGCCGCTGCTGTGCTGGGCCTCGTGATCGGGGCCGTGGCCCAACTCGCCGACTTGGCCGAGTCACTTCTCAAGCGAGAGGCCGGCGTGAAGGATTCCGGGTCCCTCTTCCCTGGACATGGCGGGATCCTGGATCGTTTCGATGCGATCCTCTTCACACTCCCGGTGACGTACGTCCTCCTTCCCTTCTTCGTCTCGTGATGGATCGGGACCAGAAGAGGCCCCTCCGGGTCGCCGTCCTGGGCTCCACCGGCTCCATCGGCGTGTCCGCGCTCCAGGTGATCGCCCGACATTCGGATCAGTTCCGTGTGACGGTCCTCTCGGCCAACGCCTCCGTGGATTCACTGCGGGCACAGGCACGTGAGCACGATCCCGCCTGCGTCGTCGTGACGGATGAGGCCGCGTACGCGACCTGCCAGGGGAACGGTCCCGAGTGGGTCGGGGGTCGCGACGCTCTGCTCGAGGCGGTACAGCGCCCCGATGTCGACATCGTGCTGAATGCGCTCGTCGGCTTCGCCGGCCTCGAGCCCTCGCTCCGGGCGCTCGAGGCAGGGAAGCGCCTCGCCCTCGCGAACAAGGAGTCGCTCGTCACGGGCGGCGGACTCGTTCTGGATGCGATGAAACGGGGAGGGGGCGAGCTGATTCCGGTGGACTCCGAGCATTCCGCCCTCCTCCAATGCATGACGGGTCGACCGGGGGAAGGGGTCGCCCGCCTTATCCTGACGGCTTCGGGCGGACCATTTCGAGGATGGGATCCTGCGCGGTTGGCCGGGATCGGCCCGAGCGATGCTCTCCGGCATCCGACCTGGGAGATGGGAGCCCGGATCACAGTGGCTTCGGCCACCCTGGCCAACAAGGCACTCGAAGTGATCGAGGCGCACTTCCTCTTCCAGATGGCCTACCGCGACATCGATGTCGTGGTCCACCCGCAGTCGATCATCCACTCGCTCGTCGAGTTCGTGGATGGATCCGTTGTGGCCCAACTGGGGTTTCCTACGATGGAACTTCCCATACTCTACGCGCTGTCCCATCCCGAACGACTTTCCGACTCCGAATTGCGGACCTTCGATCCCTTGAGATCCTCTCCCCTCACCTTCGAACCCGTCGACACCGAGGCCTTCCCGATCTTCGGGATGGGCCGGATGGCCGGCGCGAAGGGAGGGACCGCCCCCACGGTATTCAATGCGGCGAACGAGATCGCGGTTGGGGCCTTCCTCGAAGGACGACTCACCTTCCCGGGGATGGCCGAAGTCGTGGGAGAAACGCTCGAATCGGTCGGGACCTTCCCGGTCCGTGAACTCGGCGACGTCCTGGAAGCGGATGGGCTCGCTCGACGGGTTGCCCTCAAATGGGCCGAACGTGCCGCGCCGGCCCTGCCTGGATCGAACGCATGACTCTCTTGGCCACCATCGTCCTCCTGGGCGTACTGATCTTCGTCCACGAACTGGGACACTTTCTCGCCGCACGCTCCGTGGGGATTCGCGTGGAGCGATTCTCCATCGGCCTGGGGCCTCGGATCTTCGGTTTCCAGCGCGGTGACACCGAGTACGTGATCAGCGCCATCCCACTGGGCGGGTACGTCAAGATGGGGGGGATGGAAGACGATGTGATGGAGGCGATCGAAGGAGGGGCCAAGGAGGGGGAGGCGGAGGGACCATCGGTTCGCGTGGAGGGAACCGCGGAGCGTCCCGAGGAAGGAGATCGGACCGTTCCGCGGGCGCCCCGGCCCGATGACTTCGATTCGAAGTCGGTCCTCGCCCGCGCCTGGGTCATCTCCGCGGGTGTCATCATGAACATGCTCTTCGCCTTCGTCGCCTTCACGCTCGTGGCGGCCGGATGGGGGCAGGCCGACTTCGACACGACCCGAATCTCCCAGGTGCGCGTTGAACTGCTCCCTCCGGGAGCACTGGCGCTTTCGGAGATTCCAGCCGGCGCGACGCTCACTCGTATCGGGGACCGGGAGGTCGAACTCTGGAGCGAGGTCGTAGGGGCGATTCGGGAGTCCCCGGACGGCGCCTTCACGGTCGCCTTCGCGGACCCTGCCGGAGAGGTCTCGGCCGTTCTGAATGACGAGGGTGAACGAGAACGAGTCTTGGCGGCCCTCGATATCTGGACGGAGCCGGTCGTCCGCGCGGTCAGCCCCGGGACGCCCGCCGATCGGGCGGGCATTCAGAACGGAGACCGGATCCTGGCGGTCGATGGCCAACCGATCGACACCTGGCCGGAGCTCGTCTCGATCGTCGAGCGGAGTGCCGATGTGGAACTCGAACTGACGATCGAGCGTGCGGGTGGTCCCCTCGTGCGTCGGGTCACGCCGGCGGGCGAAGAGGTCGTGGACCCGCTCACGGAGGAGGTGCGGACCCTCGGCCGAATCGGGATTCTCGGTACCACGCCGACCGTTTATACCCCGGTGCCCCTCCCGACCGCCGTACGCTCCGGATGGGATGATACGGTGGCCATCACCGGAGAGATTCTAGCCTTTCTACGAGACCTCGTGACCGGACGCATGTCGGCCCGGAATCTGGGGAGCATTGTGACCATCGGAGAGATGTCGGGGCAGGCTGCGGCGGAGGGGCTCCCCGTCTACCTGAGCTTCATGGCCCTCTTCTCCGTGAATCTGGCGATCCTCAATCTCCTCCCCATCCCGGTTCTCGACGGGGGACATCTTCTCTTCCTGGGAATCGAAGCGGTCCGGCGCCGTCCCCTCTCCATTCGCCAGCGGATGCGGTGGAGTCAGGTCGGATTCGTCATCCTGATCGGGATCATGGTCCTCGCCCTCGGAAACGACTTCCTGCGGCTCTTCGGCCGGTAGGGAAGGGAACGAACGCCCGAGCCGGACACACTTCGGGAGCGGAACGTCCGGAACTCAGGGGAGGAGAGAGAGTTGGTCCGTCTCGCGCAGGCTTCGGAGCACAGGAATATCGACGAACTCGGTGGGTGCGTCCTGGCTCGCAACGGCAAGGAATCCCTTCCACCCCGCTCCTGCGAGAGCCCGCGACACCGTGGCATGGGCTAGCTCGGGTCGATTGCACGATCCCGAGAGATGTGCGAGAAAGAGGCCGGTGAGTCGCGGGTGCGCGAGCTCGCAGGCGAAGGTGGCCGCGGCGCGGTTCGAAAGATGCCCGTGGGACGACGAGATTCGGGCCTGGACCGAGGCCGGATAGGGACCGGCCCGCAGCATCTCCTCGTCGTGGTTCGCCTCCAGGATCAGGAAGTCGCAGCGCGCCAGGGAGTGGCGGATCCCGGCCGTGGGCCGCCCGAGGTCGGTGGCGATCCCGATCCGAATCCCGCACTTCGTACCGGTCACGGTCACCGCCACCGGATCGAGCGCGTCGTGGACGGTCAGGAAGGGGTCGATCCGAAGATCCCCGATCGTGAGCGGTCTCCCGGGCGTATACGAATGCACGGTTTCTTTCCCCCGCAGGAGGGCCGCGCAGGCGGACCGCGTGCCGGGGGTCATGTAGAGGGGCGTTCCGAACCGGCGCGCGAACACTCCCACCCCGCGGGTGTGGTCTCCATGCTCGTGCGTGACCAGGATTCCATCGACGGCTTCGGGGGCGATCCCCAGCCGATCGAGTCGGGATGCCATCTCCTTTCCACTGAGCCCGGCATCGACCAGGATCCGGGTGTCATGGCTTGCGACCAACACCGAGTTCCCTCGGCTCCCGCTCCCCAGTACCGCGACCCTCATCCGACGTCCATGCCCCCGTTCGTCCCATGCACGGAGCGCCATGCCCGTGTGAGGAACTCGCGCTGCCGAAGGGTCAGCGAAACGTCGCGGCGCCCCATGGCTCGTTCGGCCGTTTCGAGGAAGGCTTCCAGTCGATACGGTCCGAAGGCGTCCGCGCTCCCCCATCCGAAGGGCGGAATCCACTTCCAGGGAAAGCTTCCGCCAAACAGGTTCGTACCCGCTCCCACTACGGTTCCCGCATTCAGGAGGGTACCGATTCCGGTCTTGGCGTGATCGCCGATGAAGACACCGAGCTTCACGAGTCCGGTCGAGGATTCCCCGGCGGAGGTGCCGATGCGGATCGGCCCGTAGTTGTTCTTGAGGTCGGAGTTGGTCGTGAAGGCACCGAGATTGACCCAGTGCCCGAGGATCGCGTGCCCGATGTACCCGTCATGGGCCTTGTTCACGTAGCCGAGGAGCACCGAGGCGGACAGCTCTCCCCGCAGGCGGCAAATGGGACCGCAGGAGATGGATTCGAAGGTGCCGCCGAGGAGGATGCTTTCGGGCCCGATGTAGGCGGGACCACGGAGCGTCGTGAAGGGATGGACATGCACGCCTGCCGCCAGATGGATGGGCCCTTCCCGAGCGTCCAAGACCACCAGTGGGTCGATCGTGACTCCCTCTTCGACACTCACGGCATGCGAACCGAGCCGATGCACCGACGGCGTCTCCGGGAACGGAGCGACGCCCGGCCCCACGCCGGCGGGATAGAGCGCCTCCAGGTCCCGGGCAATCCGCGCGGGATTCTCTTCGACCCATTCCCACACCGTCTCGAGGAGCGCACCGGGGACCGTGACGGAAGGGGGCACGGGCTCCTTCGGTGGGGCGTCGCCGGTGGCCCCGAGGAGGCTCTCCACCGACGGAAGCGGAAGTCCTGCCGGAATCAACCATCCTACGAGGACGTCCCCGAGAAGAATCCGATGCACCTCGGCCGGAAAGGGCGAAGGGATGGCCGGCGTCGCCTCGCCGAGTCCGCTCTGCCTCGTAGGGAGGGGAGGGAGGTAGCGAGACGAGAGCAGGACGCGGTCGCAGTCGCTGGGCACATCTTCCGGGGAGAAGACGGGCGGGGCCCCCGCCTCCTCGAATCCTTCGATTCCCGGAGTCGCGACATACCCCTCGGCCGGGATTCCCAGGGACCGCTCGATGCGCCGCCGAAGGAGCAGGGCTCCGAAGAGGAGCTCCCCGGCGGGACGGGTGAGCGAAAAAGGGCTCCATCCTCGCGCCGTTCGGTCGTCAAAGAGATAGAGTCGCGGGGTCATTCCGGATCCTCGTTGCCGTGGCTCGTGCTACCGTCGGAACCCCCCTCTCTCAGCGCCGCGGGGAGTTGGCTGAGGA
The DNA here is from genome assembly GCA_040878815.1 of Gemmatimonadota bacterium. Lineage (GTDB taxonomy): Bacteria > Gemmatimonadota > Gemmatimonadetes > Longimicrobiales > Gaopeijiaceae > JBBEBG01. Next base: position 6,347 of record JBBDLO010000025.1, on the reverse strand, counting down.
GCGCCTTGAGGTCGGGGGCCCGGCTCCGAGTCGTGACCAGGGTCACGCCCGCCGCGCGCACCACGACAAGCCCGTCCACGCCGAACAGGACGATGGGACCATCCTCGGTCCAGGCGATACTCCGCTGGGTATCGACCGCATAGGCTTCACCCTCCAGGCAGTTTCCCGCCTCATCCACGGGCCGCGTTCGGGAGAGGGCCTCCCATCCTCCCACGTCGTCCCACTCGAAGGTGGCGCGGACGCATCCCACGCGCCCGCTTCGTTCGAGGACCGACTCGTCGACGGAAACCGTTGGAACGGCGTCGAAGAAGGCATCTTCGTCACCGGCGTCGAGGAGCGGGAGAAGGGCTCCGATCTCGGGCGCGTGGAGGCGGACCTCCTCGAGGAATCGCCTCACGGGGAAGACGAAGATCCCCGTGTTCCAGAGGTATCCCTGGGCGACATACGCTCGTGCGGTCTCGAGGTCCGGCTTCTCGATGAAGGCCGCCACTTCGAAGGCCTCCGGCGCCTCGACCCCGGATCCCAACACGTCCCCGGGTCGGATGTAGCCATAGCCGACCTCCGGGCGATCCGGTCGCGCCGCGATGGTCAGGAGGCGGTCTTCTCGAGCCGCAACGGCGGCCGCGCCGCGCACCAGCTCAGCGAAGGCAGTGTTCGTCCGGATGGCGTGATCGGCGTGGAGCGACACCATCACGGCCGTGGGGTCGCGCCGGTGAATCCGGTGGGCCGCCCATACGAGGACGGGACCCGTGCCGCGAGCCCGTGGTTCGATCCAGAGTCCCTCGGGGGGCAGGTTGGGAAGAACCGCGCGGAACGGGGCCTCCAGGTGCCTTCCCGTAAGGATCGCGATCCGATCCGGGGGTGCCAATCGAGCCGCGCGGCCGACCGTCTCCACGAGCATCGGATCCGAGGAGTCGCCGAACGAAAGGAGGGGTTTGGGGCGCGTCGGCAGGCTGGCCGGCCAGAAACGGGAACCGATTCCACCGGCCAGGATCACGACGTGGAGGGGCGAATCATCTACGGGCAAGGAGCTCATCCACGCGATTTAGGAGTTTCTTGGGACTGAACGGCTTGGTGAAGAAATCGTCCGCCCCGAGGGCGAATGCCCGGTCCCGATCGGTGTCCTGACCCTTCGCCGTGAGGATGATCACGGGAATTCCTTCACGATCCGGAAGGGCCCGAATCGACTGCAGGATCTCGAGACCCGTATGGCCGGGCATCACGATGTCGAGGAGGATCAGGTCGAAGTGGTCCTGGCTCTGGACAGCGGCCAGTGCGTCGGTGCCGTCGGAAACGGAGTGTACGAAGAATCCGGACCCCTCGAGCAAGGTCACGAGGATGCGGCGAATATGGGGCTCGTCCTCGGCCAAGAGGAGTCGGAGCGATCCGGCCGGAGGGAGGGATTTCTCCATGATGGCATCCCCGAAAAGGGTCGGAGCGTCGGGTCTCCGACGAGTCGGGGAAACGCCCCCTGAACTCGCGCGGCGGAACCTATCCCGGGGGGGGTGTAAAGTCAAGAATGTCGAGGCTTTCCGGGGTTGACACCGCCTCGCCTGTCGGGGTAGTGTTCTCCCTCCCTGAGCGGCCCCATTCGCCCATCTCTGTCGGAGTCGGACCGGACGTGAAGATCCGCCATGCCGGTGGCCTCATCGCCATCGCCTTGCTGCTGTCCGCCTGCGGAGACGATCCGTTCGTGGTCGAGTGGGAGGAGAACCCCCGCGAGGCGACCCTCTACGCGCTGGACCGCGAATTGGAGAGTATTCTCCGGCCCTCTGCCTTCCATATGCTCGAGCGGAGCGGGGTTCCGATCGAGGATCCTCGGGCGCAGGGAAGGTGGGATTTCGCCCTGGAGCGCCAGGGAGGGGAGTTGGTCCTACTCGCGCCGCGGCTGCTCGGCGTCGTCTCCACGGCGGCGATCGTCCCGATTCCGGGCGTGGAGTTCGCCGACGTTCGCGTGGCACCCGCGGATACGCTCCTCTACATCTCCGACGCGCCGGTTCCCGTGGCTCTCGGCTCGGTGTACGTGATTCGGACGCACCAGCAG
>JBBDLO010000025.1:0-4293 GCA_040878815.1 Gemmatimonadota bacterium | reverse complement strand
CAGCCCGGTTTCTTCGGGGGGTCGTGCGACTTCTACGGGAAGATCGAGCCGCTCGAGATCGATGTGGATGCGGGAGTCCTGCGCTTCTTGCACGACGTCAGCCCGGATTGCAACAACCGCAGCCTTATTCCTCCGGATTGACGAAGGTCCCATGCTCGATCTGAAGGCCGTGCGGGAGGAGCCGGAGCGCTTTCGGCTTTCCCTGAAGAGACGAGGGGAAGACGGGGGAGAGGCGGTCATCTCCGAGGTTCTGGGCCTAGATGAGGCCCGCCGGGAAGCGATCACGCGGGGCGATGCCCTGCGAGCCTCCCGAAACGAAGCGACGAAGGCGATCGCCGAGAAGAAGCGTGCGGGAGAGGACGCCGCGGCGCTGATCGCCGAGATGCGCGGCCTGGGGGACGAGATCGGCTCGCTCGAGAAGAGGGTCACCGAGTTGGATGCCCAGATCGAGCGGATCCTCCTCTGGACGCCGAACCTGCCGCTTGACGAGGTCCCCGAAGGGGGCCCGGCGAACAATGAAATCGTGCGGGAGTGGGGAACCCCGATCCAACACGATTTCGAAGCCCGCCCGCACTGGGAGATCGCCGAATCGCTCGGAATCCTGGACCTTCCTGCCGGCGCTCGCGTCTCGGGGTCGGGATTCCCCGTCCTTCGCGGGGCAGGAGCCCGACTTCAGCGGGCGCTCATTGACTGGATGCTCGACCTGCACGTGGAAGAGCATGGGTACGAGGAGCTTCGGATTCCGTATCTGGTGACGCGCGAGACGCTCACCGGCACGGGGCAACTTCCCAAGTTCGAAGAGGAGTCCTACGTCACGGACCGCGACGATCTCTGGCTGATTCCGACCGCCGAGGTTCCGGTCACGAATCTCCACCGGGGAGAGCTTCTGGGGGCTGATCGACTACCCCTGCGCTACACTGCCTACTCCCCCTGCTTTCGTCGGGAGGCCGGGGCTGCGGGGAAGGATACGCGCGGCCTGCTGCGGGTTCACCAGTTCGACAAGGTAGAGCTCGTTCGCTATGAGCGGCCCGAACGGAGTCGTGAAGCGTTGGAGGAACTCACGGGGGAGGCGGAAGCGATCCTGCGCCGCCTGGGTCTCGCCTATCGCGTGGTGCGGCTGGCCGCTGGGGACCTAGGCTTCGCTTCCGCGATGACGTATGACCTGGAGGTGTGGGCGCCCGGGGTGCAGCAGTGGCTCGAAGTCTCGAGTTGCTCCAATTGCGGGGACTACCAGGCGCGCCGTGCGAACCTGCGATTCCGCCCGGGTCCGGGCGAGAAGCCGGAGTTCGTGCACACCCTGAACGGATCGGCGGTGGCCCTCCCACGCCTGATGGTCGCCCTGCTGGAGACGTACCAGGGGGCCGACGGGGGTGTCCAACTCCCCGAACCGTTGCACGATCGCATGGGGTGCCGGCGGCTGGCGCCCTGAGATCGGCCGCAAGGAACCGCGATGTCCCACACCCGTTGGTCGCTGGTACTCGCCACCCTCTTCCTGGCCATCCTGGGGTGGTACCTCCTCTATACCGAGCAGTTGGTTCGGGCCTTCCGGGCCGAAATCGAGACGATGACGCGGATGTACTCCGAGGTTCAGTCGGGGCTCGCCGATCCCGACGAGTATGGCCCGGACCGCGCACTCGTGCGACTGCTCGATATCATCGTCGAGTCCGGCGTGCCCCTCGTCCTCACGGGACGGGGGGACACCGTGCTCTCTGCCGTGAATTTGCCCTTCGACGCAGATCTCGCCTCCCCCACGGGGCAGGCCCAGGTAAGGGAGTTCGCCACGCGCCTGGACGAACGGAGGACCCCTGTAGGGGACCCCTCCGTAGCCCTCGTTCACTTCGGTGATCCTCCCGAGCTCCAACGGTTGCGCTGGATTCCCTGGTTCCAGGTCACGGGCCTGTTGCTGACCCTGATCACGGGCTGGCTCGTGATTCGCGCGCAGCGGGAGGCCGCTACGGACCGAGCCTGGACGGCGATGGCCCGAGAATTGGCCCACCAATTGGGAACCCCGATCTCGTCGTTGAAGGGGTGGTTGGAAGTGCTTTCCCTTCCGGGGGAGCATCGGCCGGGCAATCTGGGGGAACAGGAGATCGCCACGGAGATCGAAACGGATGTCGAACGGCTCGAACGAGTCAGTAGACGATTCGAGTTGATCGGTCGTCGCACTCCGCTCGAACCGCTCTGCCTGGAGGACGTCCTCAAGACTACGGAGCGGTACCTGACGGCGCGAATGCCGCGCCGGGATCCGGAGATCCGGCTCCAGGTGATCGTGGAGCCGAATCTTCCGGAGGTGCAAGGCAATGAGGTCCTGCTCACCTGGGCGCTGGAGAACATTGTGAAGAACGCCCTGGATGCACTCGCGGGGCGCGGCGGTTCGATTACGGTGCGGGCCTTCCCGGCCGAACCTGGTTGGGTGACCTTGCAGGTGCAGGATACGGGACCGGGGGTCGATCCAGAGATCCGTGAACGCCTCTTCGAACCCGGAGCCACGACGAAGTCGGGCGGGTGGGGTGTCGGGCTGTCCCTGGCTCGGAGAATCGTGGAAAGGATTCACGGGGGACGGATCGAGCTATTGGAGAGCGGCCCCCTGGGCTCCACCTTCCAGCTTCGGCTTCCCGTGCATCGCCCTCGATCCGACACCTTCAGATCTGCGCGCCGTTGACCTCCTTATTCGACACCCCGAAGCGATCTGCCGAAGCGCTCAACCCGGAACAGAAGGCCGCCGTCGAACACTTCGAGGGCCCACTCCTCGTACTGGCGGGCGCCGGTTCCGGAAAGACCCGGGTTCTCACGGCCCGCGTGGCGCGCCTGATCCAGGAGCACGGGGTCCGACCCGACCGAATCCTCGCCGTGACCTTTACCAACAAGGCCGCCGGCGAGATGAAGGAGAGGATCTCTCGACTGCTCGGAGCTCCCCCGGCCGGGGCATGGATCGGGACCTTCCATTCGCTGGGTGCCCGGCTGCTCCGGCGTCACGCCGGCGTCCTGGGATGGGATCCGACTTTCACGATCTTCGACGCGGAAGAGAGCCTGCGCGAACTCGGGCGGATCATGAAGGCGACGGGAGTCGATCCGAAGCGCTGGAATCCGAAGGCCGTCCGGTCCGTGATCAGCGACGCCAAGAACCAACTGATCACGCCCGGGGAATTCGCCGAGGCGCACGCCGAGGGATTCGATCTCCTGGCGCGCACCGTCGCAGGACTGTACCCCCGATATCAGGCGTCTCTCGCCGAGCAGAACGCCTTCGACTTCGACGACCTCCTCGTCAAGCCGGTCGAGCTGTTCCGAGATCACCCCGAGATCCTGTCCAGGTACCAGGACCGGTTCGCCTTTCTCCTCGTGGATGAGTACCAGGACACGAACCACGCACAGTTCCGCTTTCTGGAGGCACTGGCACGGAGCCGTCGCAATCTCATGGTGGTCGGGGACGACGATCAGTCGATCTATGGATGGAGGGGGGCCGACATCCGCAACATTCTCGACTTCGAGACGACGTATCCGGGCGCCGCTGTCGTCCGGCTCGAACGGAATTATCGATCCACGGGCACGATCCTCCGGGCCGCGAATGAGGTCATCGGACGGAATGCCCAGCGGAAGGCGAAGACGCTCCGGACCGAGCGGGAGGAGGGGGCGCGGATCGCCCTCGTCGAGACCGCGGACGAGCGAGACGAGGCCATCTGGATCGCGGAAGAGGTTCTGCGTCGGCTGGATGCCGGAGAGCTCGGCCGCTATAAGGAGGCCGCCGTCCTCTATCGCACCAACGCCCAGTCGCGGGCACTCGAAGATGCATTTCGACAGCGGGGAATGCCCTATCAGATCGTCGGGGGGACGCGGTTCTATGAGCGGAGGGAGATCCAGGATCTCCTCGCCTATCTCCGCCTCATTTCGAATCCCCGGGACATGGCGGCTTTCGATCGCGTCGTGAATCTCCCTCGGCGGGGGGTCGGCCCCACGAGCCTCGAGCGGCTCAAGCGGTGGGCCGAGGAGCAGGAGTTGAACTTTCTGGAGGCAGCCGAGCGCGCGGGGGAGATCTCCGACGTACCGGCCGGGGCGACTCGTGGCCTGGAGGGCTTCTCGCGATTGATCCGGGACTTCAGCATCCGGGCCACCAGACTTGCGGCCGGACCCCTCCTCGAGGAACTCGTGGAGGCGCTCGACTTCATCACGCTCCTCCAGGACGAGGGTCCCGAAGGTGCCGACCGCGTCGACAACGTGCGGGAGCTGATTGCGGGCGCCATGGACTTCGAGGCCCGCATTCAGGAGGAGTGGGAAGGAGAGGCGCCGGACCACTTC
>JBBDLO010000024.1:0-17675 GCA_040878815.1 Gemmatimonadota bacterium | reverse complement strand
TGCGGTAGTGCTCCAGATTCGTGCGCTTCAGATACTCGAGCAACCGGCGACGGCGTCCTACCATCTTGAGGAGGCCCTGTCGGCTGTGGTGATCTCCCTTGTGGGCGTCGAAATGCGCCCGCAGGTGGTTGATCCGCTGGGTGAGCAGGGCGATCTGAACCGGCGCGCTCCCCCGATCCGTCTCGTGTAGCTGGTGCTTCTGAACCAATGTCTGTTTCTCTTCTGCGTTCACACTTGCCATGGCTTCGCTCGTTCGTCTCATGCCTTCGGCGGGCCGGCGCTCACCGGTCCACCTCCGCCCCTGCGTGGAATCCCATTGGATTGACCAATCCTATTAGCCCTAGAAGCTATCCCGATCCGTCACCTTCAACAACCCCGCGGTCTTCGGGGTCGACCGGGGCTCCCCACATGTCCTCGGCGCCATGGAATCGCCCCGTTCCGATTCCAGCCGCGACGAGGGCCGCCACCGCCATGACGATTCCCGCGGTGACAAAGACCTCGCGAAAGGTCGAAACCAGGGCCTCGGAGACGAGCTGAAGGAACTCCGGAGAATTGAAGTCGAGCCCACCCGCCCGTGCATAGAACCGCCCGAGGCCGTGCGAGGTGAGGAGGGCGGCACCGACGAGCATCCCCGCCATCCTCGCGAGGGTGAGCCAGGCGGCGGCTGTCGCTCGCTCCTCGTCCGGCACGCGATGGAGAACGGCGGCGCCCAGCGGGGCGAGGACGAGACCGAATCCCAGCCCTCCGACGAGTTGGGGCACCGATCGCAGGAGCTGCGTCAGGTTTTCGTCCCAGGCCTGGAGTCCGGCAAACCCGGCCGCCACGAGAAGGCACCCGAGACACGCGGTGGACCGCAGCCCCACGCGTCCGCCCATCCATCCGCCGAGGAGTGCGCCGGCCGGCACCGCGATCGTGAGCCGCATCAGCGTGAGTCCCCCCTCGAGGGCACCCTCCACCAAGACGAGGTTCACGAAGAGCGGTACCCCCATGAGCGCCGTGATCAGACCGGCACCGACCAGGAACATCGCGAGGTTCGCCGCGGCCGTATGCCGTTCGGCCAGGGCGGCGAGTCGCACCATCGGCGCCTTCCCCAATCGTTCGAGGCGCAATTCGTGAAAGACGAAGCCCACCGCAAGAATGGCCGCCACCACGAGTATCCCGAGCGTCTCTCCCCAGGGACGCGGAGTGATCGGATCGATGACCAGCCCGTAGGTCATGACCCCGAGCGCGACTCCGAGAAGTCCCGCACCGGTCCAGTCGATCCGGCCCTCCCTCCGCTCCCCGTGCGACAACCACCACGCTCCCACCAGCGTGGGAAGGACGAGGGGGAGGTTGAGCCAGAACACTCCACGCCAGCTCCACCACTCCGTGATCAACCCGCCCCACGCCGGTCCGATGAGCGCGCCCGCCTCGGTCGCCGCCGCAATCGCCCCGAGCCCTATGAGGCGCTGTTCGCGCGGAAGCTGGCTCACCACGATCGCCATGGCCACCGGAACGACGCCTCCTCCACCGACCGCCTGGAGCGCACGCGCGGCCACGATCCACTCGAAGGAGGGCGCTACCGCGACGAGGACGCTCCCGAACATGAAGAGGAGGAGGGAAGCCGCGAAGATCCGGGCGAGCCCATAGATGTCGGCGATCCGGCCTACGATCGGAAGTGCCACGAGATACCCCAGGAGGTATCCATTCACGACCCACGACGCCCGGTAGAACTGGTCCACCGTCAGCCCGATGTCCGTGATGAGGGCGGGGAGTACGACCACGATCGAGGTCTGGTCGTTGGCGCTGTGGAAGACGCCCCAGGCCACGAGCCAGAGGAGGAGATGGTTCCGTGCCGGGTCTACGCCCCGCCGAAGGAGCCATCCCGACCGCATCCACTCCGGCATACTGCGCCCTGGCCCCGACGGCAGGGCAGGTCCCCCGGGACTCACCGATTGTACCGGCACGGAGCGCGACGAGAGGTCCGAGGCAATTCCGGTGTCACTGGGGCGCGGTGACGGTGAAATCTCCTCCGAAATTGGAGAGTGTCAGCCGACGCAGGAGGTCCGGGCTGTCCCCGTCCTCGAGCGGCCCGACGATCTCGATGCGCCGTACGACGGCATCGGCTTCATCGATCCAGGTGCGAATACGGAGTTCGCGCCCGGGCACCACACCGGGAACCAGGAGGGCGAGTGCCCCGGAGTCGACCATCCCCTCGACGATGTGGGTGTTGCTCCCGTCGATCGACTCGTTCCCCGCCAACTGCGCCTCTGCGATTCCGCGCATGACCGCAGTCACGCCGGTCGCCGGGTCGAAGAACTGCGCGATGCTCAGGTCCTGGGGCTCCCACTGCGCCGTCAATGGGTTCGTCATCCACGCCCCCTCGGGGAGGATGATCAACTGTACGTTCACCGCTAGAGGACCGACCCGACCCCGCACCGCGGCTTGCAGCCGATCCCTTGCGGCCACGTGCCCCTCCGCCTGCTCCATCCCCAAGCCACCGACGATCGTCGTGGTTCCGCCTTCGTGCTCGAGAAGGAAAGCGAAGGCCTCCACCTCTTCCATGCGATCTGCCGCTTCCGCAAGGAGATCGAGCGGATCCGGCGTGGCATCCGCAGCATCCTCGGTACCACATGCGACGAGGAGGAGACCGAACAGAAGGGGTACGCGGGACAGCCAGGTGAGCATCTTCATAAGTGTTCTCTCCAATCGGGGAACGTTCTCCAACACAGTACGGCGCCCTCAACCGTGAGGGTTCGGCTCCGAACGTGCGTCCAAGGCGAGGACCTCCCGAGTCCGCACCACATCCTTCTTCATCTGTTCCACCAGGGCCGTCGCGGATTCGAATGACTCGATCGGCCGAAGGAACTGCACCAGGTCCACCCGCACTTCCTCGCCGTACACATCCTGGTCGAAATCGATCACATGCAACTCGATGGAGGGCGGCGATCCCTGAAAGGTAGGCCGCGGTCCGATGTGGAGCGCTCCCGAATGGATCCCGTCCCGTAGCGCCGCCCGAACGGCATAGATCCCCGGCGGGGGGAGGAGTTTCTCGGTGCTTCCGATTTCCAGGTTGGCGGTAGGGAATCCCAGGGTGCGGCCCCGACCGTCCCCCCGGACGACGAACCCCCGGAGCGAATAGGGTCTGCCCAGCCCCTGGTGCGCGACGCCCATCTGGCCCTGCGATACGGCCTCGCGAATTCTGGAGGAGGACACCGCGCCCCCATCCATCGCCACGGGACCCACGACCCCCACGTCGAATCCCAACTCGGAACCGATCTCCCGGAGGGTGTCGACATCCCCGGAGCGGCCGCGGCCGAACCCATGATCGTATCCAATGACCAGTTCTTCAACTCCGAGCCGATCGACGAGCATCTCTTCGACGAATCGCCGAGGGGAATACCGCGAGAGGGCCGCAGTGAAGTTCAGGAAGACGGCATAGTCGAGACCGCTCTCGGCCAGGATCTCCTTCTTCTCCACCGGTGTGGTGAGAAGCTTGGGGGCCACCTCGGGGCGTACGATCCGAAGCGGGTGCGGATGGAAGGTGAGGAGGACCGCCCTGCGCCCGGTTCGCCGAGCGCGCTCCTGGATCTCGAGGAGCACGGCCCAGTGACCACGATGGAGGCCATCGAAGGTCCCGACCGTCGCAACGGTCCCCCGCCCATCGGAGGGAAGCCCCTTGGGGATCGTCAGATCGATGGCGGCTTCGCTCACGCTTGAAACACCTTTCGGGGTCGAATCAGTTCGCCGGCCGTCACGCCCACCGCTACCAACTGCCCCTCGGAAGCCAAGGCTACCGCGCACCCCTCGTCGAGGTCATCCGCGAGCGATGGAATCGCCTGACCGAGGCGGATGCGTCCGGCCTCCACACCGTCCAGTTCCCGGATGGGGAGATGCCCCACCGCCACCAGCGGAGGCACCAGAACGGCGCTCACGGCGCTCGCATCTCCGAGCGCGTTCAACGGGAGGGCCGTCTCTGCGCGAAAGGGCCCGATGGCCGTTCTGCGCAGGGCCGTGAGGTGCGCCCCCACCCCGAGGCGATCCCCGAGATCCCGTGCAAGCGCGCGAATGTAGGTGCCGGTGGAACAACGTACCCGAAAGTGCACCTCTGGAAGCGGCGCCTTCTCGAGCTGGATCTCATGGATTGTGATCCGCGACGGGGCCAGTGCCACCTCCTCCCCGGTGCGAGCCAGTTGGTAGGCTCGATTCCCGCCGACCTTCTTGGCCGAGAATTGTGGAGGGAGCTGCTCCGACTCCCCCGCGAAGGAGTCCAGGACCTCGGCCAGGCGCTGTGTGTCTAGCGCCCGCCAGTCCTCGGACCGCCCGAGCTCCTCACCCTCGAGGTCGTCCGTCGTGGTCCGCACCCCGAGCCGGGCGACGGCGACGTACTCTTTGGGAAGATGGTCGAGATACTGGGCCAGGCGCGTCGCGTTGCCGAGGAGGAGGAGAAGGAGCCCGGAGGCGAAGGGATCCAGCGTCCCCGTGTGCCCGATGCGGCGGAGGCCGAGCTCTCGGCGAGCCCGCGCTACGATATCGTGGGAAGTGGGCCCGATCGGTTTGTCCACTGGGAGGAGGCCCTCCCGCACCGGAGCCGAAATCACCGGTTGGCATCCTCGGAGTCGGGTGCCTCCCCGGAGTCAGGCGCCTCCTCCGAGTCGGAGCGTTCCTCGGAGCCGGGCGTATCCTTTGCGCCCGACCCATCGTCGGGATCGGACGCGGATTCGGAGGGCGGGAGTACTTCTCTCAGCAGCTGCTCGATTCGGTTTGCCCGCTCCAGCACCGTGTCCGGCTCGAAACGCAGCTCCGGAACTCTTCGCACCCGAAGCGACTTCCCGAGGGCCCGGCGAATGAAGGGAGCCGCTGCTTCCAGCCCTTCGATCAGGTCGTCCGTCTCGGCATCCTCCCGGGTGGGGTCCGGACGGACATAGATGCGAGCCAACCAGAGATCCTCCGTGACGGCCACCTCGGTCACCGTCGGCAGTCCGACCCGTGGGTCCCGAACCTCTGTGCGCAGAATGTCGGAGACTTCCCGTCGAATCTGCTCGTTCAACCGTGCCAATCGTCTGTTCGACATACCCTACCCAACCTGCGATGCGAGGGGGAATTTCAGGGGAGCCGCGAAAACGTCAGAGGCGCTCGTGCTCGGCACGCGTCACCACCGCCCCTCCTCGATCTGCAACGAAGCGATCGATTCGATCCGCCAACGAATCCGCCAGTCGTCCATCGGAGGTTACGAACACGGCGGTCACCTCTGCCCGGTCGTGAACATCCTGATGCGCGGTCTCGGCTACCGAGATATTGAAGCCGTGACGAAGGCGATCGATCAGGGAACGGACGACCGTTCGCTTCTCCTTGAGCGATCGACATCCCGGAAGACGCAGCTCCCAGGTAAGGACCCGAACCATGGACATTCGTGGGCCTCAGCGAGAGAGACGCTCTGGCGCTCGAACTACCCCTTTCCGGAAGCGGAACCCGAGCCCGCGAGGGTTCGGGCAACCTGGTCGATCTGAAAGCACTCGATGACGTCTCCGACCTTGATGTCGTTGAAGTTCGCGATTCCGATTCCGCACTCGAACCCCTCGCGGACCTCTTTCACGTCATCCTTGAAGCGCTTCAGGGATTCGATCTCCCCGGTGTACACGACGGAACCGTCACGAATCAGGCGGGCCCGACCCTTTCGATCCATTGTGCCCTGCGTGACGTAGCAGCCGGCCACCGTCCCGACCTTCGAGACCTTGAATACCTCACGAACCTCCGCGACCCCCACGATACGCTCCCGCTCCTCGGGGGAGAGTAGGCCTTCCATTGCCCGCGTGATGTCGTCGACGGCCTCATAGATGACGTCGTACTGATGGATCTCCACCTCGTTCTGCTCGGCCAGCAGCCGGGCATTCGCATCGGGACGCACGCGGAAGCTGATGATGACGGCGCCCGCCGTCTCGGCGAGGAGGACGTCGGATTCGTTCACCGCACCGACCGCGCGGTGAATGATCTCGACCTTCACCTCGGCCGTGGAGAGCTGCTCGAGGGAGTCGGCCACGGCCTGCACGGAGCCGTCCACGTCGGCCTTCACGACGATCGGAAGGGTGACGACTTTGCCCTCCTTCATGTAGTGCGCCAGGTCGCCGAGCTTCACGCCACGCTCGCGGATTCGCAGCTGCTTCTCTCGCTCGAGACGCTGACGCGTCTGTGCTACCTCGCCCGCGCGCACCGACTCCATCACCTGGAGGGTATCGCCGGCCTGTGGTACTCCCGAAGAGCCGAGTACCTGAACGGGAATCCCCGGTCGGACCTCCGGGACGGGCTTCCCTCGTTCGTCCAATAGCGCTCGAACCTTCCCCTCGAACTTTCCGCACACGAAGGCATCGCCGACGCGGAGGGTCCCCCGGGTCACCAGGACGGTCACGACCGGACCCTTCCCGATGTCCAGCTTGGCCTCGATCACGGTTCCCACGGCGTCCCGGTCCGGATTCGCCTGCAACTCGAGGACCTCGGCCTGAAGCAGGATCCGCTCGAGAAGGTCGTCGATTCCCTTCCCCGTCTTGGCGGAAACCTCGGCCGACAGGGTATCCCCCCCGAACTCCTCGAGGGTGACCCCATGCTGCAGGAGCTCCTGCTTGACCTTGCCCGCGTTCGCTGCGGGAAGGTCGACCTTGTTGATCGCCACGACGAGGGGCACGCCCGCGTTACGAGCATGCGAGATCGCCTCGATGGTCTGCGGCATGACCGAGTCATCGGCCGCCACCACGAGGACGACGATGTCGGTGACATCGGCCCCGCGTGCGCGCATGGCTGTGAAGGCAGCGTGTCCCGGCGTATCGAGGAAGGAAATGGTCCGCCCGTCGTCGAGTTCGACGTGATACGCACCGATGTGCTGCGTAATCCCCCCCGACTCCCCGGCGATCACGTTCGTCTTGCGAATCGAGTCGAGGAGAAGGGTCTTCCCGTGATCGACGTGCCCCATGACCGTCACGACGGGCGGGCGATGCACGAGCGTGGATGCGTCTTCCTCCTCCTCGATTACCTCTTCCTCCCCGGCATAGCTCTCTTCTCGCTCGGCTCGGAAGTTGAAGGCGTCGAGGAGCAACTCCAGTTGGTCGAAGTCGAGTCGCTGATTGATCGTGACCATGAGGCCCAGATTCTTGAAGGCCGCCCCCACCAATTCCGTGGAGGACACGTCGATCAACTCGGAGAGTTCGGCTACCGTCAAGAACTCGTTCACCTTGACGGTCTTCGCCTCCCGTTCTGCAACCTCGCGATCCGCCTCGACCTGGGCCTCGCGCTCCTCTCGACTCGGCCCACTCGAGCCCTTCTTGCGCCGCTTCTTGCTTCCCCCCTTCAGCTCCGCCATCACCCGCGTGATGTTGTCCTGCACGGCATCCTGGTCGACACGCTGGCGCTTCTTTCCCTTCTTCTTGACCTTCTTGCGGCCATCGGCGGTGAACCCGTCCGCCTGAATTCGTACCTGCCCCCCCGGTCCGGCACTGGCCGCGGGTGTAGGCCGGGCGGCGGCAGCGGCGGCAGGGGTCTCACCCTCCGCGCCCTCCGGGCGTGCCCGGCGGGGAACGATCCGTTCGGCGGTTGGAGTCGGCGACGCAGAAGCGGCGGGAGCAGGACCGGCTTCCGGCATCTTGAGGCGCCGCTTGGGCTTGGTCCCCTCGTCCTCCTCCTTCTCCCCCTCCTCCGGCTTCGAGGCGGCCTCAGGCGCCGGCGGGGCTTCGGCTACCGGGAGCTCCGGCTCCGCAGAAACGTCGAGGGCCGGTTCCGTAGAATCGGGTTCCGCAGAGGGGACTTCCTCGCTCGCGCCCTCGACCGACGTCGGAGTCTCGCTCGCTACGTCGTCCAGCGTCCCTTCCTCATCCGCCGGACTCTCAGCCTCCACGTCCTCGGGCTCGGCCACAGGCTCGGGAGGTGGATCGTCCTCACGACGACGACGCCTTCGACGTGCCGGTCCCTGGGACTCTTCGACGGCCGCCTGCACGGCGTCCGCGACGTTCTTCTTTCCGGAACGACGCTCACGCTCCACCCTCGCAAGGACCCGCGCCACATCAGCGTCGCTCACGGGTGCGTCTCCACCGGGCACAGGAATCCCCATCGCCCGCAGGAGGGCGAGGATATCCTCCGAGGAAACCCGGAGCTCTTCAGCCAGATCAACTACCCGCATGCTTCCCGCCTCTCTCCAGCTCTTGTGCCACTTTCGATTCCGCCCCGCCCGGTCGATCCGGTGGGTTCTCGGGGAGGCCGTCCCGAAGGGGAGTCGCGAACGACCCGCTACGGACTCCCACTGCGGACAAGGGCGCTCCCCCCAGGGCCTCTCCGAGCGCCAAGCGCCCAGCGACCCAGCGGATCGGCACCTCACAGCGCCGAAGTGTACCCCGGACCTTCTCCAACTGTGCGGCTGAGGCATCTCCGGCCAAGATGGCCAATCCCAACTCTCCGGCATCGGCTGCCCGACGCGTTCCGCCCACCCCCGGCACCAAGGCGCCCGCTCGGCGGGCCAACCCCAGGAGACCCAGGGCCTCAGCCTCCCGGAGCTGCCTCGGCATCATCCTTGCCCTCCTCGCCGGTCTCCTTCAGAAGCACGGCCGCCGCCTCGTCGGACGCACCATCCGCCTCCGACCCACCATCGCTATCGGACTCGCCTTCGTTACTCGGGGCATCGTCCTCGGAATCGCCCGAATCGTCGAGGACGGTGAGCTCATCGATGATCCCGATGACCTGCTCGACGGCCCCTTCTGGGAATCCTTCAATTCCCCGAAAATCCGACTCTTCCAGGTCGATAATGTCCAGAAACGTACTATATCCGGCACTTTTGAGGGCCGCTAGTGCGTCTTCCGGAAGGGTCAACTCGGAAAGGGAGAAGTCCGATGTTTCGAGACCCTCCTCTTCCGTGTCCCTCGCGAAGAGGGCGGCTCCCGCACCTCGCTCCAGCCATTCGCGGGACCCGTACAGGTCGATCTGCCACCCGATCAACTGCGAGGCGAGGCGAACATTCTGACCATTCCGCCCGATCGCGAGGGAAAGCTGATCCTCATCGACGATCGCGGTGATGACCTGACGTTCCGAGTCCGAGATCACCTTCGAGACGCGTGCCGGGGCAAGGGCCCTCCGTGCGAAGATCTCAGGATCGGGATGCCAGGGGACGATATCGATCCGTTCCCCACCCAACTCCGATACCACGGCCTGGACCCGGGAACCCTTCAGACCTACGCATGCGCCGACCGGGTCGATCGACTCATCACGAGACCAGACGGCGATCTTCGTCCGCCCGCCGACCTCCCGAGCCCGCTCCTTGATCTCGACGATCCCCTGATAGATCTCCGGCACCTCGAGCTTGAAGAGCGCCTCGACGAAGAGGGGATCGGCTCGGGAGAGGATGAGACGCGGCCCTTTCGGAGACTCTTCGACCTTCTTGAGAACGGCCCGAATCGGGTCGCCCTGACGGAAGCGCTCCCGGGGATTCTGATCCTTCCAGGGGATGATCGCCTCCGCTTCACGCGCGCGGTTCAACATCACGACGATCTTGCCCCGCTCCATCTGCTGCACTTCCCCCGAGAGGAGCTCGCCTACGCGATGCGCAAATTCCTCGCGGACCCGGTCTCGCTCGCCCTCGCGGACCCGCTGTACGATGCGCTGCTTGGTCGCCATCACCGCGTTTCGTCCGAACTCGGCGAAATCCACCGGGATCTCCATGACGTCCCCGACCTCGAAGGTCGGGTCGTCCCACCGCGCCTTTTCAAGCGAGATCTCGGCGGATGCGTCCTCCACAACCTCGACGACCCGCTTCAACACGACGATATCGATCTCTCCGCGGTCGTCGTCGAGCCCGATCTCGGCCCGAACATTAGGCCCATAGATCCGAATCAGGCCGGCATGGATGCCGTCCTTGATCAGCTCATTCATCTCCTCGGTGGAGAGGCTTTTCGTGGCCGCCATATCCCGGATGGCAGCGACAATCTGTGCGGCGTTCGCCATTTCGTCCTCTCTTACCTGATAACCCGCTACGAGTCTCCACCCTCCCAGTCGAAGACCAGGTGAGCGCCGAGAATCTGGTCGTCCGACATGCCGACGACCTCCCCGTCTCGCCCTCGAAGCAGGACGCGGAACGATCCCTTCGCTTCGCCTGACTCGACCCCTTCCAACGCACCCTCCCTCACGGAAGAGCCCTTCCCCCCCTTCACCTTCACGCGCACCTCGTGGCCCACGAAGCGCCGGAAGTCCCTCTCTCGGAGGAGAGGTCGTTCCACACCGGGCGACGACACTTCCAAGACATATCGCTCCGGAACCGCCGGATCTTCGTCCAGCCACTCCTCCAGCGCGCGGCTCACGCGCGCACAATCCTGTACCGTCACTCCCCGTCCCGGCTCCGAGTCCGGAAGGTCGATCCGAATCCGCAGAATCGGACGCTGCGGCGCCCCGGACCACTGGGCTTCGACCAACTCGAACCCCAGGGCCTCGATTCGCCGATCGAGTTCTCGCTCAATCTCCGAAATCGGCTCCACAAGCCAACTCTCCCTGTGATGCCGCGCCCTTCGCGCCGGCCTTTCCCCTGAAAAACCGGAGTAAAAAAAAGCGGGGGCCACCCGCTCCCCCACTCACAAAACGGTCGCCACAACGGCAGGCGACGACTGAACTGACCGAACTCCATGATAGGCGATTCTGGCCTATCCTTCAAGGGCCAGGTGTATGGCTCGGCACCCGCTCGATCCTTGCTCCGACGCCGCGAAGTCGCTCGTCAATCCGCTCGTATCCACGCTCAATCTGCCGAATGTTCTCGATTCGGCTCGTTCCGTCTGCGGCAAGGGCGGCAAGCAGGAGCGCCATCCCGGCACGGATATCGGGACTCTCGAGCGGAGAGGCTCGGAGGGGAGAGGGGCCCACCACCACCGCCCGATGTGGATCGCAGAGAATGATCCGCGCCCCCATGGCTACGAGTTTGTCTGTGAAGAACATGCGGGACTCGAACATCTTTTCGTGCACGAGGATGGTCCCGTGACACTGGGTTGCCGTGACCAGGGCGATCGAAATCAGGTCCGCCGGGAAGGCGGGCCAGGGCCCATCATCGACCTTGGGGACATGTCCGAACGCATCCTGGCGGATCTCCCGCCCCCGATCTCCCAGGACGATGAGGTCCTCGCCGTCCACCTCGCATTCGACACCGAGGCGCGAAAAGCCGAGGAGTGTCGCATCCAGATGGGCCAGCGGGGCCTCACGAATGCGGATCACACTCCCCGTGACCGCGGCCAGACCGATGAAGGAACCCGTTTCGATATGGTCGGACTGTAGCCGGAGGCGGGCTCCTCCAAGTCGTTCGACCCCTTCGATTTCTAGTACATGGGTTCCCACACCGTCGATCTTCGCCCCCATCCCCAACAGGAGGCGGCAGAGATCCTGTACGTGGGGCTCCGCGGCGGCGTTTCGCAGCCGCGTCGTCCCCTTCGCGAGGACGGCGGCCATGACCGCGTTCTCGGTGGCCGTCACCGAGGGCTCGTCCAGGAAAATATCGGCCCCGCGGAGCGCCCCGATCGCCTCGAAGCCGTCCTGCCGTAGGGTCACCTCGGCACCGAGGCCCCGAAAGGCCAGAAAGTGGGTGTCCAATCTTCGACGCCCAATGATATCCCCGCCGGGTGGGGCGAGGACCGCACGTCCCAGCCGTGCCAGGAGTGGGCCGGCGATGAGGATCGAGGCCCGAATACGCTCGGCCAACTCGGGAGCGGGCGAGGTCAGTGCCAGGTCCCGCGCCTCGATCTCGATGGTCTCGGGACCGGTCCACTCCACCCGCACGCCCAGCGAAGCCACGATCTCCAGGAGCGTATCGACATCCCGGATTCGCGGAACGTTGTCGAGGGTGACCGGCTCGGAGGTCAGGAGCGCGGCCGCGATACAGGGGAGGGCGGCGTTCTTGTTCCCAGTGGGCCGAATGTCCCCGGAGAGGGTGTGCCCTCCCTCGACCAGAAATGCAGACATGGACGTGTGGAATTCCGAGAGTGCGGGAGGTATGCCCTACACGGCAGAGGGGAGCCAGGCACTACGGTGCCCGGGGCCCGCTAGCCGAAGCGGGAGGTGGGCGGAACTTACCTGCCTGTGAGGAGGTGAACAACCGGAACGGGGCCCCATCCCATCCCGTGGGTGGAACGTTTGCCGCTCTGTTCGCTATTGTGAAGCCATGGAACTCCTTCTGTTATTCCTGAGTCAGCTCCCTCCGGAGCCGGACACGCTCGTCACGGTGCCCGCTCGCGATCTGGTCGACATCATCTACGCCATTGCTGCGGGGTGCGTGGCCCTGACCTTCTTCGGCGTCCTCTTCCTCATGGGGAATGCCTTCCTCCTGGCGAGGAATGCCGCGCGAGCCATGGAGGAGGTCCAGCAGAAGTTTACCGCCGATGCCGGGATCGCCAGTCTGCGCCAAGCGGCCGCGAATGCAGAGGCAATCTCGGCCACCCTGCGGAAGGAGGTCGCCGGGCTGTCCGTTTCAGTGACACACCTCTCCGAGCGGCTCCAGCAAGCGTCGGACCGGATGGAGGAACGCATTGAGGACTTCAACGCCCTCTTGGAGGTCGTGCAGGGAGAGGCGGAAGATGCCTTCGTGGACGGAGCCTCGACCGCGCGAGGCGTACGTGCCGGCTTGGGCAGCTTGGCCAGTCGTCAAAAAAAAGAGGTTCGGGAAGGCCGACCCTCATCAGTCGAGGAGGGCGAAAGCTGAACGCCACCCCTCTCTGCGAGGCGCGGAGCGCATCGGGAGAGCCGAAGTCCCGCCGTCGGAGGCTTCTCGCCGCGATCGCGGCCCTGAGCCCGCTCCTATACGCCCTCCTCTGGCTCGTCCTGACGCCCGGCGAGGCATGGGCGTGGGGACCGGCCACACATATCGCGATCGGTGAGGCCGTACTCTCCTCGCTCCACCTCCTTCCCCCAGCCATTCAGGGAATTCTGGATCGGAACCGGCTCTCCTTCCTCTACGGCTCCGTCGCGGCCGATATCTCCTTCGCGAAGAAGTACGCCGCGGTCGGACGCCATTCTCACCACTGGCACATCGGCGACGAAATTCTGGAGAGCGCTGAATCGGAAGAAATGAGGGCGGTCGGCCTGGGATACCTCTCCCATCTCGCCGCCGACACGATTGCGCACAACTACTTCGTTCCCCGCCGCCTGCTCCTCACGAGCACCTCGAGCTCCGTCGGGCACACCTACTGGGAACACCGGATGGATGTGCACCTCGGAAAGCGCTTCGGCGGAGAGGCCCGCAGGATCGTCCTCTACCACGATCACTCGCAGGCGGACGAACTCTTCGACCGCGTGCTTTCGCGCACGCTCTTCTCGTTCCGCACGAACCGG
The DNA here is from genome assembly GCA_040878815.1 of Gemmatimonadota bacterium. GTDB lineage: Bacteria > Gemmatimonadota > Gemmatimonadetes > Longimicrobiales > Gaopeijiaceae > JBBEBG01. Next base: position 4,364 of record JBBDLO010000024.1, on the reverse strand, counting down.
CGCCTCTTCCGGGGAATGATCGCCTTTCAGGACGACGATCGCTGGAAGCTGGTCTTCGACGAGATCCTTCGCCGTTCTCGATTCGATCTGCCGGGAGACGCGCGGGACCGATACGTGCAGTTGTCCTACGACTACGTGATGGATTATCTGGTCCAGGGGAAGGACGCACGGGCGTCCGCCCTCGACCCCGTCGGCGATGCCCACCTGCAGCTGTCCAAGACGCTGCGCCGAGAGGCCCTCCTCGAAGGGGGCCGCACGGACCCCGCTGCCCTGCACGAAGTAGCGGAAGCCTTCTTTCCCCTTCCGAAAGAGCCGCTCCTTTACGTTCCCAAGGCCAGGGGGATCGAAGTCCCGGGATTGAGCCGCGAGCCCCCCGACGAGGAGTAGCTCAACAGGCTGTTCAGGAGGCGTTCAGCTTCCTACCGAGCATCCGCGCCACCTCTCCCGGGTCGGCCTTCCCGCGCGAGGCCTTCATGACCTCCCCCATGAAGAATCCCTGGAGCCGCTTCTCTCCCTCGCGAAATCGCGTGAGTTCATCGGGGTGCGCGTCGAGTACCTGATCGATCCAACCCTCGAGTTGCCCCACGTCACGCACCTGTGCCAATCCCTCCGACTGGACGATATCGGCGGCCGCTCGTCCGGAGTCGAATATCTTCCGGAGGACATCCTTCGCCACCCCCTGACTGATCGTCCCTTCCCGCACGAGGGCCAGGAGCTCCGCGAGGCCATCCGCAGAGACGGAGAGACTCTCGAAGTCCAACCCACGCTCCTTCAGGACGGCGAGGAGAGGGCCCATCACCCAGTTCGCGCTCTGTTTCGGGTCGCCGCTCCGATCCGCCACGGCCTCGAAGTAGTCCGCCAGGGATCGAGAGGAGGTCAGGACCTCGGCGTCATAGGCCGGGAGTGCATAGGTCGCCTCGAGACGGGTGCGGCGCGCCGCCGGGAGTTCGGGAAGCGCCTGACGGATGGCCTCGATCCGATCCCGCCCGACGACGAGCGGCGGCAGATCCGGGTCGGGGAAGTACCGATAGTCGTGGCTCTCCTCTTTGGATCGCATGGGGCGGACCTCTCCGCGAGCCTCGTCCCAAAGGAGGGTGACGTGCTGAACCTCCCCCCCCTCCGCGACGATCCGAGATTGGCGAGCCACCTCCACCGTGATCGCCTTCTCGACTCCGGAGAAGGAGTTCATGTTCTTGAGTTCGGTCTTGGTCCCGAGTGTATCCGTTCCCGCCGGGCGAACCGACACGTTCGCATCGACGCGGAGGGAACCCTCCTCCATGTTGCAGTCGGAGACGTCCAGGTACTCGAGCACCTGCTTCACTTGCTGGAGGTAGGCTCGCGCCTCCTCCGCCGAGTGGAGATCCGGCTCGGAGACCATCTCGACCAGGGGCGTTCCTGCCCGGTTCAGATCCACGGCCGTGCCCCCCGCGACTCGGTCATGGAGAGATTTTCCGGCGTCCTCTTCCATGTGCATCCTTCGGATCCGGACGACCTTCTCCCCGGCCGGCATCTGGACGCGGAACTCCCCACCGGAGGCGATCGGATCCTCGAATTGGGAGATCTGATACCCCTTCGGAAGATCGGGATAGAAGTAGTTCTTGCGTGCGAAGATGCTCGTCTCGTGCACCTCGCAGTCGAAGGCCAATGCCGCCCGAATCGCCAGCTCGACGGCCTCTCCGTTCAACACGGGAAGCGCCCCGGGAAGGGCGAGGCAAACCGGGCACACATTCGTGTTCGGCGCATCGCCGAAGCGCGTGGAGTCTCCGCAGAAGAGCTTGCGTGCCGTGCGAAGCTGGATGTGAATCTCGAGGCCGATGACAGCCTCGAGGTCTTCGATCGGACCGACGCCGACGACGCCTTCCCGTGTGCTCATCGGTCCTCCCCGATCATCGATTCGAGACAAGCGGCGGCGCCGATCACCCGGGCCTCCTCCCACTTCGGGGCCAACAACTGCCCTCCTACCGGAAGGCCGTCCACGGTGCCGATCGGAATCGAGATGCCCGGGATCTCCGCGAGATTCGCCGTGACGGTGAAGATATCCGAGAGGTACATCGCGATCGGATCTTCCGTGCGGGCCCCCAGAGGAAAGGCCGTCGTGGGCGAGGTGGGAGTGAAGAGGAGATCCACGCCGTCCGACCAGACTCGATCGAAGTCCCCCGCGATCCGCGTGCGCACCTTCTGCGCACGCCCATAGTACGCATCGTAGTAGCCTGCCGAGAGGGCGAAGGTGCCCAGCATGATCCGTCGTACGACCTCCGCTCCGAACCCCTCCGTGCGACTCCCCGCGTACACTTCCTCCAGGGATCGAGCCTCCGGTTTACGGTGGCCGTATCGCACCCCGTCATAGCGAGCGAGATTCGACGAGGCCTCCGCGGTGGCGAGCACGTAGTAGGTGGCCACGGCGTAACGCGTATGGGGAAGAGAGACCTCGCGAACGCTCGCGCCGCCCTTCCGAAATCTCTCGAGCGCCGTCTCGCAGATTGCGCGCACCCCGGCGTCCAGTTCGTCCCTGAAGTACTCCCGGGGGACACCGATCGTCATCCCCTCCAATCCCCGCTCCGCCTCTCCCAGGAAGTCCGGCACCGCCCGATCCATCGAGGTGGAGTCTCGCGGATCGTGGCCCGCCACCGCCTGCAACAGGATCGCGGCGTCCGCCACCGTCCCACCGAAGGTCCCGATCTGGTCGAGGGAGGACGCGTAGGCCACCAGCCCGTACCGGCTGATCCGACCATAGGTGGGCTTGATCCCAACGACGCCGCAAAAGGAAGCCGGCTGGCGGACCGACCCCCCGGTATCGGATCCGAGCGCGCAGGGGACGATCCCGGCCGCGACCGCAGCGGCCGAGCCCCCGGAGCTTCCGCCCGGCACTCGCGAGAGATCTCGCGGATTTCTCGTTGGGCCGAACCCCGAGTTCTCCGTCGAGGAGCCCATCGCGAACTCGTCCATGTTCGTCTTTCCCGCGACGATCCCCCCGGCCGCCCGTAGCCGCCGTACCGCCGTGGCCTCGAAGGGGGACACGTACCCTTCGAGAATCCGAGATCCGCATGAGGTGGGCAGTTCGAGGGTGCAGAGATTGTCCTTCACCGCAACCGGGACACCCGCCAGGATCTGGGCCGGGCGCTCCGGCGCCGAGACCGCCCCTTCGCTCTCCGTCGTCCGATGGCTCGGGGGAGAACCCTCCGCCAGTGCCAGGAAGGCACGGATCGGTCGCTCTGCGGCGTCGAGGGCGCGAGCCCGTTCCAGGGCCGCCCGAAGAAACTGCATCGGGTCCACCGCGCCGGACCGAACCTCCTCGGCCATGGCGCGCACGCCTGTCATCTCCGTCATCCGGCCACCTCTCCTTCTCCATCCCGGTCTAGCGCGCGAAGCCTCGGAACCACGAAGAAGCCCTCCTGCCAATCCGGTGCACGATCGGCCGGGGCTCCCGGCGCAAGGAGATCGGGCTCCATCTCCGGATCCCGAATCGGTAGGGCACGCTGACTGCCCTCATCCCCCGACACCGCTTGCGTGAGATCGACCTCCTCGAGGCGCTGGATGTGCTCCAGGATCCCATTTAGCTCGGCCGTGAGCCGCTCGACCGCGCTCTCGTCCGGCCGGAGCTGCGCGAGCGCAGCGATGCGTCGCACCTCATCTTTCGAGACTCCCATCGTTCTCCCCTGCGAGTTGTGCAATCGAATCAGAAGTCCTTCTCCAGAGCGGCATACCTCGCCAGGAGGCGCTTCCGACCGACAGACTCGAAGTCCACTGTGACCTTCACGTCCCCCCCGAACCCGGTCACCTCCACGACCCTTCCCGACCCGAAGGTTCCGTGGCTCACCCTCTCCCCGGGAACGAGGTGCGGAAGATCCTGATTCAGCCCCTCTTCGAAGGCCTGGTCGTCGGCGCTTCGGTCCTGGTCCTCCGAGCTCCGATCCTGTGAGACCCGGCGGACCGCGGCGCGCCCTGCCGACGCGAAGTCGTCGATCGGCTCCCGTCTGCCTCGCCCATCATATCCCCGGTAGGCCGCCGCTTCTCGTTGGAGACGCGTCGAAACGGCTCGCTCCAGGAGTTCGGTGGGGATGGCCTCGACGAAGGAGGACAGGTGCCCGGTCATGAACCCCCCTGCCCTCCGTCGGGTTCGCGCCCAAGTCATCGCGAGCCGATCCTCCGCCCGGGTGATCCCGACGTAGAAGAGGCGCCTCTCTTCCTCGAGTTGCGCCGGCTCCTCATAGGCGCGTGCCAAGGGAAAGAGCCCTTCCTCCAGACCGGAGATGAAGACCGAGGGAAACTCCAGCCCCTTGGCATTGTGGAGGGTCATGAGGGTGACGGCGTCGCCGTCCGGATCGTGGCGATCGAGATCGGTCACGAGCGCCACCTGTTGCAGA
>JBBDLO010000023.1:15531-18156 GCA_040878815.1 Gemmatimonadota bacterium | reverse complement strand
GTCGCCGCCGGGAAGGTCCGTTCGTCCAATGGACTTCGAGAAGATCACATCGCCTACCAGCGCGAGACCGCACTCCGCGTCGTACAGCGTGACGTGGCCAGGTGCGTGGCCCGGAGTGAAGCGTACCTCGAAGCTGCGCTCCCCGAGTTGGACGGGCGTCCCGGGGGTGAAGTCGCGGTCCGGGGGCGGGAGCGGGGCCATCGGTCCCAGTCCGAGCCGCTCGGATACCTGCGGCGCAAAATCGTAGGAAGGACGCGCCTCGGGGTGCAAAAAGATCGGGGCGTCGCTGAAGTCCCGAATGGTCCCGAGACCCTCCACATGATCGATGTGCGCGTGCGTCAAGAAGACCGCCCCCAACGCGTGGCCGCCCTCGCGAAGGGCCGTGACCATCGCCCCGGCGGTCGCACCCGGGTCGACGATTGCCGTCTCGCCGGTGGCTGTGCAGCGGAGGAGGTACCCGGTCTGGGCGAAGGCCCCTCCGGTGAAGGCGCGTACTTCGATCAGATGGTGAACGAGCTTCCGCACCCGCACCCGCCGGTGGCGACGGGATTATTGAAGGTGAATCCCGATCCCATCATGCTCGTCACGTAGTCGATCTGCACGCCCTCCAGATACTGGGCGCTGAAGGGATCGACGAAGATGCGGATCCCACGTGCTGCATCGAGGTCCAGGATCTCGTCGTCCTCTTCCGGTGCATCTTCGATATTCAGCCCGTATTGAAACCCGGAACACCCGCCAGGGAGAACCGCCAATCGGAGCCCCGCCTCCTCGCGGGCCCCATGGTCCTCCATGAAGGACTGTACCTTCGCCAACGCCGTCTCTGTGAGTTCGATCTTCATTGCTATCACGCTATGCCCCCATTTCGGGATCTTGTCTATCGCGCAGGGACCCCTTGAACTCGCTCCGAGCGATGCCGGAGGGAGAAAGGAACCCAACAAGATCATACCCCGTTGGATTCGGGCGGGTTCACCCACCCGTCCTCCCCAGGCGCTGCACCCCCAGGACCGATGCCATGGAAGGTATCTCGGCGCTCCTCCCAGGGTCAACCGGGAAGCGGGTCGTCCGGCAAGGGATCGTCCGGGGCCGGCGGATCGGCGGGCACAGGGGGGTCCGGATCGGCCGGGAGAGGGGCGTCCGGATCGCCGATGGGAAAGCCATCCGGATCCGCGGGATCCTGCCCCAGGCCGGCGTCCGCACTCGGCGGCGGTGGCGGCGGAGCGGGTAGGGTGAGCTCGCGTGATCCCCCTCCGCCCCCGATTCCCTGGACGTTCTGGATTCCGCTCACCTCGACGGTGTATTCCACTTCCGGAAGGAGCGGCCGCGAGAGGACGATCGCCACGTCCTGCGTGGGGAGGGCGGCCCCCGGCGGAGGCGGATCGTCGGGGTTCGATTGACGGGCCCGCCACGCCTGGAGGCCCAGCACTTCCAACACCTCCGGCGCGTTGGCCCCCTCTCGGGTCACGACGGCGGTGGCGCCGGCGAGAGACTCCGGGATCAGGTAGTCGTCGAAGGTGGCCTCGAGGGTGAGGGAGTCCAACACCGCGACGGCCTCGAATACGGCGGCCGTGGTGTCGGGTTCGAGGAGCGCCAGCGAGGTGATGACCAGGGTGTCCCCACGCGTCATCCCGACTTCCGCCACATCCTGTGGTTCGGAAAAGTCAGGCTCGCGGTTTCGATTGAGGTCATCGTAGGCGACGAGCGTGTAGCGGCCGGCCGGAAGGTAGGGGAAGGTGAAGATCCCGACGGAGTCCGTCACGGTCGACAGGGTGGGCCCCTCCGCACTCGGCATCGCATCCACCCGTACACCCGGGAGCGGATCCAGGGTGAGGAAGTCGGAGGCGATCCCGGCCAAGAGGTTCGGTTCGAGCTCCGGACCCGTCGAGAAGATCAGGTCGAAGGGACCCGGCATGGGGTTGTCGTAGCGATCCCGAAACCGCGGAAGCACGGTGATTCGGTACACGGACGGTACCCGAAACCCGCCTTCCATCGAGATCTCGATCCCACCCCGTCCGGCGCTGACCTGAACATCTCCCAGCCTGGGAGAAACCACGACCGCGTCGGCCGGCGGGCCTTCGGTGGGACGTTCACTGAGGGTGCGTTGGAATTCAATTCGAACGGAACCGTCGAAGGGATCGACCGTGGAAAGGGGGACGGGATTGGTCGCGATCACCTGCAGGGGCGTCGCCGGCACCTCCCCGCCGATCTCCCCTCCGGCCCTCGCGCACCCGGAGGCCATCCCCAGTGCGACGGCGAAACCCACCGCCATCCGAACCGGCAGACGGCCCCGCCTCACCCGACCTCCAGCGTATCGAGCTTGGCCTTGAGCTTGTCGCGCTGCTCCCGATAGCTGGTCGCCTTGTCCCGTTCCTTCCCCACCACCTCCTCCGGCGCACGGGCGACAAAGTTCTCGTTCGCCAGCTTCGCCTCGGTCCCGATGAGCTGGCCCTGCAGGCGCTCGATCTCCTCCCGCAGGCGGGTTCGCTCCTTCTCCAGGTCCACCAGTCCCTCGAGGGGAAGGAAGAGCTCCGTGCCGTCGCGCAGAATCGCCGTCGCGCCGATGCCGTAGGCAGCGGGATCCCCGAAGACGAGCTCACCGATGCGGGCCAACTGATCGAGTCGGGCCCC
>JBBDLO010000023.1:0-15521 GCA_040878815.1 Gemmatimonadota bacterium | reverse complement strand
CCCCTCGAGCGCCTCACGCCGCTCCGCGCCGCCCCCCGCCACGACGAGCGTGACCCGGGCCCCTTCCCCGACTCCATACTCCTTGCGAAGGCTACGCACCGCGGTCACCAACTCCTGGAAAAAGTCGATGTACGCCTCGGCTGCGCGGTCCTCCCACTCCGGGGACGGTTCCGGCCAGGGAGCCACCAGGAGGCTCTCCGGGCGTTCCCGCCCATCGGGCCAGGGAATGCGATCCCAGAGGTACTCGGTCACGAAGGGGATGAGCGGATGGAGGAGCCGCAAGACCCCGTCGAAGGTGTGAACGAGGACCGCGCGGGCCGCCTCCCGACTCTCCGGACCCTCTTCTCCTCGTAGTCGCCCCTTGGCTAGCTCCAGATACCAGTCCGCAAAGTCGCCTCGGAAGAAGTGGTGTCCCTGCTCGACCACCTCGTGCAGCCGGAATCGCTGGAGCCCGTCCGTCATCTCGCGAGACGTCTGCGAAAGCCGGGTGAGGATCCAGCGATCGGCCACCTCCAGGTGGTCGGCCACGGCCTCGATCGGTTGTACCGGCTCTTCGCCCACCGACATGAGGGTAAACCGCCCCGCATTCCAGACCTTGTTCGCGAAGTTGCGGCCGGGCGCAAAGGCCGCCTCGAGATCTTCGTGATCGAGATGGATGTCGGTGCCAACACCGCACATCGAGAGGACGGTGTACCGGAGGGCATCCGCTCCGAACCGATCCACCACCTCGAGCGGATCGATCCCATTCCCGAGCGACTTCGACATCTTTCGGCCCTGTGCGTCGCGGACCGTGCCGTGCAGGTAGATGTCCCGGAAGGGGGTCTCCCCCCTGAACTCGAACCCGGCCATGATCATGCGGGAGACCCAGAAGAAGAGGATCTCCGGCGCCGTGACGAGGGTGTGCCCCGGATAGAAGGCCTCGAGGTCTTCTCCCTCTTCGGGCCATCCAAAGACGGAGAAGGGCCAGAGCCAGGAACTGAACCAGGTGTCGAGCACGTCGGGATCCTGCTCCAACGCCGTGGAGCCGCAGCGTTCGCATGCCTCCGGGTCCTCCCGCAACGCCATCGTCTCCCCACACCCTTCGGCGCGACAATACCAGACGGGAATGCGGTGTCCCCACCAGAGCTGCCGCGAGATGCACCAGTCCCGGATATTCTCGAGCCAGTCCTCATAGACCTTGGCCCATCGATCCGGATGAAACGAGATCTCCCCTTCGCGCGAGGCGCGGAGCGCCGGCTCGGCCAGCGGCTTCATCTTCACGAACCACTGATCTGAAAGCCGAGGTTCGACGATCGTGTCGCAGCGGTAGCATCGGGGAATGGCATGGCGATGGGGCTCGGCGCCCGCATACAGGCCGGCCTCCTCCAGGGCGGCGACGACGGCCCGGCGGGCCTCGAAGCGCTCGAGGCCCCGAAAGGCGTCCGGAACGGAGTCGTTCAGGAGTGCTTCGGGGGTGAAAACGTTCACGAACTCCAGCCCGGTGCGCTTCGCGATCTCGAAGTCGTTCGGATCGTGCGCCGGGGTCACCTTCACCATCCCCGTTCCGAACTCCGGATCCACCCAGTCGTCGGCGACCACCGGGATGCGGCGCTCGACCAGCGGCAGGACGACCTGTGCCCCGACGAGGGGGGCATACCGGGCGTCCTCGGGATGCACCGCGACCCCGGTATCCCCGAGCATCGTCTCGGGGCGGGTCGTGGACACCGTCAGATACCACCCGCCCTCCTGGGACCGCCCGAGCGCCTTCGCTCCGGCCCTGTGCGCGGCCTCCGCCGCGTCCGAGAACTCCGGTGCGAGGGGATACCGAAGGTGGTGAAGCGTTCCGTCGCCCTCCGTCGCCTCCGCCTCTTCGTTGGAGAGCGCGGTGAGACACCGGGGGCACCAGTTGATGATGTACTCCCCGCGATAGATCAGTCCCTTCTCATAGAGGCGGACGAACACCTCGCGCACCGCCTGGGAGAGCGCCGGGTCCAGGGTGAAACGGGTCCGCTCCCAGTCGCAACTCGCACCGATCGCCCCGAGCTGGCCCAGGATCGCGCCGCCGGTCTCTTCGACGAATTCCCAGACGCGCGCCTCGAAGGCCTCTCGCCCCAGGTCGAAGCGGGTCTTCCCTTCGGCCGCAAGAAGCCTCTCCACCGCGTTCTGCGTGGCGATCCCCGCGTGATCGGTGCCGGGTACCCAGAGGGCCGCACGCCCCTGCATCCTCCTCCAACGAATGAGGACGTCCTGGAGCGAATTGTTCAGCCCATGACCCATGTGCAGCACAGCCGTCACATTGGGCGGCGGCATCACGATCACGTAGGGATCGGCACCCTCCACTCGGACGCGATCCGCGGAGACATGAAAGGCGCCCCCCTCCCGCGCTCGGCGGTAGAGGTCGGATTCGATCGCCTGGGGTTCGAGACGGGTGGGAAGGACTTCGGCCAAGATGAGCTCTTTCGGGCGTTGCGGGACGGGAGTCTGGGGAAGCGGGAACCACGAATCCTCCCGCAGATACGTCCGTTAACTTGGCGGGTTCCCTCGCGGATTGCTACCCGCCGGGGGCGACACGCGGGCCGATCTACGTACGGGAATACTCCGCCTGCGCGGCCCGCAGGGTCTCCGCCAGCAAATCGAACTCGCTCGAATCCGAAACCTCCAACTCCTCGAAGAGGGCGGCAGGAATCGAGAGGAATGCGTCCACCTCTAGCGGCCCGAACTGGATTCCCCGGTAGGCGACCAACTCGACGATGGCCGCCTCTCGGGATAGGGCCGCGCGGTACGCCCGGGTCGAGGTCATCGCGTCGTACGCATCGCAGATTCCGAGAACGCGAGCCTCCAGAGGGATCTCCTTACCCGCAATCCCCTGGGAGTAGCCCTGTCCATTCCAATACTCGTGGTGGGACCGACAGGCCGGCGCGAAGCTCCGAAGCGTCGGGATCTCCTCCAACAGCTCCGCCCCATCGTGCGCATGGCGACGGACCCGCTCGCACTCCGAGGGCTCGAGTCGCCCGGGCTTCCTGAGAATCCGGGAAGGCACGGAAAGCTTGCCGAGGTCGTGGAGATATCCGGCCGCACGAGCGTGGTCCTGCTCCGTGCGACTCATCCCGAGCGCCTGCATCGTCGCCCCCGCCAATCGGGCCACGCGACGGGAATGCCCTCCCGTATAGGGATCCTTCGCGTCGATCAGCGTAGAGAAGAGTTCGAGGAGGACGCCCGCCGAGGTGAGCGGCACGTCCGCAGGAACGAGTCGGTCCACCGCCTGAGACCGGATCTCGCGGTACCGCTCCGCGTGAAATGCATACGGCTCGCCCGAGCGTTCGAGCTCCAGCCAGATCCTCACGAGGGCCGGATCGAACTCGACCCCGGTCCCGGCTTCGACGGTCCGGCGGATCTCGTCGGAAGCGAGGGCCGGTCGCTGCGGTCGAGGCTCTCCGAGCGCCGTGATGGTATCCGCAAGGCGAAGGAGGCGCGCGCCCATGGGGATCGCTTCTCCCTCGAGTCCGGCGGGGTACCCGGACCCATCCCACCATTCGTGGTGGTGACGGATCAGAGGCTCCGATCCCTCGACATAGGGAATCGCCTGTGCGCCGGCAGCGCTCCGCAGAGGGTGACGCTCCACCTCGGCGCGGGCACGGCGGGGAAGGACGGGGACGGGCCTCTCCCATGCGTCCTCCGCCAAGCCGATCATGCCCAGGTCGGAGAGGACGGCTCCGAAGAAGAGCTCCGCGAGCTCCCGGTCCGAGAGACCCACGCGCACTCCCAGATCGTGGGCCAGCAGGGCGGTGCGAGGACTGTGCGCTACGAGGTAGTCCTTGGCCGATCCCATTCCCTGAGCCAAGGCTTCGAGCAGTCCCTGATAGAAGGATCTCCCCTCCATTGAGACGGTCTGTTCCACAGGCCTCCCTTACTGACTGGGGCGCAGGCGTACCACGGCATACATTGGGCACAGAACGCGATAAACATTTGAATTGATCCCCGATCGCGCAAGGACTTCTTTTTCGGAGGCTTTTCGTGGGCTAGGTGGCGGGAGGTGGTGCGAATCGCCGGAACGACGAGGCGGACGTCAGCCTCCCGCGCCCTCATCGGCGGGACTTCCGGCGGGAGAGCGCTCCTGTTCCATGCGCTCCCGAATGACGCGGGCCCGATCGCTCCAGGTTTCGCGAAGCGCTTCGGACTCGGCCCCTCGGGCCAGTTCCGCCCGCAGAGACTGCTCGTCCAGGGTATCCTCGATGAGCCCCGGAGCGAACTCGAAGGCGGGAAGAGGGATGGAGATGTCGCCGAGGTAGAGTCTGCCGGGTCCCAGTCCCCAACGCCGCCCCGAGGCATCGGTATACGTCCAGTCCCCTGCTCGATCGGCGAGGGCCTGCGCGACGGCCATGGAGTCGTTCCAGTCCTGCAGCATTCCCCGCAGAAGGATCTCGGCCCGCTCGAACTCCGTCAGTTCCGTGAACTGCGACGGGATAGGGGCCCAGACCCTGGGGTCCCCCAGGCGCGGCTGGAGCCGCTCGGCCAAGGTCAACCCCTCTTCTTCCGGATCCTCGGCGATCACCTCGTCCGATACGGCCCCCGGCTCGTCCTCGACCGCGGTCACGACCGCGTCCGGTTCGACCTCGACCGGCTCGGAGGGAGCCGGAACCGCCGGCAGGGGCTCGACGATCGGCTCCGGATTGGTTTCTTCGAGCTCCAGAAGAACGACGAGTTCCATTCCCTCGATCAGAGGCGTGTCCGGATCGGAGTCGTCGATCGGGACGCGGAGGTCCAAGTCACCCGTGAAGGCGGGGTAGAGCAGAAGGAGGACGAGGTGGAAGAGCGCGGAGAGGGTCAGTCCGATCCACCAGACACGGCGTTCCTGCCCTACGAAAGCGCGCGGGGGGGTGGGATTGGGTGGGGACCGGAGTCCGGCGGGGGTCATCGTGCATTGTAACCCCCCCTGGGAGGGCGGTTCCTTGGCCGGATCCTCGGTGCATCTTGGGCCTCCGGCACCCTCAGGACCACCCGAAAGGCCTCAGCTCCCACCCACTTCATAGGGCCAGGGCTCCCCCGGGGCCGCTCGCACGGGATTCCGCACGCTTCCGACCCCGACCACGGTCACCTCGACCTCGTCCCAGGGAACGATCGGGCCGATTCCGGCCGGGGTGCCGGTCGCGATGAGGTCGCCGGGCTCGAGTGTCATGATGCGGGACAGATAGGCCACGAGGAAAGGGATCGAAAAGACGGCATTCCCCAGGGGCGCATCCTGCTTGAGTTCCCCATTCACATGCGTCTGTACGCGCACCTCCGAAAGATCGACATCGTCCAGTGGAACGGGTCGCCCGACGGGACAGAAGGTGTCGAACCCCTTCGCCCGGCTCCACTGTCCATCCCGATTCTGGAGGTCGCGCGCCGTCACGTCGTTCAGGGGCAAGATTCCGGCCAGGTAGTCGAGCGCCTCGGACTCGGAGACCCGCGTGGCTCGCCGCCCCACCTGCACGGCGACCTCCCCCTCGAAGTCGACGCGGCCCGCACCCGGAGGAACCAGGATCGCGTCGCCCTCCGCGATGAGGGCGGACGGAGGCTTGAGGAAGATCAGGGGTTCCTTGGGAACCTCTCCCCCGAGCTCCTTGGCGTGGTCCGCGTAGTTCTTGCCGACGCAGATGATCTTGGTCGGAACCGGTGAGAGGGGGAGCGTCATCGACGGACCGGCGCTACTTCTTCGGTCCCTGGGTGCGATGGCGCACCGTCCCGGCCAGGGCCACGGTCGCCGCCACCGCGAGGAGCAGCGCGATCACGCCCCACCAGAAGCCGAGGTCGGATTGGCCATCGGCCCATCCATTGGCGGAATTGCGGAAGGCCAGGAAGGCGAAGACGATCCAGATGATTCCCACGGCGAGGCCGAAGATCCTGGGCATGGATTCGCTTGGATTGGGTGAATAGGACGATCCGCACAATCTATCCGGCGCACCGCCTGAGGCAACCGTCCCCTCGTCCTCATCCCCCGTAGAAGTCGGACAGGCCGCGCCGGACCTCTTGCCACGGACCCTTCTTCAGGGGCGCACCGGGGAGCGCTCGCAGCAGGACGCGCCCGTAGGAACGCGTCAGGATGCGTGAATCCAGGAGGACGATCCCCCCCTTGTCCGCCCGCGAACGAACCAGACGACCGAACCCCTGCTTCAACCGAAGCGCGGCCAACGGGAGGAGGTACGCGCCGAACGGGTTCTCTCCGCGGGCCTCGATGGCCTCCATGCGGGCCTGGGTGATCGGTTCGGTCGGCACCCGAAAGGGGAGCTTCTGCAGGACCAGCCCGCGAAGGGGATCCCCGGGTACGTCGACTCCTTCCCAGAAGGAGGAGGTGCCGAGCAGGATCCCTCGTTCCGCCGCAACGAAGTCGCGCAGGAGGCGCACGCGGGGAGCCTCGCCGTGGATGAAGAGCGGCCACTCGCGGTCCACCCCGGCCTCGCGGAGCAGGCGCCCGACGGTTCGAAGGGCCCTGTGCGAGGTGAAGAGCACGAAGAGCCCACCGCCCGTGATCTGCGCAAAGTCCTGAACGACGCGGGCCGTGGCTTCCTGGAAGGCCGCTCCGGCGTCGTGTCCGGGGAGGTCCGAGGGAACGCAGAAGAGCGTCTGGCTTCCGTAGTCGAAGGGAGACGCGAGGAGCGTCTCCGTGACCTGGATCGCTTCTTCGGTGGCATCGGGATGGAGCGCCGCTTCGACATCGGAGAACGCGAATTCGGCCGCCCTCTCTTCCGACTCGGCCTTCACCACCCTCCCCCCGGCCTCGTCGAGCCCGAGGCGCCCGCGCACGAAGCGAAAGTCCGTCCCGCCGATCGGGAGGGTGGCCGAGGTCACCACGGCCGTCTCGACCCGGTCGAAGAGGGAGGTGCGCAGGAGCGCGCCCGGTTCTACAGGGGCGGCGGCCAGAAGGACGTTGCGGAGGGGTCCCCCGGGGCGTCCGCGGGCCTCGATCCACCGGACGAAGGCGCTCCCGCTCCGATCGGGATCGAGGACCAGCGCCAGCCCCCGTTCGCCCGAGGCCAGACGCCGCTCGATGGATTGGAGATCGAGGAGCCTGCCATCGAGACGGTCGCGCAGCGGCTCATCCTCTTCGATCCCCAGGCGGAGCCCCTCGACCTCGCGACGTAGGCGAGAGAACGCCGCCGTGAGTCGATCGAGTCGCTCGAGAATCTCCGGTCGGTTCGAGGGATCTCGCGGGTCCCCCCTCCCAAGGCGCAGCGGTTCCTCGTCCCCCTCGGGAAGGTGCGGCTCCAGGGCATCGAAAAAGGAGGTGAGCGCCTCCCGCGAGCGCACGAGCGCGGGACGGAGCCGTCCCTTCACCTGTTCGAGGAGGGTTCCCGCCTCCCCTCCGGGAGGGGCCCCCAACAGCGCCTCCTCCACGGCGAGGAGCACGCCCCGGCCACTCCGGTCGAGTCGGTCCAGTGCACGAAAGAGACCGGTCCGGGTGACCTCTGCGCCGAGATGCGAGGTCGCGGCGTCCTCCACGTTGTGTCCCTCATCGAGAACCACATGCCGATAGGGCGGGAGGACGGCCGATTGGCCCCAGTTATCCGTGGAACTCCGCACGGAGACGTCGGCGAGGAGAAGGGCGTGGTTGGCTACCAGGATCTCGGCCGCGGCCGCCACCCGTCTGGACCTCTGATAGAAGCAGGCCTGGAAGTGCGGGCACCGCGCTCCCATGCAGATGTCGCCGTCCGACCGGACCTCCTCCCAGACATCGTCGGACACCGGAACAGCCAGGTCCGAAAGGGACCCCTCCGAGGTGGTACGACTCCACTCCAGAAGACCCGCCAGCTCAGCCTCCCGATCCTCCTCGAAGAGCGTCGGTCCGGTCTGGACGGCGAGGTGCAGCCGCCGGATCGAGACGTAGTTGCCTCGACCCTTGACGAGTGCCCAGCGCAACTCCCCACCGACGAGTTCTCGGACGAGAGGAAGGTCCTTGCCGACCAACTGCTCCTGAAGATTGATCGTATTGGTCGAAACGACGGTGCGCTCCCCGTTTCGCAGGGCCCAGAGCGCAGCCGGAAGAAGGTAGGCCAGTGACTTCCCCGTTCCCGTCCCCGCCTCGACCACCGCCACGCCCCCCTCGTTGTACCGATCCACCACGGCCCGCAGCATCTGCCGCTGGGCAGGGCGATCCTCGTATCCCTCGAAGCGGCCGGAAAGGCTTCCGCCAGGCGCCAAGAGTCCCTCGACTTCGTCCGGATCGAGGCGGGCGCGCGTGCGCAGGGCGGGGGGTTCGACGACGACGTAGAGCCGCGAGGCGGCATTGTCGACGATCCCGGTGCCGAGTCCCTCCTCGTAGACGCGCGCGGCCAGCGCCAGATCGGCCTCGGAGGGCTCCAGGAGACCGGAGGGGTGGTTGTGCAGGAGAATCTCACCGGCCTCGGCATCTCGGGCGGCCGCCAACACAGCCAGATGGTTCCCCCGGGAAACCGCCCTCGGATGAACGATGCGCCGATCCGAGGTCACACCCGCGAGGAAGCATACTTCGCGCCCGCCCGCCCGCTCGATCTCCTGACGAATCGTCCGGGCGGCGTCCGCGTCGAGGGAGAGGGCCGACGGGGAGGCGGTCAGGTCTCGAGCGGCCGCGGCCGGGCCGCCGGAAAGAGGACGTTGTTCAGGATCAGGCGATACCCCGGCGAGTCGGGGTGCAGATCCAGATTCGTGGGCGGATCCCCGATCTGATGCTCCGGGTCCTCGGGGTCGTGGCCCCCATAGAAGGTGAAGGTCCCCGCCCCGTAGGATCCATGGATGTACTTGGCCCAGGTCCCTTCCTCCGCCAATACGGTGACTCCCGGCTTGAGTCGGGACCGGCGAAAGGCGGTGGTGAGGCCATAGAAATCCGGAATCAATGCCTCGTGGTTCTGCACGAGCATCGACGAGATCGGGTCGATCTTGGCCGAGAAGTCGAAGAGCGTGAAGTAGCCCAGCGACTCGCGGCGATTCGTGTTCACGAGATGATAGTCGATATCCGAGAACGCGTTGACGGCGGGAGACAGTTCCACCCTGGCTCCCGTGAAGGCCAGGGCACTGGGCCAGTCCATCCGGTCGTTCGCATCGGGGTCCGGCGGGCGGCCGTTCGCCCAGTTCGCCGAGATGTCCGTGCCGTGGCTCGCCAGCGCGAGGTCCAGCGTCTCCGTCGCCGAGCACATAGCGAAGAGAAATCCTCCGGCTTCCACGTAGGCACGGATCTCTTCCGCGACGGCTCGCTTGAGCCCGGGGACATCCGCAAAGCCGAAGGCGTCCGCGACCTCCTCATTGCGGGCGACCTCGTCCTGGAGCCATACGGCATCCTGATAGCTGATGAAGAACTTCGAGTACTGTCCGGTGAAGTCCTCGTGGTGCAGGTGGAGCCAATCGTACTCCGAGAGGTCTCCGTCCAGCACCTCCGGATCCCAGATCGTCTCGTACGGAATGTCCGCGTACGTCAGCACCATCGTGACCGCGTCGTCCCAGGGCGTCGCGTTGGGGGGCGTGTATACCGCGATCTCCGGAGCGGTCTCCAACGGGACCGATTCCATATTGCCGGCCTGGATGACCCCTCGAATCCGTGCGACCTCTGCGGCAGAGGCCGGTTCGACCGTAACCCCTCGCAGCGCCGCCTCGCGACGCACCGCGGGTAGGTCCGGGAGGAGAAAGGCCCCACCCCGGTAGTTCAGGAGCCATTCGGCGGAGCTCTCCTGGGCCAGGACCCAGTAGGTGAGTCCGTAGGCCTTCAGGTGATTGGTCTGCACGCCGTCCATGGGCACGAGCAGGTTCTGCCCGGCCAGGGGGGAGCCCACCACCAGTGCGCCGAAGAGCAGCGCGAG
Source organism: Gemmatimonadota bacterium (assembly GCA_040878815.1). Classification (GTDB taxonomy): domain Bacteria; phylum Gemmatimonadota; class Gemmatimonadetes; order Longimicrobiales; family Gaopeijiaceae; genus JBBEBG01. The sequence goes on along the minus strand of JBBDLO010000023.1, from coordinate 5,736 downwards.
CGACGTACGGCGGAGACGGATCATCGTGGCACTCCCGGACCCACGGATCTCTCCGGGGGCGACGCCCCTCGGCCCCGCTCCGTGTCGCGGGCCCGCTCCACCTGCAGGAGGCGTCGGGCCTCCGGCGTGAGGGGGAGGGTGGGCCACGCCACGATCAACTCCTCGATCATCTGAAAGCCCTCCTCCCTTCGTTGGTCGATGCTCAGCAACCAGCGACCGTGTCGGAGCATCATCTCCGGAACCTCGATGGCGTTCGGTGCCTCCTCCATGACCCGCACGCGATAGCCCGCGGCCCGCGTGGGGTCCGATTCCTCGGCCAGGAGCGCCGCCAGCGCGAGGAGAGGGCCCACATCGGCCCCCGGAAGGGTCGGAAGCCCCTCCTCGATCTCGGTGGCCCCCCGCCCCGCGTCGCCCTCGTCCGCGAAGGCGACGGCGCGCACGGCCACAGAGGCCGACAGGGGATCGATCCGGCTCAGGAGGGTGAGGAGGTGAATCCAATTCGACGCGGCCGGGGCATCGCGAGACGCCGCGATCTGCAGGATTCCCTCCCCCGCCAGCGCGGGATCCCCTCCGGGCCCCACCTGTTCCACGAGCTCGTCGATCGTGGGAATGGTATCGGCCGCCTGCGTCCAGTCCACGGCGGTACTCGGGGCTCCGCTCACGGGGTGGAGGGCCCCGGTCAGACCGAGGAGGAGAATCGCGGGCCCGAACCCACGCCAACCAGGAAATCGGCTCATCATGGGAGTTCGACCCCGGACTGACGGCGGTTGACCCGCTCGAAGTAGTCGAGGACCAGCCGGCGCTGCCCTGGCGTCAACGCATCGAGCTCATTCGCCGGCGGAAGAGGGAGCGAGAGCGCCTCCAAGAGGTAATCCGGCAGGGGAGACACGACCCGTCGTTCGAAGGCTCCCGCCGTCGTTCCCTCTCGCTCTTCGGTGGGTCCGTCGCGCTCGAGGGTTCGGCCCGCCGAGAGGAGGCGTTCGAGGAACTGGTCCTGTCGATCGATCGTCGCTGCCTCGAGCCTTCCCCCGCCCAGCAAGTCGGCGAGCTCCTCCGCTTCCTCTCCGAGAGCCTCCAGGCTACCGGGGAGCTCTCCCGCTCCGGGCTCGCGTGAGAGCTCTCCGAGCCGGCTCGCGATTGCCTCCTGGGTGCGGGCAAGCTCCTCGATCCGGGCCGTGATCCCGTCGGCACCGGGATCCTGACCCAGCGCGCGCGCGTCCCGGTTGATCGACTGCTGCGCCTGCGCCATCGCTTCGAGTTCGGCGAGGACGTCCTCGGCCGAGGCTCCGGCCGCAGCCGGGGCTCCCTGGGCCTCGCCGCTGAGGCCGGAGAGGGCCAGGAGGGCGACCTCCTGCATGGCCCGCTGCGCGGCGGCGGCCTGCGTGTCCGTGCCCGGCGGGACCGTTTCACTCCGACGCAGCCCGTCGAGGGTACGGTCGACGGCCTGCATGGCGCTTCCTATGGTCGCCGAGATCTGCTCGCCCAACTCCGGATTCCCGGCCGTGGCCGCCGCCAACTCGGTTGCCAGATTCCGGAGACCCTCGTTCAGCGCGATCTCCTCACCTTCGAACTCGCTCCTCCGGATGGGACCGGCATTGACGAAGGCCTCGCGAACCTCTCCCTGACGGCGAGCCAGGGCCAGTGCACTCTGGGCACCCCGCTGGAGGGCCTCGTCCGCCCCCTGGTCTCCCTCGTCGGCAAAGTCGGACTGCGTCTCCTGCATCTCCTGCGCGGCCTGCTCGAGCTGCTCCGCCGCCTGTTCCGCCTGCTGGCCCGCCTCCGCGTCGTTTCCAGCACCGCTCTGTTCGGCCGCCTGCTCCATCGCCTCCCGTGCCTCGGCGAGCCTTTCGCGAGATTCCTGGACACCGTCCGCCGCCTGTTCGTCGCCCCCTTCCCGTAGGCGATCCTCGAGATTCGCGACTTGCTCTTCGAGGGCCTCGGTCCGTCGCGCCACCTCCTCCTGGGTATCGGCCCCCTCCCCGGCAGCCAGACTATCCGCCACCTCCTGCTGCATTTCGGAGAGCGCGCGAAGCTCTTCTTCGGCCCCCGCCATGGATTCCTCCAGGGCGGTTCGACGAAGTCGCTCGAGGGCCATCTCGAGCCGGCTCTGCATCTGCTCCTGCCGCTCGGACATCTCCCCCAGGATCTCTCCGGGTGTCTCGGGGGGCATCTCGCCCTGGCGAAGCATCTCGAGGAGTTCCTCCAGGCGTTCGCGAGCCTCGGGACCCAGTACGTCTTCGAGAATCTCCTCGAGTTCGGCGATCCGATCTCTCATCTCGGCCTCGACGCGCTCTTCCTCCGGGAGGGCTTCGCGGGCCTCGTCGAGGCTCTCTCGCACTTCGTCGACCTCGCGCGCCAACTCGGCCTGGCGTTCCAATGCCTCCCGGAGCTCCTCGCGCTCCGCGAAGTCGTCGCGTGGCGCAGTGGCCGAAGACGGCTGGGTTCGTTCGAGAAACTCCTGCCGCTCCATGGCGCGGATGTCGGCGGCCTCTCGCTCGGCACGCTCCAGGATCTCCTCCGTCCGCGAAGCGGCCTCGTCGATTCGCTCGCGCACGGACTCCCGGAGCTCCGCCGGAAGCGGCATTCGGAGCGAATACAGCCGACTTTCCACGATTCGTGCGAAGGGGGCATTGTCGCGCACCCTCGCACGGAGGAGGACCTCCTCTCCCGGGAGGATCTCCCAGTCGGAGAAGTCCAGGATGGAGCGGAGCGTGACGGTGGTCTGGTTGCCGGTCTCGACTCGATCCACGACGGGAGTCCCGAGGCTCCCATCATTCACGCGGAGCACCGACTCCAGTTCGATCCAGGCCACCCCGTAGTCGTCCGTAGCCTCGACGAGGAGCGGGACCCGTAGGGAGAGTGGGAGATCGCCGTCGGCCCCGGGAATCGGGAACGCCAGCACCGGTAGGGCATCGGGCACGATCTCGACATCGATCGGCGGCGGAAGGAAGGCGCCCTCGGTCCCACCCGAGACGACCCATGCCACCTGCTCGGAACGGTTCGGTTGCCAGCTTCCCGAGAAGCGCCCCGCGTCCATCTCCAGTTGGACGAGCGTCTCCTCATCTTCTCCCACCAGCGAAACGGCCTCCCCGACTCCGTCGACGCTCCCGCGGAGGGTGAGCGTGGTCCCCTCCGGAAGAACGAGGGACTCCGGAGACCCGAGGAACTGCTCCGGTGCAATACGGGTGTGGGGCGGATACTGCGCCTCGATCAGGAGGTCCACCAGGAGCGACGGATCCACCGGCTCGAGTTGATACTCGGCGGTCCGGGCCCCGTCCGGAGCCGTGGCCCAGTAGCGGACTTCGCCCCGGAGGGGGGGCAGCTCCGTGGATGCGGAGGCCTCCGAGACGGCCAGCCTCCGCTCCCGTACGACCTCTCCCGTCTCCTGCCAATGCACGGTCACGGAATCCCGGCCTCCGGCAAGGATCGAGACCTGGGGCGAGGAGCCCCTGGGAAGGCGCGCATCCCCAGGCTGGAGCTCGAGCGCCGGGAGGGGAACGGGCCGCAGGAGCGAGCCCGGTGTCGCCAGGCCTGCCCAGGCCATCCTCGAGCGATCCGGCGTCAGGGCGAAGAGGAGGGCGACGAGCACGGCCAGCACGACGGTGAAACCGCCCGCAATGCGAATCCACCTTCCCGTCCGGAGTCCCGGAACCCCGGCGAGCTGGCTCAGACTTCCCGCGATACGTGCCAAGAGGGTGCGCTCTCCCGCTCGGGCGAGAGAACTCGATGTCCCCGGGGGGACGGCCCGGAGGAGCTCGGCCTGGGCCCGCACGGATCCCTCCGGAAGCTGAGCGAACCGCTCGATCTCGGCCGACATCCCGGATTCGGCGGTCCAACGGGCCAGTCGGTTCACGATCCCGATCGCGATTCCGAGCACGGCCACCGCCCCACCCAGGACCAGCAGGAGCGGCACGGGGGTCCCCGGGCGCCAGCCGTCGGGTCCCGCCAGGACCCAGGCGCAGACGAGAACTGCCCCCAGGACCGCTGCCGCCGAAAGCGCGAGCGTAACCCCGATGCGCTGCCGGAGCATGCTTCGGATTCCGTCGAGCACCCCGAGGAGGGTAGGATGCGTCATGATCCGATTCGGCTCACCGAATAAAGGAAGAGATTCACGCCCATTCTCAGGGCGGCCTCACGCAACTCGGGCGGATCGTCGTGCACCTGCGGATCCTCCCATCCATTCCCAAGATCCGACTCATAGCTGTAGAAGACAACCAGCCGGCCCTCGTGAAAAATGCCGAATGCCTGGGGGGCGCCCCCGCTGTGTTCATGGATCTTCGGAAGCCCTTCCGGAAAGGCATAGAGTACATGAAAAACGGGGTGATCCGGCGGAATCTCCACCAGTGGGCGATCCGGAAAGAGGAGCGCCATCTCCCTCCGGAACGCCTCGTCCAGTCCGTAGTTGTCGTCGGCGTGAAGGAATCCGCCCGACTCGAGGTACTGCCGGAGTGCCCGCCGCTCCTCGGAGGTGAAGGCGATGTTGCCGTGCCCGGTGAGGTAGAGAAAGGGATAGTCCCGAAGCGCCGGGTCGAGGGGCGTAACCACGACCTCGCGATCCGATACGGGGAGTCCGGTCCGGAAGCGAACGGCCTCCAGGAGATTCGGGAGCGCCGAGGGATTCGCGTACCAATCTCCCCCTCCCCCGTATTGCAACCGGGCCACCCCGAAAGGGGCCTGCGCCGCGGCAGACGGGTCGGAAAACCCGAGGGCCAGGGCGATCAGTACTCCGAGTATCGTCATGCGTTCTCTTGGTCGCCGATGAAGTCGGACTGCTCCGAGAGAGGTGCCGCTTCGGCTACCTCCTGGACCCATTCGTACGCCTGATTCCTGGAGATCCCGAGCCTGCGGGAGAGCTCGCGAGCCACCCGACTCGGGGACTCGCCCCCGCGAAGGAGCACCCCTGCCAGGATTCGGGCGGCCTCTTCGTCCGCGTCGCGCCGGCCCTCGGCTCTCACCCCGCCTTCTTGCGGGGGTGCCACGACGATCGTGATCTCTCCGCGGGGCGCGCCCTCCGAAAGATAGTAGCGGGAGAGCTCTTTCAGGGTTCCGCGACGGAACTCCTCGTGGAGCTTCGTCATCTCCCGTGCGACGGCAACGCGACGGTCCCCTCCGCAGTGGGTCTCGAGATCGGACAGAAGAGCGCCGGTGCGCCCCGGTGCCTCGAAGAGGACGACCGTTTCGGCCGCCTCGGCGACGCGGGCCAGAAAGGCGTTGCGTTCCTTCCCCTTGCGAGGAGGAAAGCCGAGAAAGACGAAGGGCACGTTCGGGAAGCCGGAACCGACCAGGGCATGCAGGATCGCCGAGGGCCCCGGAACCGGAACGACCGTATGCCCCTCGGTCAGCGCTCGCTCGACGACCCGCTCTCCCGGATCCGAAAGGAGCGGGGTTCCCGCGTCCGAGATCAGGGCCACGGAGGCGCCGGCCCCGAGCTTTTCCATCACCTCGTCTGTCCGAGACGCCTCGTTGTGCGCATGGAGTGACACGAGGGGTGTCGTGTGCCCCAGATGGCGCACCAGGATCGAGCTTCGGCGGGTGTCCTCCGCGAAGATGGCCTCGACCTCGCCGAGGATGCGGGCCGCACGGAGAGAGAGATCCTCCAGATTCCCGATTGGCGTGCTCACGATGTAGAGAGTGCCCATGCGAGGCGAAGCTATCCCTCCGGCGGGCCCGGTACCAGCCGTTGCCTCGACGGCGACATCGGGACGGGGAATGCGAAGCGGGGCTCGAAAGGTCCCC
>JBBDLO010000022.1:0-18692 GCA_040878815.1 Gemmatimonadota bacterium | reverse complement strand
CAGAGTGGATGCAGCGGAGCCCGAATGCCATCGGACTTCGGAGACGAACCACTAGGGATCCCGGCGCAGCCCGAGTCTGCGGATCCGACGGTACAGATTGGCGCGGTCCGTCTGAAGCTCACGGGCGGCTTCGGTCACGTTGCCGTCCGCCGAAGCCAGTGCGCCGGCGATGAGCTCGGATTCGAAGGCATCGAGCCTCTCCCGGAGACTCCTCGGATCCCCCTTCCGATAGGCCTGCGGAGTGGGAGAGGTCCGCGTCGGCGTCAGAAGCCCGCGAACGGCGTCCCCCGGGACGGGACTCGCTGGATGCAGAATCGCGAGACGCTCCATGAAGTTGATGAGCTCACGCACATTGCCGGGCCACGAATGCGCTCGGAGGAGATCCATTGCCCCCTCGGTGAGTTCAGGCACCTGGAGCCCGTGTCGAAGGCGCAGCCGCTCCCGAATGTGTGCCACGAGGGGGACGAGGTCCTCCCGACGTTCTCGCAGAGGCGGGATCCGGAGCGGAACAACCTCGAGGCGAAAGAGGAGGTCTTCGCGAAAGCGCCCCTCGTGCACCTGCTCATGCAGATCTCGGTGCGTGGCGGCAATGACGCGAACGTCCACCGGGATCGGCTCTCCCCCTCCCACTCTTTGGATCGTTCCGCTCTCGAGCGCACGGAGGAGCTTGGCCTGGGCCTCGTTTCCGAGGTCACCGACCTCATCGAGAAAGAGAGTCCCGGAGTGCGCCAACTCGAAGCGCCCGCGACGGCGCTCCGTCGCCCCCGTGAAGGCGCCTCGCTCGTGTCCGAACATCTCGCTCTCGACGAGCTCCCGCGGAATCGCGGCGCTGTTCACGCGTACGAAGGGCCGATCACGGCGTCCCGAAAGGGTGTGGATGGCGGTGGCGGCCAACTCCTTGCCCGTGCCGCTCTCGCCGTAGATCAGGACTCGCGTGTCGGTCGGTGCAACGCGACGGATGTCGCTTCGCACCGCCTCCATGGCGGAACTGGGACCGACCAGATTCGATCCCAGGGACAAATCCTCCTGAAGCGCCCGCGTCAGATCTCGCGATCGGCTTACCTCGAGGGCCGCACGCACTGTAGCCAAGACGGCTTCGGCGGAGAGTGGCTTCTCCAGAAAATGGAAGGCACCGTCCCGCGTCGCCTGGGCGGCTTCCGATAGCGTCGCCTCGCCGCTCATCATGATGATGGGGGCACCCTCGAGTGCCTTCCGGAATCGCGGAAGTGCTTCGAGGCCGGAGATTCCCGGTAGGGCAAGGTCCAGCAGGATGGCCTCGGGCCGGTGTTCCTCCAGGCGCAGGAGCCCCGCCTCGGCACTTTCAGCCTCGGACACGACGTGCCCTTCCTCTTCGAGGAGCGCGCGGAGCATCCGTCGTAGATTGGCCTCGTCGTCGACGATGAGAATCCTCATGGAGTGGTCTACCCCCTCTCCCGGCCCCGGGGGACCGTCGACTCCGGCGGCTCACTCGCGGCGCCGGGGGAGACGTCGGGCAACCAGACACGAAACTCGGCGCCCCCTCCCGCTCGATTCTCCGCCGACACGGCTCCGCCATGCGCTCGAATCGCCTGCCGAACGAGAGCCAGCCCAAGCCCCGTCCCTCGACGCTTGGTCGTGAACTCGGGCTCCCATATGTGTGGGAGGAGCTCCGCCGGGATCCCGGGTCCACGGTCGAGGACGCGGATCTCGACGCCGGAGCTCGACCTTGCCAGGTGGAGCTCGACGGAATCGACCGAATGACCTTCCCCCTGCTCCGCGGAAGTGGCTTCCTGGGCGTTGGCCAGCAGGTTTCGGACGACACGCTCCAGTGCGTCGAGGTGACCCATGACCGCCAACGAACCGGAGGGAGTGCCGATCTCGATGGGTGCCTCAGGGGTCGAGAGCCGCCGTGCGACGGAGGTGCACAACTCGACGAGATCTACGAGCGAGGGAGGCCCCTCGACTGGGCGCCCAAACTGGGCGAAAGAACGCGCCAGCGCGTCGAGCCGCCGGATCTCGTCCCGAAGGACCTCTCCGGCCGAGGCGATCCGGGGATCCTCGGCGGCGGCGACGGCCTTGGCCGCCATTCCCATGGGGGTGAGGGGATTCTTCAGTTCGTGCGCCACGCGACGGGCCATCTCCGTCCAGCTCTGCGTTCGAATGCGTTCGGCCTCGCGAAGGCGCGCCTCGGCCAGTGCGGCTTCCGTGGCGCGAAGAGCGTCACGAACGGCGACGAACTCCCAGAGGGAATCAAGCTCGGCGGGAGAGTCCGGAGGGGGGAGCGGCTGCCCGGCCCCCAGGAGCTCGGTCCATCGAACCACCTCCTCCACCGGCTGCGAGAAGCTCCGGGCAAGCCAACCAGCCGAAACAAGCGCAACCGTCCCCGCCACCAGGAAGGTCACGAGGACGACCACGGGGAGGAGGACCAGCATCTGCTCCCCCAGAAAGGAGTAGAGCCGGGAGAAGCGCACGGATTCCCCCAGCTCCGCCCGGTGCTGTGCCGCCGCGGCCGTCAATTCGTCCGAGGGCTGCGCAACTCCTTCGACCGCCTCCAGGAGGAGCCGACCCGACTCGGCCACCTGATCCCAGGCTCCCGCGGTTCCGGTCGAGACCACGAACTCCCGCAGGAGGAGCGCACCCGACAGAACGCCGAGCGCAACCGGAACCAGGGCCACCGCGAAGAGGACCAGAAAGAGGCGACCGCGGAGGGTGCGAGGAGGGATCATCCGTCGACGTCCTGGGTGATTGGCCCTCCACCCCCGACTCGTGGCGGGACCCTGCGTACCTTGAAACATCGCTGAAGAAGGTAGGTCCCGCCGCGACGGGGCGGCAAGGATCGATCTGTCGTCAGAGGGCCGCCCCGAGCTTTCGCAGGCAATCGGGACAGTACCGCCAGCCGTGTCTCAGGACCGAACCACAGCGGCAGGTGAGGACGCGCGGCCGTCCGCAGTGAGGACACCCTACCCCATCCGTCGGAAGGCTCCCGCCGCACGCGCGACAGGGTAACGCCGCCCCCGGATCCTCGCTGAGCACACGGGCTACCTCGTGCGCATCGGTGATCCCCTCCGTCACCTTGCGACGGGCATCTTCCGCCATCGTCCCCATCCCCCCCTCCTCTGCCCGCCGGCGGAGTTCGCCGGCCTCGGCCCCTCGCCCGATCATCTCGCGCATCGCCTCGGTGACCATCAGGAGCTGAAAGACTCCGACCCTCCCTCGGTATCCTCCGAAGCAGCTTCGGCACTCCGGCGCCCGACCCCGACAGTCCGGACAGACTCGACGCACGAGCCGTTGTGCCACGATCCCCGAGAGCCCCCCTGCCACGAGGTGCGCCGGCACTCCCATCTGGAGGAGTCGAGCGACCCCGGAGGGAGCATCCATCGTGTGGATCGTGGAGAGGACGAGGTGGCCCGTAATCGCGGCCGACATCGCGATCTCGGCCGTTTCGCGGTCCCGAATCTCGCCCACCATGATGATATCCGGATCCTGACGCAGGAGGGCCCGCAGGGCGGCCGGGAAGGTCAGGCCGGCCCTGGGACTCACCTGTACCTGGTTCACTCCGTCGACCCGGTACTCGATCGGATCCTCCAGGGTGACGACGTTGAGTTCCTCCCGATTGAGCTCTCCCAGGGCTCCGAAGAGGGTCGAGCTCTTTCCACTCCCCGTCGGTCCTGCTGCGAGCACGACGCCCCGTCGACCGCGGATCAGTGCGCGAAGGCGAACCAGGTCCTCGGGCGCGAATCCAAGCGCCTCCAGATTCGCCGGGGCAGCGCGGGGATCGAGAAAGCGGAGGACCGCCTTCTCGCCCCCCTCCACGGGGAGAGTGGAGACCCGCACGCTCAGCGTTCGTCCGGCTTGCCCATGGGCGAACCCCCCATCCTGTGGCCGCCTCTTCACCGAGATATCCATTCCGGCGAGCACCTTGATGCGTGCGAGAAGTGCCGTCCGGGCAGAGGGGGGGAGGGCGGCCACAGGACGCAGCACCCCATCGATGCGCTGGCGAATCGCGAGTTCGCCTCCTCGCTGCTCCACATGGAGATCGCTGGCCCCGGCCTCGACGGCCCGACGCATGAGGAGGTCGACCATGCGGACGATCGGTGCGGTAGATGCAGCGTCCTCTCCCGCCACGGGGTCGGGATCTGCCCCTCGTCCCGGAAGCGCTCGGGCCAGCACGGCGACCTCCCCCTCGTAGGCAGCCGCAAGCCCCTCTCGCAGGGCCGAGGGTGTCGTCACGAGGACGTCCACGCGACGTCCGCTCTGAAACTGGAGGTCGTCGAGCGTGGAGAGGGCCAGGGGATCCTCGACGGCGACCTCGAGCGATCGTCCCCGCAGTCGAATGGGGAGGACCTTGCGGGCCTGAGCAAAGGCTCCGCGGATCAGGGCAACCGCGTCGGAATCTGGAGCCAGAGGGCCGGGTTCGAAGGGAAGACCCAACTGAGCCGCGAGCGTCCGGGCCACCGCCTCCTCGCCCGCCAACCCCATCCGGACCGCAGCCTCCCCGAGACGCTCCCCCGAACGACGCTGCTCCCGGAGGACTCGGTCGAGCGCACCTGCACCGAGAACTCCAGACTCCACGAGGAGTCTTCCGAGAACGCGTCGCGATCCGGCGTCCGGACGCACCGGGGGAGGGGCTGGCTCGAGCACCTATGGAACCTCGTCGCGACCCTCGGGCGCCAGGAGGCCGAAACGGGCCCCGCGCGTCGCGCCCGACTGGACCGGACCCGATCAGGGGTCCCGTGCCTCCGGCGGGCCGAGGCGTGCGGCGACACCATCCATCACGAATCCCGCGATGTCGAGCAAGGTGGTGGGAACCGGGGTCGAACGGGCAGACGCACCCAGCAGAATTCCGAGGGCCGGGTTCCGTGTGTGGCCCACACGCACGTCCTCGAGATTCCCATGATCGCTGACGATCAAGACGAGAAGGTCGTCGGGAAGCCCCTCGAGCAGACCTTCCAGGAATCGGTCGAGTCGCTCCAGGGCGCCGACGGCACCCTCCATGCCTCCCCGATGCCCGGCCATGTCCGTCTGATAGTGCGCGAAGAGAGTGAGATCCACCAAGGCGGCAATCCCGGCCAGATTCTTTCCCGCATTTGCCGCGCTCACGCTCGGAAGATTGCTGAAGCCCAGAACCCGACGCCAACCGTCGTTCACGATCTCGGAGGCCACCGCGCGTCCCTCGGCCAACGCCTCGTGGTCACGGTTCAGGAGCCCCGCCGAGTGGGCGGCCAGGGGTGGAGCGGCTACGCGCCGGGCTGGAAGGCCGGCGGGATACCCGCGCGGGTAAGCGTTCGCGAAAGCCGCCCTGGCACCCAGTTCCGTGGCCCGGCGGAGGAAGTTCTCCTCGTCGAGAATCGGCCGGAGTCGCACCGGCGGCCAGGGCCCGAAGTGCCTCCCGAAGAGCTCAGGACCGTTTCGCCCTGTGAGGATCGTCACCTGGCCCGTTCCACTCTGGGGAGTCCCGGGAACTCCGAGGCAGGCGTCCAGCGGAAAGGACCGGCCAAGACTCCCCTCGTGCGCGGGGGCATCGAGGGTCGGGAGTTCTCCGCCCAGTATCTCCGTCAGTACCGGCACTGACGCGAGGAAGAAGGGATTGACCGTCGGATCCGGCTCTCCGATCCCCACGCCATCGACGAAGAGGACGAGGAGCCTCGGCGCGACCGGCCGATTCCTCTGCGTGAGAGGCCGTCCGTCGTCGCTCAGGGGGAGATCAGCCGGCGGCCCGCAGATCCAGCGTGACGCGGACGGCGACATGGCCCATGTCCGCGCGCTCCCGGACCGCGTCCTTGAGGCGCGGCTCCATCTTCTGATACGCCCCCATGACTCCGGACCGCAGGTCCTCCCTCAGAATCCGTAGGGCATTGGCGTCCGGTCGGGTCGATTTGGTCAGCTTCCGCGCCTCCTCAAGCCTCTTCGGCCGGATCTCGAAGGGGCTGAGCCCCACATCGTCCGGACGATCGTGATCCATGTAGGACACGGTGACACTCACATCCCCACGCGCATGCTGGTGGGAAATGTCCCCCACCGTCTGAAAGCGCTGAGCCAACCGGCGGATCTCCGTCCCGGAAGCGGTGGCCATGTAGGCCTTCTCCACAAGCCCGAAGATGCGGCGAACCCGCTCCGCAGGGGTCGCATCCAGATCGGGAATCTCGGTGCCCAGCTCGCGAGCGGAGGCGTCGCGTACGAAATCGTCCCGCCCCTCGTCGTCCCGACTGCGTTCCCGGTCGATATGGTCCAGGATCCGGTCGGGGTTCGTGCGAAAGCTCATGCCTGGCGCCCTCTGACCACAGTGTAAGGTGATGAACCGATGTCTGGACGATAACGCATGCGATCGGAGACGGCCAATCCTCCCAAGCAGACCTTGCGGATCTGGTGGCGTCCCTGCACGATACGGCCTCGACGGGCCCCGAGTGGGGTGCGAAGCGATCGTTCCAAGTCAAAGATCCAGGGAGGCGTGCCCCATGTCGGAGACTCCGGTGACCTCCTCCGACGGCGACGAAGGAAAGCTCCCCTCCCTCCCCATCCGCCTCGTCCAGGTCTTTGTTTCTCCCATTCGGCTCTTCGAGAAGCTCCGCGACGAACCAGCGGCCTGGGGTGCCCTTCTCCTCGGCGCACTCCTCTCCGGTGCCGCCAGCCTCCTGATTCCAATGGAGTTGTGGGAGAATATGATGCGGACACAGATCACCCAGGCGGGGCAGCCGATTCCCGATGACCTCAGTATGCCCGCCACCTTCGCTCGCATCGCCGGCTCCGTCGGCCCGCTCGTCTTCTTTCCGATTATGGGCGCGATTGGGGCCGGCCTCTACAGCCTTCTCTTCCTCTTCGGGATGGGCTACGAGGGGCGGTACGCTCAGTACTTCGCAGTCACGGCCCACGCCCTCCTCCTCATGGCGGTGGCGGCCGCGCTCCTGACCCCGCTCCGCATCCTCACCGGAAATCTTCAGTTCACCGTCACGCTGGGGGCCCTCTTCCCCTTTCTGGGAGACGGTCTCTTTGCGCGATTCCTGAACCTCGCGGACCTCTTCAGCCTCTGGACCGTGGGACTCGTCGGGGTAGGCGCCGCCGTCATCGACGGCACCAAACGCCCCGGGCCGTCTGCGGCCATCGCGATCTTCGCCTTGCTCCTCATCCTCCTGTTCGTGGCCGGCGTATTCGGTGTAGGAGCGCGTCCAGGCTGATGCCGCCTCCCCGGTAGTTCAGCAGGCTGCTCGGTGGCCTCAGGGCATCCCGAAGACCACCTCCGCCTGTGCGCCCACGGCGATCCCCTTGGCAGCAAACCATCCGCGTCGAACCTCGAGTGCGTGACGGACCGGCTCGGGTGCGGTGTGGAGAGAGTCGCTCTCGGCCGTCATCTGCTGAATGCCCACGACTTCGAAGTCGGGATTGAGGAAGGCGATGTCGAGGTCGATCGGCGTGTCGCGCATCCAAAAGGACACACGCTCCAAGCGCTCGAAGATGAAGAGCATGCCCTCACCATCCGGAAGATCCGTCACCCCCATGAGCCCCTGTGCCCGCATAGGACCCGTGTCCGCCAGCCGCGCCGTGACCGTGTCCGCCCCGAAGATGACGAATGCGTGTCCGTCGGGCGGATCGCGTCCCTCGGGATCCCCTCCGGGAACGAGGCCGGCATCGGCGTTCTCGCAGGCGGCCGCCGCCCAGAGGGTGACCCCGGTCGCGAGGAGGCAGAAGAGGGTTCGCCCCATCGGTCTTCTCCCTTCGTTGGACGGAGCATTGGAGACCGGAGAACGGTCGACGGGTCCACGGTTCGTGATTCCTCCTCGCATGCGACACCTCTCCCCGCTAAAATAGGCCGTCCGCCCGTTGGGCGCATTCTCGATCCCATGAGAGCCGAACCCGCGCGCCCCCGGCGCTGCAAGGTCGGCCCGGAGTCCGTTGATGATCGATCCTGAACTGCTGGAAATTCTCGTGTGCCCGGAGGCCAAGACGCCGGTGAGGTTGGCCGACCAGGCGTTGATCGACAAGATCAATCTGGCCATTGCCGAGGGACGCCTGACCACCCGGGGCGGCAAGGCCGCGGATGAAGCGCTGGACGGGGGACTCGTCCGAGAGGATGGAGCGCTCCTCTACCCCATCCGAGACGGTATCCCCGTGATGCTGATCGACGAGGCGATCCCCCTCACCGGCTTCGACTGATCACACCTTCAACGCAATGCCTTGCGGCAGTAGCTTCAGGGCCGCCGCTTAGCCCGTTGGCCTTTCCGCGCCACCCGTGAGCGCACGGGCCCGATTCACTGACCCCCCCGCACGTTGATTCCGATGACCCTCGCTCACCCGCCCCTCCGGGTTCTCCTATCCGGTTTGCTCGCGGTTCTTTTCCTCCCTTCCCTCGCCGCGGCGCAGGAGGATGAGGAAGTCACGCGGGACTGGACGATCGAACTCGAGCTGGGCGGAACGCTCTATTTCGGGAATCGGCAACAGAGCCAGGTCAGTACACGGACCGAGATCGGGATGAGCGATACCGCTGTGGAGATCGCCTCTGATCTCCGCTTCACATACGGGGTCTCCACCGACAGCGATGGCGTCACCGAAGTGAATCGACGCTCCTGGATTGCCGACAACACGCTCGACTTCCGGCCGGGCGCCCAGTGGCGACCCTTTCTCGCCGCGCGCGTCGAATCCGCACTGGAACGCCGGATCGACCGCCGCTACCAGGCAGGGACCGGCATCAAGTACGACAACCAGGTCAATCGGAACAACCGGACCGAGTTCTCGCTGGCCATCCTGGCCGAGCGCACGAGACGGAGAGTCACCTCGGGGTCGCCACCTGAAGAGGGGGATGTCGGGCGCCTCTCCTCGGAGTTGCGGATTCGACGAACCTTCTTCGAGGACCGCCTGGGAATCGACTTCCAGAACGCCTATCGCCCCGTATTCGACGAGCTGGGGAATTTCATCGTCTCCACGAGAAACTCCCTGACATTCAGCCTCACCGAGGTGGTGGGACTCCGATTCGCCTTTCGCACGGAGTTCGACTCGGGAGCCAAGGACCGCGGTGCGGAGACCAACTACGATGGGGATGTGCAGGTCTCGATCGCCGTGGAGTTCTAACCGACCCGACGTCGCTTCCCGCGTAGAAAGTCCATCATCACGTATTGGCCCAGGGTCAGCGCCGATGTGAAGTAGGCCTTTCCCCGAGCGATCTCGGATACACGCTCCACGAAGCGGATGAGGTACGGGTCGCGTGCGAGCATGAAGGTGTTGATGAGGATCCCCGACTTCCGGCACGCCGTGACCTCTCGGTAGCTCCGCTCGAGAATCTCCGGATCCAGTCCCCCCGAGTTTACATAGATCCGGCCATCCGGAAGCGTCATGGCGGACGGCTTCCCATCCGTGATCATGATGATCTGGCGCATCTCCGTCTTCTGCGAGAGGAGGATGCGGCGGGACAACTCGAGCCCCTCGGAGGTGTTGGTGTGGAAGGGCCCGACCTGCGCCTGCGCTAGTTGGGAGAGGGGGATCTCCTGCGCGCGATCGCCGAAGGTAACCACACGGAGCGAATCCCCGGGGAACTGCGTGCGAATCAGGTGGGAGAGAGCGAGTGCGACACGTTTCGCCGGAGAGAAACGGTCCTCCCCGTAGAGGATCATGGAGTGCGAAATGTCGAGCATCAGGACGGTTGCGCACGAAGACCGATACTCGGCCTGATGCACCATCAGGTCCCCATACTCCAAGGCGAGTGGAGACTCGATCCCTTGGCGCTGGATCGCACGGGACAGTGTACCGGGAATATCGAGATTCAAGGTGTCGCCGAATTCGTAGGGTCGGCTGGCACCCCCCGCTTCCACGCCGGTGGAGAGGTGCGGGGTATCGTGGGAACCGAACGACGACTTTCCGACCGCCCCGAGGAGATTCCGAAGCGCTCGATACCCCAGGAAGTCCATCCCTTTCTGGGTGAGCGAGAAATCGACTCCGAGCGAGGCCGCCTTCGCCTCGTCGATCCGCCCCTCGCCCTCGTCTGGAGCCCGTCCCGTCTCGCCAGAGGGATCGGATGTGATGTACCCCTCGTCGACCATGCGTTGCACCAGATCGTCGAGGAGTTCGGCGATTCGCGCGCGGAGACCTGCGTCCCCGTCGCCCTCGCCGCGCAGCTCCTCGAGCATCTCGGGGGTGAGTTCTCCGCTCTCGAGAAGAGCCCGCAAGAGCGCCTGCTTGAGCGCCTCCATCGAAGAATGATCCTCGGACCCTGACCACCCCCAATACGGGTGGAAGTGTGCCCCCCCGGCGAACCCTCCATCGAGAAGAAAGTCGGATAGCTTCTCCAGGAGGCCTTCGAGATTGAGGGCATCGAGGAAGCTTCCCCGGTACTTGCTGTAGGTCGTGAACCGCATGGACACCCGAGCCCGGTGAGGAATGGGAGGAGGGACCCGAGGGTCCCTGCTTCAGAGTACCGAGAGCCCGGAGCACGGTTCCCGCCCCGTGCGTGACCCTGGAGAAGGTCGTTGCTACCTTTCCCCGCCATGACTCGCTCCTCGCCCCCTCGCTCGGCCACCGCCCCCTCCTCGGCCCGGGACCCATCTTCTCGCTCGGGTGCCGCCCGAGACACGCCGAGATGGGAAGCGAGCCGAATCAGGGCATTTCGGCGCGCACTCCTGGCTCACTTCGGGAAGTCGCAGCGAGACCTCCCCTGGCGGGGGATCGCCGACCCGTACGCCATTCTCGTATCCGAGTTCATGCTGCAGCAGACGCGCGTGGCTACCGTCATCCCCTATTTCCATCGATGGATGGAGCGTTTTCCCACCGCTGAGCACCTTGCAGAAGGGGAGCCGGAGGCGGTCCTCCGCACCTGGGAAGGGCTGGGATACTATTCACGCGCCAGGAATTTGCAGCGAGCAGCCCAGGAGATCGTGGCTAGCCATGCCGGGCGGGTGCCGCGTGATCCGGAGGCCCTTCAGCGGCTCCCTGGCGTAGGACCCTACACCGCAGGCGCCGTGGCGTCGATCGCCTTCGACGTACCCGTTCCCGCGGTCGATGGAAATGTGCGGCGTGTCCTCTCGCGGCTGGCGGATCTTCCACGCCCCTCCGTCGCGGCGCAGCAGCGATGGGCCGCCTCGCTCGTCGACCCGCAGTCACCCGGCGACTTCAATCAGGCTCTGATGGAGCTCGGTGCGATCCTGTGCACCCCGCGCTCTCCCGCTTGTGACGCCTGTCCCGTCCAGTCCTTCTGCGCCGCTCATCGGGCCGGAACCCAGGAGGATCGCCCACTCCGCGCAGCGGCCCGACGGATCCCCTCCCTTCGCGAGGCGGTCGTCGCCCTGGTCCGAGAAGACGCCGAGTCTCGGTGGCTCTTGCTGCGGCGCCGTCCGGAAGAAGGGCTCCTGGCGGGGATGTGGGAGTTCCCCGGGGTGACCGTGCCGGACGGTGGGGATCCCGAGGAGGCCGCACGCCAGTTGACCGACCGGCTGATCTGCAGGCTCTGCCAATCCGGGCCGACTCCGGGACGAGCAGCCGTGACCCGCCTGGACGATCTCGTGCACATGTTCACACACCGCCGAGTCCAATACATTCCCTTCCTGATCCGACTCGGGAAGGGGCCGCCGCCAAGGCTCGCAAACAGTTCCCTGAAGTGGGTGAAGCGGGGAACCGAAGGCTCGCTCCCGCTTCCAGTAGCGCAGCGAACGCTCTGGGCTCGGATCGATGCCGGATGATCCCCGTTCGATTCCCGTGTCAGAGGCTCGCCGACGAAGGCGCCGAGGAGATGAACATGATGTACCGAACGATCCTGGTCCCCCTGGACGGCTCCGAATTTGCCGAGGAGGCCCTCCCGCTGGCGAAGGCGATCGCGAGTCAGGTGGGTGCGGAACTCCATCTGGCCCATGTGATCGTCTCCTCTCCGGATGTCGACTTCAAGACGCCTCAGGACGACCTCGCCTGGCGAGAGCGCGCGCGCGAGGGGTCCGGAGGGTATTTGAAGGGGCATGCGACCGCCGCGGAGGGCGAGGGGATCTCTACCCTCACCGCGGTGCTCGAGGGACGGGTCGTTCCCACTCTGATCGAGTATGCCCAGGAACAGGACGTCGACCTCATCGCGCTGACGAGCCACGGTCACGGTGGAGTGCGGAGGTGGTGGCTCGGGAGTGTGGCCGACGGTCTCCTACGGACCGGCGCCGTGGATCTCCTCCTCGTGCGACCCTGGGACGACACTGAGGATCGCCCCCGGACGGAGTCGCGATTCCGCAGGATCGTCGTGGCGCTCGATGGATCACAGCCCGCGGAGGCCGCCCTCCCCGCTGCCGTTCAACTCGCCACCGCCTTCGGTGCCGATGTCTTGGCCCTCCGGGTCGTGCCGAAGCCCCTCGAACTGACCTCGATCTACGGCGTGCCCGGCGTTCGGATGAGCGGAGAGGGGCATGAGGAGCGTATGGAAGAAGCGAGGGAGTACCTACACGCGGTTGCTGAGGGAGACCACGGCACCCCGCTGGAAGCCCACGTGTTCGAGAGTCCCGGCGCGGCAGACGGGATCGTCGAGGGTGCGAGCCAGTTGGACGCCGACCTGGTCGTGATATCGACGCGCGGACACGACGAGATGACCCGACTCGTCATTGGGAGTGTCGCGGACAAGGTCATTCGGGGCACCACCCGCCCGGTTCTGGTCGTCCGCGTGCCGGACGAGGACTGAGGCGAGACGCACACCGACTCTCCGATCGGAACCGACATGTACGCCCGAATCCTGGTTCCCCTGGACGGCTCGAAGGCCGCGGAGGCGGCGCTCCCTCTCGCGCTGGCCCTGGCCGTGCGATGGGGTGCGGAGATCGAGGTCGTGGCCGTGCCCGTCGAGAAGGAGAGTCGTGCCTCGGTCGAAAGCTATCTCGCGGCCCTACGAGAGCGAATGGCGGTCGGGGGCCTCGTGAACCAACTCCGTACGCACCTCCTTTCGGCAGGGGAACCCACGGCCCGGATCCTGGAGCGTCTGGCCGCGTCGCACCGGGATCTCGTGGTCATGACGACCCGTGGCCGCGGCGCGGTGCGACGGGCCTGGCTCGGCAGCACGGCGGATGGCGTGGTGCGCGCGAGCCCCGTCCCGGTTCTCCTGATTCCACCGGATCGAGGCCCGAATCCGGACGGGGGGGCGGCAGCGGATCTGGAGAAAGATGGGGCGACGGGTACGGACGCGGTGGCCCCCCCCGCTCCCTTTCGGCGTGTCGTCCTCCCGATGGACGGATCCGACGAAGCTGAGCGAATGCTGGAGCACACCGCCCCCCTCCTGGAAGCTTCCGATCCGGAGTGGATCCTCCTCCGCGTCATCCCTCCCTTCGTTCCCGGTGGATCGCCCTACCTACCACACATGGTCCGCGACCTCCCCGAACAGACCCAGGTGCACGCCGCAGCGCAGGAGTACCTGGATCGCATGGCCGAGAGTGTCCCTACGGGCCGAGCCCGCACCCGAGTGGTGACGGTCGGACAGCCGGCGCTCGGGATCCTTCAGGTGGCCGAAGAGGAGGGTGCGGACCTGATCGCGATGCCTACGGCCGGTCGAGGCGGGGTCTCACGCCTCCTGCTCGGTAGTGTGGCGGATAAAGTCATTCGGAACTCCGAGGTGCCGGTACTCGTGTCCCGTCATTCCGGGGAAGGCTGACCCGGGCGAGGAGACGAGGTCAGGTGCCGAGAGATCCAAAGCCCTGGAGACCCTCGCCTCCCGGACCATTTCCGAAGCCCGAGCCGTGCCGTGCCCGAGCGTACCCGGCATCCGAACGGGAGATGCGTCGGTCGGCGACGAGGGCCTCGAGGACCAGCTCACACGCGGCGGCTCGGGTACCGGGTGGACTCGAATCTGCGGCGAGCCCCACGGCGGCGACGAGCGCGAGGAGTCCAGGTACCCGTTCGAATCCACGCACGCAGGCTTCCGAGGCCGCGTCGTCCGAGACCTGAAGGGCTCCCCCCCCTTCGAAGTACTCCACGATGTCTTCTACCTCGGCTCCGCCCGCCCGCGCTTCGAAGGTCTCGTGGGCGGCACCCGCGATGAGCTCCTGCGCGATCCTCGCCGCACCCTGAAGCTCTCCGTCATACTCCAGCTCCATCTTCCCGGTGATCATCGGGAGCGAGGCGTAGATGTCGCCGATCCGGGGAATGGCCTCCTCCTCTTCATGCCTCAGGGCGCGCCGCTCCGCATTCGACACGGCGCCTTCCAACACCGTGATCGGCATCCGCTGGCTGACGCCTGAACGCTGGTCGATCCGCTTGTCCGCCCGGGCCCGAAACGCGATCCGCTCGATGACCTCGGCAACGAAGTCCGGGACCTCGACGGTCACCTCTCCCCGCTCGGTCCAGGCTTCCTGGCGAGTGATCTCCACCCCCGTCTCGACTCGCTCGGGATAGTGGGTGCGGATCTCCGCGCCGATTCGATCCTTCAACGGCGTGATGATCTTTCCGCGTGCCGTATAGTCCTCGGGATTCGCAGTGAAGACGAGGAAGACGTCGAGGGAGAGCCGGATCGGAAACCCCTTGATCTGGATGTCGCCCTCTTCCAGGATGTTGAAGAGCGCGACCTGGATCTTTCCCGCCAGGTCCGGCAGCTCGTTCAACGCGAAGATCCCGCGATTGGCCCGGGGGAGCAGCCCGTAGTGAATCGTGAGTTCGTCCGAGAGGAGGTGACCGCCCTTGGCGGCCTTGATCGGATCGACATCCCCGATCAGGTCGGACACCGTGACATCCGGTGTGGCGAGCTTTTCGACGTAGCGCGATTCCCGCGGCACCCAGGTGACCGGCGCATCGTCACCGGCGTCCTCGATCAGGAGTCGCCCCTCCTTCGAGATCGGACGGAGCGGGTCGTCGTTCACCTCGGTCCCCTCGAGAACAGGAAGGAGAGGATCGAGGAGATCGGAGAGCTGGCGCAGGATGCGGCTCTTCGCCTGCCCGCGGAGGCCCAGCAGAATGAAGTCATGGCGGGCCAGGACTGCATTCACGATCTGTGGAACTACGGAATCGGAGTACCCGCGAATTCCGGGGAACAGCTCCTCGCCACTCCGTAGCTTCAACACGAGGTTCTCGCGAACCTCGTCGCGCACCGAACGCGAGCGATATCCGGCTCCCTTCAGCGCCCCGAGGGTCGTTGGGTGGGATCGCGCCATGTCTTGGAACTCCAGAACGGTCGAAGAAGGTGAGGGAGCTTCGGAGAAACTTCCGGTTTCCCGAAACCGCACGGCATCGGGGTGACGCACGAAGAGGGAGTCGCTAGTCTATCGGCTGTGCCGGTCCGGGTACCACGTCGGAGCCTCGGGGGTTCCGCTGAGGGGAAGGGAGAGAGATGAGCCGGTCGCGTCCCGCCAATCAGTCGTTTCGTCCTTCCGACGTCCAGCCTGAGCTTCCGATCGCGAGAACGATTCGGAAGGAGGCGCCCGACGAGGACGCCGTTCCGATGGATGTGCTCTTCGTGGGGGGAGGCCCTGCCGGACTCGCAGGAGCGATCGAGTTGGCCCGACTCGTGGCGCGGGATCGGGAGGCAGGAGGATCGATCGGAGAGGTGGAGATCGGCGTCCTGGAGAAGGCCGCGGAATTGGGTGGGCACTCCCTCTCCGGGGCCGTTGTGAACCCCGGTCCCTTCCGCACCCTCTTTCCCGATCTCCCGGAGGAGGCCTTTCCCTTTCGGGGGTCGGTGGAACGCGAGGCGGTCTACTTCCTGCGGCCGGAGAGCGCCCTGCGGGTACCGACACCCCCCTCCATGCGAAATCACGGTAACCGGACGGCCTCGATCTGCGAAATCGTCCGCTGGATGGGGGAGCAGGCCGAGGCCCTGGGAGTGAATCTCTTCCCGGGTTTTCCGGTGGATGCACTCCTCGTCGAGGGCACCCGCGTCCGCGGTGTCCGCACCGCCGCCTCCGGACTCGACCGGGCCGGGGAGCCGGGCCCCGGGTACGACCCTCCGATCGACCTCACCGCGCAGGTCACGGTCCTGGCGGAAGGGGCCCGAGGCCCGCTCACCGCTAGCTGGCTCGCCTGGCAGGAGGTCGAGTCCACCAACCCCCAGATCTACGCCCTCGGCGTCAAGGAGCTCTGGCGGGTAAGCAAGCCCCTGAACCGGGTGATCCACACGATGGGGTGGCCCCTCACGTCGGACACCTTCGGGGGAAGCTGGATCTACCCGATGGGGGACGAACTCGTGTCGCTCGGCCTCGTGGCCGGACTCGACGCTCCGAGCGCGAAGCTGGACGTCCACCGGCTTCTCCAACGCCTCAAGACGCACCCGCTGGTCCGACCCCTCTTGGAGGGCGGAGAGCTGCTGGAGTGGGGGGCAAAGACGATCCCGGAGGGCGGGTACCACGCGGTCCCGGAGCGTCGCCACGGCGACGGTGCACTCGTCATAGGAGATGCCGCCGGGTATGTGGACGTCCCCTCTCTCAAGGGAATCCACTACGCGGTCCAGTCCGGAATCCTTGCGGGACGCGCCCTCTTCGCGGCGCTGAAGGCAGGCGACACCTCGGCGGCCGGTCTCCGTAGCTACACGGAGTCGGTGGATCGTTCCTTCATCATGGAGGACTTACGCCGAACCCGGAACGTGCGCCCCGCCTTCCAGCGAGGGTTGTTGCGCGGAGCGCTCGCGGCGGGGGCGATGACCCTCACCGGTGGCCGTTTTCCGGGGAAGACGATCGCCATGGAGCCCGATGCGGCGCGACCCCGGATTCTCGCCCAACCCACCGGCTCCTTCCAGCCGGACGGTCGGCTCACCTTTTCCAAGGTCGATGCCGTCTTTCGATCCGGAAACCAGACGCGGGACGACATCCCTTCACACCTGATCGTCGGTTCGGAGATCCCCCCGGAGGTGGCAGAATTCTATGAGCGCCTCTGTCCCGCCGGGGTCTACGAGCGAGACGGGGATCGACTCGTCGTCAATGCCCCGAACTGCATCGACTGCAAGGCCACCGACGTTCTGGGGCCCCGCTGGACAGTCCGCGAGGGGGGGAGCGGGCCGGCGTACCGGAGGATGTGACATCCGTACCGCCAGATCTTCTGGCTGCTCAGAAGCTACGGATCACCGCGCGGCAGAGGGTCCCGGGGCGCCGACCGCGATCGAACTCCGTGCCACCACGTCCGGGTAGGAAAGTCCGAAGCAGGGTTCGAAATCTCCACAACCATAGAGCGCCGTGTAAATTCGTGCGTACTGCTGTACGACCTTCACATAGTTGCGGGTCTCCTGGAAGGGGATGTGCTCCATGAAGACATCCCTGTCCTGGTAGGTCGACCCGCCCCGCCACTGCCGAATTCTCGTCGGGCCTGCGTTGTAGGCCGCGAGAGCGTCCTCCGCCCTTCCGTCGAATCGGGCAAGCATCGTGCTCAGGTAGGTGGATCCCAGCCGGACATTCGTCTCCGGGTCGTTCAACGATTCGGAGGTGAGTCGAATTCCCAGCGAACTGGCCACCTCGCGTGCCGTAGGAGCCATGAGCTGCATCAACCCCGTCGCTCCCGAAACGCTCACGATTCGGGCATCGAACGCCGATTCCTGACGAATCACCCCCGCCACGAAGAAGGGATCGACTCCGCGGCTCACGGCCTCGCGCACGATGATATCCCGATAGGGGAAGGGGTGTACGATCCGTAGAAGCCGAAGATTCCAATCGTCCTCCCGCCTGCGAATCTCCCTCCCTAGCGAGATGGCTTGGAGGGCGAAGCCACCTTCGACGAGCGCCTCCGCGAAGTCATAGGCCCCGTCTCCTCGCGAGAAGAAGTGCTCGGTGAGTCGCTCCAACTCGAACGCGAAGGATCCGGAGGTGGGAACCAGTCGGTGAACCCGAAGCCGAGCGAGGGCATTCCTGAGCTCCCCGGCCAGGCCAGGGACCGGAGACGGGCCGACGGACATCTCCGCATCGATGACCGGAGCGCCGACGCGCTCGCCGGCGAAGACGCCGTAGGTCGAAAACGGGTCATCTTCGTAGACCTCTGCGAGGCGCGCCGCGGCGCCGGTCGTCTCGCCACCCCGATCGAGCGTGAGGCCCGTCCAATACCCGGCCTGCTGTCGGGCCGCGGGTCTCCCGCTCCCTGCAGAGAGTGCCTCGAAGACGCGCCCCGCCCCTTGCAAGTCGCCTTCCAGGTAGAGAAGGGTTCCCAGCTCCATGAGGAGAGTCTCGGCCGCGGTGCCTCTCACCTCGGTCCGCACCAAGTCCTCCAGCAGTAGCCGCGCCCGCGGCCCGAAGCCGCTTCTGAGCTCCCGTTGCAGGAGAAGGAGCTTCCCCTCTCCGGCGAGCCCGGACTCGGGCGCCCGATCGGCGATCTCTCCGAACGAGGCCGCTGCGGCTGCGAGGGCCTCCCGTTCGAGTGCAGCTCTTCCCCGCCAAAAAAGCGCCTCGAGGGTGAAATCCGAGGCATCGGTCGACGCCGCGAGGGGCGCGAGGAGATCCTCCGCTTCGATGAAGCGTCCGAGTTCGAAGAGGGCGCGCCCAATCCCCAAGCGGAGCTCCGCCGCCTCTTCGGCTGTACCGCCCGGGGCCTGGAGATGCGGGGAAAGCCTCCGATGCGCCGCCTCCCAGCTCCCGTCGGCGAGCAGGACACGTCCAAGAAGAAGTTCGTCCGAGGGGGAAAGTTCCTCCGGGAACCGGTCGAGCACCCGGGCGGCACTTCGGGCGGCGGTTACGCGTTCGCCATAGGAGAGCGCTCGCCACAAGTCATCTCGCGCCGACACCGAGTCGCCGGCGGCGAGCGCGAGCCGTCCGCTAGAGAACCAGTGGCTCGCGGCTCGGGCGGCGTTGGATTCGGCCGTGGCAGCCGACCGGAGC
>JBBDLO010000021.1:18017-19317 GCA_040878815.1 Gemmatimonadota bacterium | reverse complement strand
TGCGCCTTCAGGTCGAGAAGTGGAACGCCGGTCATACCGTGGTGAGCGGGAGGGATAAAGGGCCCGGAAAGAGGAGGGTGCCGGGCGTGAGGTCGGTAGGGATCGAACGAATCAGCAGGGACCCTCAGCGCTTCGACTGAATCGGATGTCATCGATTCGATCGCGCGCTCGGTCGACGAGAAAGGGAGAAGCCTGGTCGGCCTGCGCGGCCTGTTCAAAGGCGCGCACCGCCGCGGAGCATTCTCCTCGGGAAGCCAGGATCTCGCCGATCTCGAACCAGGCCTGGGCCACCCGATTCCTGGGCTCTCCCAGCGTGATCGTGTTCTGGTACATCTCGAGCGCTTCCTCGAGGTCCCCCCGCACCTGCGCTTCGCGTGCGAGTTCGGAAGAGCAGTTTCCCACATTCCAGTCGACCTCCGACTGGCTGGCCACCGGGAGCTGATCTCGGACCCGTTCGAGAAAGACGAGAGCGCGCTCACAGTCTCCGAGCGCCTCGTGGGCCAACGCCATTTCGAAGACCACCTGCGCATCCGAACTCGATTCCTGCACTGCCTTTTCGAAGAATGGGAGCGCCTGTCCGTACTGACCGCGCTGAGCGAAGTGTCGAGCCAGCGGGAGTGCCACCCCTGTCAGACTGACGCCGGGCCTCAACTGCGTTGCCGCCGCGACAGCCGTCGACGCCCCGATCCCATCGTTTCGATCCACGGCCCTGCGGGCTACCCGCAGAAGGTCCGCCGAGGCGAGGTCCGCGAGGGAAGGGTCGAGCGCTACCGCATCCCGATAGTGCTGCTCCGCGTCGGAGATTCGTCCGAGGCGGGCATAGGTATGGGCCGTTCGCATCAGGAGATCGACACTCTCGCCCGACTGCCGGAGTCCGAGACGATACTCCGCCAAGGCCTCTGGGAGGTCTCCCCGAGCGAATGCCTGATCGCCCCGCATTGCAGCGCCGCCGTCGGATCCGACCCATCCGCAACCCGCCAACAGCAACCACCCCGAACCGAGAAGGGCCGCGATCGTCCGAGGGGTCCGGTTTCGGTGCGACCCGCCCTCGCGACCACTCATGCGTTTGCGTTCCCCCTCCGTCCGGAGGGGTGGGGAACCTCGACTTCTTCCAGTGTGATCCCCGTGGAGACGAGGTACGCACGAGCCCTCCGATCGGTCGGGTCGATCTCGAGGCACCGGCGCCACTCCATTGTCGCCTCGTCGACACGACCCAACCGCTGCAGGACCGCTCCCAGTCGTACACGGGCATCCAGGAAGGAAGGCTGCTCGGCGAGCGTGAGGTTCAGCTCGTCGAGCG
>JBBDLO010000021.1:0-18007 GCA_040878815.1 Gemmatimonadota bacterium | reverse complement strand
GCGCCTCGGGGAGGCGCTCGAGTGCAATCAATCCCAGGGCCAATCGATGACGAATGTCCACAAACCAGGGGCGCACCCCGAGTGCCTTGCGATACTCGTCCACTGCGTCTCTCGGACGCCTGGCCTGCATATAGAGGTCACCCAACTTCCCGTGGTCCACTGCGATGCGATTCCCGAGCTCTGCGGGGAAGGGGTCATCGGAGGCGGCATCCAGTTCGCGGATCCGATTCACCGTTTCCGCAGCCTCATCCACACGCCCCAACTCGCTCAGGACAACCGCCCGATTCAGGTGAGCTTCGGCGTAATGGGGGTTCAGGCGGAGTGCGTACTCGAACTCCAGCAAAGCGTCATCGGGTTGGCCCAACATGGCCCGGCAGAGACCGGCCCAGTTCCGGACATCAGGAAAGTCCGGGTGCTGCGTCAGGACCTGTTCGAAGTCTGTCAATGCGGAGGCGTAATCGTCCCGATCCCATGCGGCACTCGCCCGGTTGATCAGGTGCTTCAGGTTGAAGGTACTCCCTTCCGTTCCCGGAGAGGGCCCGGGGGTCCACTCGCCAGCCGCCTGTCCGATCATATGGAATGCCTCCATTTCTAAGCCGGGGAAGGGCCGAAGTCCCAGTCCGCCATCATCCCTGTGAAACACCCTCGAATTCGGATGGATCCGGTACCGGGCTTGGAATATAGCGAGGGTTCGGCTTTGAAACACCGGTTTCCGTCTGGAGTCGGTCTTGATTCGGATCCGCGCCGTACCTACCGTCCGGTCGCACCGCAGTCCATCTCGGGACTCCGGAATCCGTTTCGCCCCAAGGAAATGGCCCCCCGATGTCGTCCATCGTCTTTCTGATCGACTGTCCGGACCAGAGAGGACTCGTGGCATCTACGAGTTCCTTCTTCTATGAGCGCGGGTTCAATATTCTGCACTGCCAGCAGTACGCGGACCCACGGGACCGGCACTTCTATATGCGGATGAAACTGAGCTTGGAAGACCTTCAGAGCTCCAGGAGAGAGCTGGAAGAGAGCTTCGCAGCCTTCGCCTCCGGGTTGAAGATGCGTTGGTCCGTACACTATTCCGATGACACGCTGCGGATCGCCCTCCTGGTCACCAAGGCATCACACTGCCTCTACGACCTCCTCCTCCGGAAGGAAGAGGGTGAAATTCGCTGCGAGATCCCGGCGATCATCAGCAACCACTCGACGTTGGAGGCGGTTGCCGACCGATTCCGGATCCCGTTCCACTGCCTCCCCGTGACAGCGGAGACGCGGAGCGATCAGGAAGCCAGAATCCTGGAGCTGCTCCGCCGCTACCATATCGACCTGGTGGTCCTCGCCCGCTACATGCAGATCCTCTCGCCCGCAATCGTCGGACCCTATCGAGGCCGCATCATCAATATCCACCACGCCTTCCTCCCGGCCTTTCAGGGGGGGAATCCGTATGAGCGGGCGTACCAGAGGGGCGTGAAGATGATCGGTGCGACGGCGCACTACGTCACGGAAGAACTGGACGAAGGACCGATCATCGAACAGGGGGTGGAGCGGGTGACCCACGAGCACACCCCCGAAGACCTGCAGCGCATCGGACGAGATGTCGAACGCATCGTTCTGGCACGCGCCGTGAAAGCGCATGCGGATCACCAGATCATCATATCAGGGCGCCGCACGATCTCCTTCTACGGCGGTGCTTCCTGACAAGCTGTCGAGCCACGGGAGGGACCAGCGCTACGGATTACTCGAGGGTTCGCGCCTGGGCGTTTCCATGCTCGACCAACTCACGAAACCAGGGGACCGTGCGTTCCAGTCCCTCTCTGAGGGAAACGGCAGGCTCCCACCTGAGAAGCTCCCGGGCCCGCGTGATGTCCGGCTGACGCACCTTCGGATCATCCTCGGGGAGGGGAACCGACCGAATCTCCGACGAACTCCCGGTCGTTTCGATGACAATCCGGGCCAACTCCGACACCGAAAACTCGGTGGGATTCCCAACATTCACGGGATTGGATTCGGACGAGTGGAAGAGTCGGGTGATCCCATCCACCAGGTCGTCGACATAGCAGAAGGAGCGGGTCTGATCACCCTTCCCATAAATGGTCAGCGCCTCGCCGCGAAGGGCCTGGACGATGAAGTTGGACACTACTCGCCCGTCGCCCGGACGCATTCGGGTCCCGTAGGTATTGAAGATGCGAACGATGCGAGTGTCGATGCCATGCGTGCGATGGTACGCCATTGTAAGCGCCTCGGCGAACCGCTTCGCCTCGTCGTAGACGCCCCGCGGTCCGACAGGATTCACGTTGCCCCAGTAGCTCTCCGGCTGCGGGTGCACGAGCGGATCCCCATAGACTTCGGAAGTAGAGGCCAGCAGGAACCGGGCGCCCTTCGCCCGTGCCATCCCCAACATATTGTGCGTCCCGAGACTCCCTACCTTCAGTGTCTGGATGGGGAGTTCCAGGTAGTCGATCGGACTCGCGGGAGATGCGAAGTGGAGAATTCCATCCAGGGGATCCCCCACGTGAAGGGGGATGGAGACGTCGTGCCGGATGAAGGTGAAGGAAGGGTGATCCTTCAGGTGCTCCAGATTGCGTTCGCTACCGGTGACGAAGTTGTCGACACCCACGACCTGATACCCGTCCGCAACGAATCGATCTGCGAGGTGCGACCCGAGAAAGCCGGCCGCGCCAGTGATCAGTACCTTCACGTTGTCTCCGAGGTAGATGTACTCGTCACTGCACGTCTCCCGATCGAATAGTACTCGAAGCCGGCCTCGCGCAAGCGCTCCGGCTGGTAAAGATTTCGACCATCGAAGATGGCCGCTGTCTGCATCAGTCCCCGCATCCGTTCGAAATCCGGCCGCCGATAGGGCTGCCATTCGGTGCAGATGAGGAGTCCGTCTGCGCCCTCCAAGCAATCGTAGTTCGAATCGACGAACTCGACGGCGTCGCCCAGGATCGCCCGGGCACGATCCGTGGCCACCGGGTCGTGCGCCCGTACCTTCGCCCCGCGCTCGAGGAGTCCCTGAATGACGACGAGACTCGGTGCCTCTCGCATGTCGTCCGTGCCCGGCTTGAAGGCCAGTCCCCAGACGCCGAAGGTACGTCCTGCGAGATCCTCTCCGAATCGCTCGACCACGCGTCGCACGAGGAGCTCTTTCTGAACCCGGTTGAGCTCCTCCACCGCGTGCAGGATCCCTCCGTCCAACGCCAACTCGTCGATGGTCCGCAGCAACGCCTTCACATCCTTGGGAAAGCAGGAACCCCCGTATCCGACGCCAGGAAAGAGGAAGGCCTGGCCAATGCGGGTGTCGGTCCCGACACCGTGACGAACTCGATCCACGTCGGCTCCGGTGACCTCGCAGAGCCGGGCGATCATGTTCATGAAGCTGATGCGAGTCGCGAGCATGGCATTGGCGGCATATTTCGTGATCTCGGCCGAGGCTACATCCATGAACAGGATGGGATTTCCGGTGCGGACGAAGGGTGTGTAGAGCTCCTCCAGAACCTTGCGGGCTCGGTCGCTGTCCACACCCAGCACGACCCTGTCCGGTTTCATGAAGTCCTCGACCGCCGCCCCCTCCTTCAGGAACTCGGGGTTCGAGCAGACGTGAACCGGATGTGACGTTCGCGACTCGATCTCGGTCCGGACGCGTTGCGCCGTGCCCACAGGCACGGTGCTCTTCGTTACGACGATGGCCTCGCCATCGATGTGATCACCGATCGACCTCGCCACGGCCAGCACATGCTGTAGATCGGCCGATCCGTCTTCCATCTCCGGCGTGCCGACGGCAATGAAGATCACGTCGGCGCCGCGGACGGCCCCCCTGATCTCGGTGGTGAAGGTCAGCCTCCCCTCGCGGAGATTCCGTTCCACCAACGCGTCCAGGCCTGGTTCGTGAATCGGAATCTCCCCCCGGCTCAGCATTCGGACCTTTTCTTCGTCCAGATCCACGCAGGTGACGTCGTTACCAGACTCGGCCAGGCAGGCCCCCGCCACGAGTCCAACATATCCAGTACCTACCACTGCGATCTTCATGGCCCACTCGGTTCAAGATTTCCACGTGGTGCGGCCTGACCCTCTCCGGAGTCACTCCAGCCGACAACGAACGGATGTGCTAGTACGCAAGAAGCGGGCCCGGTAGGGGTTCGCCTCATGCGGGGGGGACGAATCCTTCTTTGACCAGTCGATCCAGTATTTGCTCGACGGCTTCCTCGACTCCGACCGCGGCCGTGTTCAGATCGAGCTCCGGCATCTCGGGGGCTTCGTACGGACCCCGACTCCCCGAGAGGTCCCCGAGCTCTCCGGCGGCCTCTCGCTCGTAGAGCCCCTTCGGATCACGGCGCTTCAACTCCTCGAGCGGGGCATGGACATATGCTTCCAGGAATCGACCCTCCGGGAAGAGCTGCCGTACCCGATTACGCCCCTCCCTGTAGGGCGAGACGAACGTGCAAAGCACGACGTTGCCATGCTCGAAGAAGAGCTTGGCGACCTCTCCGGCTCGCCGGATGTTCTCCTCGCGGTCTCGCGGACTGAAAGCCAGATCGCCACAGAGACCATGGCGTACCTGATCCCCGTCGAGGAGCATCGTGCGGACCCCCCGTTCGAAGAGGCGCCGCTCCACCTCCCGGGCGATCGTCGTCTTACCGGCACCCGAAAGGCCGGTGAACCAGAGGACCGCAGCCCGATTGACGTTCCGGATCTCGCGCTCTTCGCGCGGAATATTCCAGGCCTGCCAGACCACGTTCGGAGAGACGGGCCGCTCGCTCTCCCTGGTCTCCCCCTGTTGCAGGGGTTCCAACTGGCGGACCTCACCACGAATCATCCCGGCAGCCACCGTGACGTTCGAATGCGGATCGACCAGAATGAAGCTGCCCGTCTGGATATTGACGCGATAGGAATCGAAGAAGAGGGGCTTGGAGGTCGAAATCTCGACCCGCCCGATCTCGTTCAAGCCCAGAGTCCGGGTTTGATCTCGATGGAGGGTGTCCACATCCACCTTGTACTCCACCTTCTCCACGAAGGCCTGAACCTGGCGAGTCGTGTGCTGGAGAAGATACGGACGCCCCGGCTCCAGTTCTTCGTCGTTCATCCAGCAGAGATAGGCCTCGAAACGATTTCCCACCTCGGGAAGATTGCGCGTACGCACGATCATGTCCCCACGGGAGATGTCGACCTCATCCTCCATCGTGAGCACAACTGCCTCGCCGGCCCGGGCTTCGTCGAGAGGACCATCGAAGGTTTCGACCGCTCGCACCCGCGTCCGAACCCCGGAAGGAAGGATCAAGACATCCTCACCCGGTCCGACCGAACCCGATGCCACCGTCCCGGCGTACCCTCGGAAGTTCTGGTTCGGGCGGATCACATACTGTACCGGGAAGCGGAAGTCGATCTGATTTCGGCGGGCCCCGACACTCGCATTCTCGAGCTTGTGAAGGAGCGGTCCCCCTTTGTACCAAGGCATCCGCTCCGACCACTCGACCACATTGTCCCCGCGAAGGGCACTGATGGGAACATACGAGATGTCCTTCACGGTCAGCTTGGTCGAGAATTCCCGGAACTCGGCCCGGATCCTCTCATAGACCTCTTCTGAATAATCTACGAGGTCCATCTTGTTCACTGCCACGATCACATGGGGAATTCCCAGCAGCGACGTGATGAACGCATGCCGACGCGACTGCGTCAGGACTCCCTTGCGTGCATCGACCAGGATGATCGCCAGCTCCGCCGTGGACGCGCCCGTCACCATGTTCCGGGTATACTGAACATGCCCGGGTGTATCGGCGATGATGAACTTCCGCTTCGGCGTGGCGAAGTACCGGTAGGCCACGTCAATCGTGATCTTCTGTTCGCGCTCCGCCCGGAGACCGTCGGTGAGTAGGGCCAGGTTCACCCCTTCCTCGCCGAGACGACGGCTCGCTCCCTCGATATGCTCCATCTGATCTTCGAAGATGGACTTCGTGTCGTACAGGAGTCGCCCGATGAGGGTACTCTTTCCGTCGTCCACACTCCCCGCCGTGGTGAAGCGGAGGAGATCCGTATCGGAGTAGACCTTGAGAGAGCTCATCAGAAGTACCCTTCCCGCTTTCGATCTTCCATGGAGGACTCCGACCGTTTGTCGTCGCTTCGCCCCCCCCGCTCGGTCAGCCGTGCTACGGAGGTCTCGTCGATGATTTCTTCGAGCGTGTGCGCCTCCGATTCGACGGCGCCAGTGCAGGTGGCATCTCCGATCGTTCGGAATCGCACGCTGCGACGGCTCAGCTCATCGGATTCGAGAGGCTGGATGAACTCGGTGCGAGCCAAAAGGATCCCGTTCCGGCGGACTACTTCTCTCTCATGCGCGAAATAAAGGGAGGGAATCGGGATCTTCTCGAGGCGGATATACTGCCAGATATCGAGCTCGGTCCAGTTCGAGAGGGGGAAGATCCGAAAGTTCTCGCCCGGCATCTTTCGGCCATTGTAGAGGCTCCAGAGTTCGGGACGCTGATTCTTGGGATCCCACTGCCCGAAGCGGTCGCGGTGCGAGAAGAAGCGCTCCTTGGCACGCGCCTTCTCCTCATCGCGCCGGGCGCCCCCGAGGGCCGCGTCGACCTGTAACTCGCGGAGTGCATCGAGCAGGGTCACCGTCTGAAGCATGTTTCGACTGGCCTCGGGACCGGTTTCCTCTTTCGCACGACCCTGGTCGATCGAATCCTGGACGTAGCGGACCAGGAGCTCCGCATCCATCTCGGCAACAAAGCGGTCCCGGAACTCGATCGTCTCCGGAAAGTTGTGCCCGGTATCGATATGCAGGAGTGGAAACGGAATCGGGGAGGGGTGGAAGGCCTTTCGAGCCAGCCAGGCCATCACGATCGAGTCCTTTCCGCCGGAGAAGAGGAGGACCGGACGCTCGAACTGCGCGGCTACCTCCCGAAACACATGCACGGCTTCATTCTCGAGGGCTCGGAGGTGGCCCTGAATTCGTTGAGTCATCGGTTTCGATCCATCAATCCGTGAGCCCCGCCCGGCCCAACAACTCACGCCAGGGTCCGTCGGGGTCTCCCAATGCGAGGAAGGGAGGGTTCTTGAGACTTTCCTTCTCGTACTCGAGGGGGTGACTCGCCCGCGATCCACCGAGTGCAATCACAGCACCTCCCGCTGCCTCCACCACACACTGGGCGGCCCCGGTGTCCCACTCCATCGTGGGGAGATCCCGCAGGTAGAGATCGGCCCGCCCCTCCGCCACAAGGCAGAATTTGAGTGAGCTTCCCATGCTTGCGAAGGACACCGCATCTCCCAAGACCTCCGCCAGCGCCCGGACCCCAGGACCGGCGTGGTCCCGACTCGCTACCAGGACGGGCCGATCGCGCCGGAAGGTACGTGTGCGGATGGATCGGAAGGAATCCTCCCCCTCGGCCGCTTCTGCGCCCGACTCGGGAGAAGCGCGGTAACTTCGCCTCAACGCCGGGGCGTGCACGACTCCGACCATCGGCCGGCCCCCCCCCACCAGTGCCACGTTCACGGTAAACTCGCCCGATCGGCTCAGGAACTCCTTCGTTCCGTCCAGGGGATCGACCAGCCAATGGAGCGGCCAATCCCTCCTTGATGCCACCTCGATTTCTTCCGATTCCTCCGAGAGAACGGGGATGGCAAGAATCTTCGGCAACTCCTGCGTGAGCAAGAGGTGTGCAGCGCGATCCGCCGAGGTCAGGGGAGACCCATCGGCCTTGGCCACCACCGTGTGGGACCCGGCATAGTGGCGAAGGATTTCCTGACCGGCTTCCCAAACCACAGCGGTCAGCGCGTCCAATGAGAAGCGGGGGGGCGTCACCACAGGGCGGTCCGGCGATCCAGTGAAGCGCAGCGCAGCGTCGCAAGAAACCTCACTTCAACTCGTCCCCTTGCTCCCCTTGACGATCCAGCGAGGCTGCAGACCGTCGATGCCGGGCGCCACGAGATGGGCCGTCGCATTCCTGGAATCGACCAGCACGCTCGCCTGCTCGACGATCCGTTCGAGGTTGAGAGCAGAATGGTCGGTCACCAGCAGCACGGCATCCGCAGAACGAAGCTCGTCATCGGTCAACTCGACCCCCACCCATTTTCGACCGTCGACCTCGAACTCCGCTACGAATGGATCGTGGTATACCACGGTGGCCCCCTCCGATTCGAGATCCTTCATGATCTCGAGGGCGGGAGATTCGCGGATGTCGTCGATGTCGCGCTTGTAGGCGACTCCGAGGATCAGGACCCGGGAACCGTTCACCGACTTGCGTCCCGCATTCAACGCCTGCCGCACCTTTCCTACAACGAAGTGGGGCATCTCCGCATTGATTTCGGACGCGAGTTCGATAAAGCGCGTCCTGTAGTCCAGGGTACGCATCTTCCAGGAGAGATAGTGGGGATCCACCGGAATGCAGTGTCCCCCGAGCCCGGGGCCGGGAGTGAATTTCATGAATCCGAACGGCTTCGTGTCCGCGGCCTCCACGACTTCCCAGATGTCCACGCCGAGTCGATCCGCAATCTGTGCCGTCTCGTTCACGAGGGCGATGTTCACGGCTCGAAAGGTGTTTTCCAGAATCTTGACCATCTCCGCGGCCTCAGGAGAGGACACCGGGACCATGGTATCGATGAATCGCTCATACGCAGCCATTCCCGCCGCGAGGCACGCAGGCGTCATTCCTCCGATCACCTTGGGCGTGTTCCGCGTCCCCCAAATCGGATTGCCCGGATCGACACGCTCCGGCGAGAAGCACACGAAGATGTCACGACCCACTTCGAGTCCGCTGGCCAGAAAGAGCGGAAGGAGTACGTCGCGTGTCGTTCCGGGATAGGTCGTGGATTCCAGGACCACGAGCTGTCCGGGCCGGAGAGCGGCCGCGACGG
Organism: Gemmatimonadota bacterium; assembly: GCA_040878815.1. Taxonomy (GTDB): domain Bacteria; phylum Gemmatimonadota; class Gemmatimonadetes; order Longimicrobiales; family Gaopeijiaceae; genus JBBEBG01. The sequence goes on along the minus strand of JBBDLO010000021.1, from coordinate 9,166 downwards.
CCTGTCCGGCTGACAGGATGAAGGAAATATCGGGGTCGCGTGTCTTCGAGAGCGGGGTGGGGACGCAGATGGAGATGACGTCGACTTCGGCCAACCGCGCCATGTCCATCGTAGCCTCAAGGAGCCCGCCTTCCCGGAGGGCGGCCACCTCATCGGACGGCACATCCTGAATGTGGCTCTCACCGGCCTGTATGAACTCGACGACCTTCGGACTCACATCGAACCCGACCACCTTGCTTCCACTCTTGCCCATCTCGACGGCCAGGGGGAGCCCGACGTACCCCAGGCCGACAACTCCGAAGACGACGTCGTCGCCCTCGAACCGATTCGCGGCGGCTTTGTTGGACATCACTCTCTGCATCTCCTCGGTTGGCCGACGCCACGGCAAGAGGCCGCAACGGCCCGGAATATCGCCCACCCATACGGGGCGAGCAACGCACAGGCAGACCCCCTCTCCGCAACTCTCATGCCGCTATTCTCGATCCAGGGCCCAGGCTTCCAGAGCCTCGATCAGCCCCTCCAACGTGTGGGGAACGGCCACCCGATCGATCCGAATACCCAGATCAGCCGCCTCCGCCGCCGTCGTCGGCCCGATCGCGATGATTCCGAGGTGCATCGGAAGAGGCCCGCGTTCGCCCCAACCCGCCGCGAAGCTTCGCACCGCCGACCCCGACGTGAAGGCGAGGGCGTCCACTTGATCCCCGGAAACCAGCTCCGTCAAGCGAGCGGCCTCCTCCCGGTCGGGCATGGTTCGGTAGGCCGAGACGAGGGTCACGCGGGCACCCAGGTCCCGCAACCTCCGAGGAATCAACTCCTGTCCGTCTGCGGCTCGAGGCATCAGAACCCGAGTGCCCTGGAGTTCGGTCGCACTTCGCAATGCCGAGACCACACCTCGAGACTCGAACCGCATGGGGAGAAGATCCGGGGCCAGTCCGGCATCGGACAGCGCCGCACCCGTGGCCGGTCCGACTGCGCAGATCCGAACCGATGAGGATGCGAGCCGCTCCACCGATATCTCAGCCGCCCTCAGTGCGTCGAGGAGGGGCGCCACGGACCTTGCCGAGGTGACGACGATCCAATCGTAGTCTTCGAGGATCCTTGCGACCGCCCATCGCAATGGCTCCGCATTCAGCGGAGGAAGCGTGCGCGTGAGGGGATGAACGAGCGGTCTGGCTCCGCGGAGCCGGAGGAGGTTCGAGAGTCTGTCTTCGGAGGTTTCGGGCCAGGGCCGTGTGACGGCAACCCGGAGACCGGTGAGGGGATCGTTCGTGGGGTCCGACGACGCCGTCAGTCCCGGTCTCCGATCGGATTCAGTGCGGGCGCACGCTGGACCTTGCCGGCGGAGATGCACGAAGTGCATACCCGGACGCGGCGACGCGCACCCTCTGGATCGAGAATCTTGACCGGCTGCAGATTGGGCAGCCAACGCCGCTTCGACTTGTTGTTCGCGTGGCTGACACGGTTCCCCGTCGAAGGGCCTTTGCCGCACACGTAGCAAATACGTGCCATCAGTTTTGTCCGGGAGGAAGCGAGTCCACAGTCGAATCAGGTTCCGCAGCGCCGACCGGTTCCTGAAGCTGAAGGGTCCCCGCTTCGATGAAGCTCTGGAACGACTCGACCGTCGTTCGATAGGCGGGATCGGTGAAGACCCCTTCCGCATCCCATGCGGCAAGCACACTGTCGGCCATCATCTCCACGCGACCCGTGATCAATACGACATCACCCGGGACCACCTGCGGCACGCTGGCCGTCCCAGGCGCATCGGAAATACGAACCAGATAGGGCGCGCCGTCCGTCAGGCCGAAGAGGAAGGCCTCCGTCCCCAGCGTCTCCTGTACCGTCACCGCCTCCAACTCGACGAGCATTCCGGCGTATCCGACGGGATTCCCACCGAATGCCACCATGGAGATGGGCTGGGGCTGTTCCCCTTCTTCCGCCACGGCCAGCTGCGTGGGCTCCGATGCCACCGCAAGCCAATAGAGGAAGCCCCCGATGACGAGGAAAGCCGCTACCATCGCAAGGGTATTGAGTGCTCCGCTACTCGGTTTCGCCATGTTCTTCCTCTTCGTCCCTTTCTGGGAGTCTCTACGCGTTGGTCCGGTCCACCAACTCGATCAACGCCATCTCCGCGGCATCGCCCTTCCGGTGCCCCAACTTCAGAATGCGCGTATACCCACCCGGCCGTTCCTGAAAGCGAGGACCGATCTCGTCGAAGAGCTTTCCGAGCACCGCACGGTCCTGGATCTTTCGTTGTGCCAGGCGGCGCGCGTGCAGGTCTCCCTGCCGCGCCAGGGTAATCAAGCGCTCGGCATAAGGGCGCAGCTCCTTGGCCTTGGCAGTCGTCGTCTCAATCCGCTCATGTCGGAACAGATTCATGGCCAGATTCCGAAGCGTCGCACGCCGATGGGAGACGCTTCGAGAAAGCTGCCGCCCGGTCTTTCTATGCCGCATGGGTTTCCTTCCTCAGTCGTGTCGCTGTCCTGGATACCCGGTATGATCGCCGGGTCAACAGAACGTGTCCAGGGATCCTGCGCTTCCACCAGGCGACCTCCAAGGGGCGCCGAGCGTGTCCCTCCGTCAGCCCTCGTCGGCTGATACCGCCTGTGCCGAGGCGTCATCCTCCACGAAGAACAGCTGCCCATCATCTCCCTTCGTCACCTGCATCCCGAACCTCAATTCGTGCTCAGCCAGGAAATCCTGGATCTCCTTCAGCGACTTTCTGCCGAAGTTTTCGATCTCCAACATCTCCTCCTCGGACTTCTGGATGAGGTCACCGAGCGTCTGGATGTTTTCCTTCTGCAGGGAGTTCCGCGACCGTACGCTGAGCTCCGCGAGATCCTCGATCGGACGCTCGAACAGATCCTGCACAGCCTCCGGTACCGGGCTCGCCCCATGGGGCGCGGGCCTCGGAAGCGCTTCCCCGCCGAAGAAGAGAAAGTACTCGAGATGCTTTCGGAGGAGAGAGCCGGCCATCGCGAGCGCCTCCTCCGGGGTGATCGACCCATCCGTCTCCAGAAAGAAGGTCAACTGATCGAAGTCGGTGCGCTGGCCGACGCGCGTCTCGAGAACCTGAAAATTGGCGCGGCGGACAGGATTGTAGATGGAATCCACGCGAACGAGGTCCACCGGAGCCCCCTTCTCCCGCACATGCTGGTCGGCGAGCACGAAGCCCCTCCCCTTGTTGACTCGGATCTCCATGCGGAAATCTCGCGCCTCCTGGAGGGTGAGGAGATGATGCTCCGGATCGAGGACGCGGACCCCGGCCTTCGGCTGAATGTTCGCGCCGGTCACAGGGCCAGACTTCTTCGTGCGAACCTCGAGCGTCGCCTCCTGCACATCGTCGTCCAGGACCACAATCAACGACTTCAGGTTCTGGATCACCTGGTGTACGTCTTCGGCGACTCCGGGAATCGTCTGGTGCTCATGAACCACACCATCGATGCGGAACGCCCAGGCAGCAGCACCACGAAGCGACGAAAGGAGGACCCGACGTACCGAGTTCCCCAATGTGTGCCCGTATCCCCGTTCGAGGGGCTCGATCACGAACTCCCCGCTGCGACCATCCTGTGAGGTCCGAACTGCCTCGACCTTCTCAGGAAGGACCAGTCCGGTCAGATCAATTTCCACCATATCCTCCAATTCCTGCGAGCACGGGGGTTGAGATTACTTCGAGTAAAGCTCCACGATGAGCTGTTCCTGGACTTCCATCGGGATATCGTCTCGGGTCGGATCCCTCACGATACGGGCGACCCGATTCTTCTCGTCCAGGGAGAGCCATTCCGCGAGCTTCGGACGAGTCCGGGCCCCGAGGCTCACCTCGACGGGTACGATTTCTCGAGACGCAGTGCGCACGGAAACCTCGTCCCCACTCCGAAGGTGGTAACTGGGAATGTCCACCAATTCACCGTTGACCTCGACATGGCGATGACGCACCAGCTGCCTCGCCTGATTGCGGCTGGACGCGAATCCGAGTCGAAATACGACGTTGTCGAGTCGAGTCTCCAAGCCGATCAGTAGATTGGCACCGGTCACCCCGTCCTGCTTGCTGGCCTTCTGGAAGAGGTTCCGGAACTGCCGCTCCTGAAGCCCATACATACGCTTGACCTTCTGCTTCTCTCGAAGCTGAAGCGCATACTCGGACTGCTTTCGGCGCCGTGCCTGAGCCGGCCCGTGTTGCCCCGGCGGATAGGCGCGCCTCTCCACGGGACACTTCTCCGTGTAACACTTCTGCCCCTTCAAGAAGAGCTTCTGCCCTTCGCGCCGGCAAAGCTTGCAAACTGATCCCGTATGACGAGCCATCAGGCACCCCGTATCGAACGAACGATGTTCTTGAAATGGAAGTCGCGCCGATCCTGCTTACGAAGCGATCCTCCCTGCACGCCCCCGCACCTTCTCCGGTAATCCGTCAGACCCGCCGCTTCTTGGGAGGTCTGCACCCGTTGTGGGGGAGCGGCGTGACGTCTTCGATCGCCTTCACATGCAATCCGGCTGCGGCCAGGGCAGAGATGGCGGACTCGCGCCCGGATCCCGGACCCTGCACGCGCACATTCACTCGCCGAACCCCGAGGGCATACGCCTCTCGTCCAGCCTGTTCCGCGGCCATGGTTGCGGCAAAGGGGGTCGACTTCTTGGACCCCTTGAACCCCGCCTTTCCGGCGCTGGACCAGGTCACGACATCCCCGTTGCTATCGGCGATCGTCACGATGGTGTTGTTGAAGGTGGCCTTGATATGCGCCACTCCATCCGACTCCACCGTCTTCTTCGCGCGCTTTACGCGGGCCCCCGGCTTCTTGGGCCCTTGGCTCTTCGTGGACAACCGCGACTCCTTCCGTTGAACGGCAGTTCAGCCCCCGGACCCGTACCGGGAGCCTACTTCTTCGGCGCCTTCTTCTTACCTGCGATCGCGCGCCGCTTCCCCTTGTGGGTCCGGGCGTTCGTGCTCGTACGCTGTCCCCGCACCGGAAGGCCACGGCGATGGCGAACGCCACGGTAGCAGCCGATGTCCATCAACCGTTTGATGTTCATGGACACCTCGGTGCGGAGCGCCCCCTCGACCTTGTACTTGGACTCGATCTCGCGGCGAAGGCGATTCACGTCGTCGTCGCTCAGATCCTGAGTCCGAGTGTCGGGACTGATCCCGGCAGACTCCAGAATCATCAGGGATCGTGGCCGCCCGACTCCGAAGATGTAGGTCAGGGCGATCTCGATTCGCTTGTTTCGTGGGAGATCTACTCCCGCAATACGTGCCATTGGGTCTCCCGGACCTTACGCAGATGCGATAGGGGTCATCATCCCTGCCGCTGCTTGTGGCGAGGGTTTCGCTTGCAGATGATGCGCACGACACCGCTTCTGCGAACCACCTTGCAGTGTTCGCAAATCGGTTTCACACTGGATCTTACCTTCATCGGAGCCTCGCCAAGCGTTCGTAGTAGAGCTTAGTAGTATAATCTGGAGAGGGTTTCCCCTCAAGCATCTCCAGACATCGAATCATTCGACCCCATACCCGGCGGCTCAAACTGCCACGACCGGAGAGGCTTCCATCGTGAGGATCCGGGGCCCCTCACTCGTCACCGCCACCGTGTGCTCGTAATGCGCAGACATCGATCCGTCCACGGTCACCATGGTCCACTTGTCCGCCAGGGTTCGAATTCGATGCGTGCCCACCGCGATCATCGGTTCGATCGCGAGCACCATGCCTTCCCGAAGCTCGGGGCCCCTCCCCTGCTTTCCGAGATTCGGCACCTGGGGATCCTCGTGCAGCTCGCGTCCGATCCCGTGCCCGACCAGGTCTCGAATGACTCGAAATCCCGTGCCTTCCACGACGGACTCCACGGCGTGGCCGATGTCCCCGACGTGCCTCCCGGCGGTCGCAGCCAGGATCGCGGCATCCAGCGCCTCGCGGGTGACCTCCAGAAGTCGTTCCGTGGTCGGGTCGAGTTCGCCCACTGAAAAGGTGCGGGCGGAGTCTGCGCACCATTCGTTGAGACGCACTCCCACATCGATCGAAATCACGTCGCCCGGGCCGAGGACACGCGAGTCGGAGGGAATCCCGTGCACGATCTCCTCATTGATCGAGGTACAGAGTGTCCCTGGAAACCCATAGAGCCCCTTGAAGAGCGGCACGGCCCCCTCGTGAGACCGGATGTAGTCTTCGGCGAATCCGTCGAGCTCGAGCGTGGAAGTCCCCGGAGCCACTCTCTCCTCGATCTCGCGGAAAAGGGCCGCGATGATCGCACCGCCCTTGGCCATCTCCTCGATCTCGGAGTGAGTCTTGAGCTCGATCATCCTCTCCCTCAGTCTCCCACCTCGATGTGCTCCACCAACGCCTTCCACATGGCCTTCCGGACCTGCTCCGGCTTTCGATCCCCGTCGATCCGCAGAACCGGCGCGGAAGCACTCTCGTAGTGCTCGACCACAGGCGCGGTCAGCTCCCGGTATACCTCCAGTCGATGCGCCACCGTCTCCGGCGCATCGTCGCTCCGGTGATCGAGAAGCGCGCCGCACTCGTCGCAGACGCCTTCGGACACCGGGGGCTCGAAATGCACATTGTAGACTCGTCCGCACTGCGGGCAGCTACGCCTTCCCCCAATTCGCTTCACCAGAACCTCATCCGGCGCCTCGAGGAGGAGAACTCCGTCCACCTTCCGCCCACGCTCCGGCAGAACCTGATCCAAGGCCTGCGCCTGGGGAAGCGTTCTGGGAAATCCGTCGAAGATCACGCCGCGGTCGACCGGGAGATTCGAGAGTCGCTCCCGGACCAGGTCGACGATCACGTCATCGGGCACGAGATCTCCGCGGTCCATGAATTCCTGCGCCTTACGTCCGAGCGCCGTCCCTTCTCGTCGCGCGGCTCGCAGGAGGTCGCCCGTCACGATCCGCTCCCATCCGACGGAATCGGCGAGGAGCACTCCCTGGGTGCCCTTTCCCACCCCAGGAGGTCCGAGGAGAATCACCACCATCAGGTGTGCGCCTTCACATGTACCTCTGCCGTCCGCGCACCTTTACCCGTCCCTTCTTCATGAAACCGTCGTAATGGCGGAGCAGCAGGTGCTGCTGGGCCCGCTGAACGGTATCCAGCCCCACGCCGACACAGATGAGGAGGCCGGTACCTCCGAAGAAGAAGGTCTGGATATTGAAGATATCGAAGATCCAGAAGGGAAGGATCGCGATGATCGCCAGGTAGATCGACCCTGGAACCAGAACCCGGGTCAGCACGCGGTCGATGTACTCGGCCGTGCGCGCTCCCGGCTTCACTCCCGGAATAAAGGCACCCTGCTTCTTGAGATTCTCCGCGAGGTCGACCGGATTGAAGATGATCGCGGTGTAGAAGTAGGTGAAGAAGACGACGAGGACTGCATACACCCCGTAGTAGAGCCAGTTTCCGGGCTGAAACATATCGGAGATTTCGCGGAGGAGCGCGGAATTCGAGAAGGCCGCGATCGTCCCCGGAACGATGATGAAGGACTGCGCAAAGATGATCGGCATCACGCCGGCCGCATTCAGGCGGATGGGCACATAGGACTTCTGCCCCTCCTGGACCCTTCCCCTCCCCACGACCTTCCGGGGAATCTGAACGGGAATCTGTCGCGCACCCATGGTCATGGAGACCACGCCCGCCGTGACCCCGACCACGACGACCAGGAGAGCCACGCTCGCAATCAGCGTGATCTCGCCGACCCGCATCGCCTCCCAGGTTCGCACCACCGCTGCCGGGAGCCCCTGAATGATCGAGAAGAAGATCAGGAGGGACATCCCGTTCCCGACGCCGTGCTCGGTAATCTGTTCACCGAGCCACATGACGAACATTCCACCGACGGTGAGGACCAGGACGGTGCTCAGGGTGAAGAGGAAGGGCGAGACGATGACGGCGCCCTCGATCCCTCCGACGAAGACCGAATACCCATAGGCCTGAAGAATACAGAGGACGAGCGTCGTGTAGCGCGTCCACTGCGTCAGCTTCTTGCGCCCCTCCTCGCCTTCCTTCTGAAGCTTCTCGACCGTGGGGAAGACCGCCGCCAGGAGCTGAAACATGATCGAGGCGGAGATATAGGGCATGATCCCGAGGGCAAAAATCGTAGCCCTCGAGAGCCCCCCGCCCACGAACATGTCATAGACGCCGAAGAGCGTTCCCTGAAGAGCTCCGAACTGGGCCTCGAGCTGACCGAGGTCGATCCCGGGTGCGGTGATGTGAGCACCGACCCGATAGATCAGGAGCATCAAAAGGGTAAAGAGGATCCGGTCCTTGAGCTCCGGAAACCGGAAGAGATTCTGGATCGGGTTCGCCATCCGTGAGCGCCTGCCTTAGAAACCTGACTGAGGAGTCTGACCGGGTATTCGAGGTTGCCGCAGGTCGTGCGCGATCAGCGATCGAGCGTCTCTACGGATCCCCCGGCCGCTTCGATCTTCTCTCGTGCAGACTGGCTGAACGCGTGGGCCGATACCGATAGCTTGCGCGTCAACTCACCGGTGCCGAGAACCTTCACCGGATCCTTCAACGAACCGATCAGCCCGCGGGACTTGAGCACAAGGGGCGTGATCTCGGACTCGGCCATCTCCTCCAGAGTCCGAACATTCACGACCTGGTACTCGACGCGCCGGAGGGGAGTGAACCCCCCCTTGGGAATCCGCCGCTGGAGGGGCATCTGGCCCCCCTCGAAGCCGGCGGGAATCGAGGCACCGGAGCGAGCCTTCTGACCCTTCTCTCCGCGTCCGCTGGTCTTCCCGGTCCCCGAACCCGGTCCACGGCCCAAGCGCTTACGGTTCTTGCGAGAACCCGGCGCGGGTCGAAGGTCATGGAGTTCCGTCATTGCCGTCTACTCCTCGAGATCCCGCACCGTGACGAGGTGCCGAACCTGTGTGATCATTCCCCGAATCGCGGGGTTGTCTTGGTGGATTCGCGTCTGCTGATGGCGCGTGAACCCCAACGCCCGCAGAGTGCGCCGGTGGGTATACGGACGACCGATCCCGCTCCTGACCTGGGTGATCGCAATCTTCTTTCCCTCGGACTTCGCCTTGTCAGCCACGTCGACCTCCCACGGATTCGACCGAGACTCCACGTTCCCTGGCAACCTGCTCCGGAGTCACGAGGTGAGTGAGCCCGTCGAGCGTCGCGCGGACCACATTGATCGGGTTGTTCGTCCCGAGGCTCTTCGTGAGGATGTCCGTG
>JBBDLO010000020.1:0-3959 GCA_040878815.1 Gemmatimonadota bacterium | reverse complement strand
ACATTCCGGTCGCCGCTTCTCGTTGTACGTTCCCGGACCGGACAGGTCGACCCAGGTACAGGCTGGACCCCCGGCGGACCCCAGACGGGTTGCCCCCGGCGGCGCGGCGGTCGTACCGACTCCGGATTCGTGGAACGCTCGAAGTGGCGTGCGGCGGCGAGATCTCCTCCCCGCCGGCGTCCGACATCATTCTACGGTAAACGGAACGGAAATCGATGCAAAGAATCGAGACGGAGTTCGCAGGTCGCAAGCTGATCCTGGAAACGGGTCGCCTCGCCAAGTTGGCCCATGGTTCCTGCCTCGTGCAGTTCGGAGAGACGGTCGTCCTCTGTACTGCCGCGGTCCAGGACCGGCCGACACACCTCCCCTTCTTCCCCATGACGATCGAGTACCGCGAGAAGTCATACGCGGCCGGGAAGATTCCGGGAGGGTTCTTCAAGCGGGAGGGACGCCTCGGCGAGAAGGAGATTCTCTCCTGCCGCCAGATCGATCGCCCCCTGCGCCCCCTCTTCCCGGACGGCTTCCTGTACGAGACGCAGATCATCTGCACCGTACTCTCGGCCGACCAGGAGAACGACGCGGACGTCCTCGGTCTCCTCGGCGCTTCCGCGGCGCTGAACATGTCCAAGATCCCCTTCCACACCCCCGTCGCTTCGGTGCGGGTGGGGCGGATCCGAGGGAACTGGATCCTCAACCCGACCTTCCAGCAGCTCGCCTACTCCGACGTCGACATCATCGTCGCCGGGTCGCGAGATGCCATCACGATGGTCGAGGGGGGAGCGGTCGAGGTTCCCGAGGCCGACGTCCTCGAGGGACTCGAGGTGGCCCATGAGGGAATCCGTCAGCTCATCGACATCCAGGAGGAGCTGATTGCCGGACGGCGGCAGCCCGAGATGGAGTGGGTGTCCAAGCTCCCGGATGCCGACCTCAGAGAGCGAATCGAAGGGATCGCGCGTCCGCGGGTCGCGGAGGCGATGGCGCTGGGCGAAAAGCAGCAGCGGAATCAGGCGCTGGCCGCGGTCCGGGAGGACGTGGTGGACCGCCTCCAGGAGGAACTCTCGGACGAGGAGTTCGAAGACTCTCGCGACCAGGTCGGGGACATCCTTCGGGGAATCGAGAAGTCGAGCATGCGCAATCGCATTCTCGACGAGGGTGTTCGGGCCGACGGCCGGGACCTCGCCACGGTTCGCGACATCTCCTGCGAGATCGGGCTCCTACCGCGCACGCACGGATCCGCCCTCTTCACGCGGGGGCAGACGCAGGCCCTCGTCGTGGCCACGCTCGGAACCTCGCGAGACGAGCAGCGGATCGATTCGATCGACTCGGCGGAGGAGATCACCAAGTCGTTCATGCTCCACTACAACTTCCCTCCCTTCTGCACCGGTGAGGCGAAGCCGATGCGCGGTACCTCGCGGCGGGAGATCGGGCACGGCGCCCTGGCGGAGCGGGCGATCCAGCCGCTTCTACCGGCGTACGATGACTTCCCCTACACGATTCGGATCGTCTCGGACGTCCTCGAGTCGAACGGGTCCTCTTCGATGGCCACCGTCTGCGGAACGTCGATGGCGCTCATGGCGGCCGGCGTGCCGATCAAGACTCCCTGCGCCGGGGTGGCGATGGGACTCATCAAGGAGGGCGACCGGGTCGCCGTCCTGACCGACATCCTCGGGTTGGAGGATGCTCTCGGCGACATGGACTTCAAGGTCGCCGGCACCAAGGACGGAGTGACCTCGATCCAGATGGACATCAAGGTCGAGGGGCTGACGCGCGAGATCCTTCAGGAAGCGCTCGAGCGCGCCAAGACGGCCCGGTTGCACATTCTGGACATCATGAACCAGACGATCTCCGAGGCCCGTGAGGAGCTCTCGCCGCATGCCCCGCGCATCACCTCGATTCAGGTGAATCCGGAGAAGCTGGGCGAGATCATCGGCCCGAAGGGGAAGACGATCCGCGCGATCCAGGACGAGACCGGAGCCAAGATCGACATCGAGGATTCGGGGATCGTGAAGATCGCCGCGGTTTCCGGAGAGGCCGCCGCCCGCGCCCGTGAGATGATCGAGGCGATCGTCCAGGAGCCCGAGGTGGGTCGCGTGTATCAGGGGCCGGTCAAGAACGTCACGACCTTCGGCGCCTTCATCGAGATCCTCCCCGGCGTCGAGGGGCTCTGCCACATTTCCGAGCTCCGCGATGGCCGTACCGAGAACACCGAGGATGTGCTCCAGCGCGGGGTCGTGACGCGGGTGAAGCTGCTCGCCATCGACGAGAAGGGCCGGCTGCGCCTCTCCCGGAAGGCCGCGATCGAGGAAGAAGGTTCCAAGGTCGAAGAGGTCGAGGCGGCGAGCCGAGGCTAATTCATGGGCGTACCGGGCTCCGGGTTGCTCGCGGCGGTGAAGGCCGACGCGGACGCCGTGCGCGGCGAGTTTCGTGAGACGCAGCTTCCGGGCGGCGTCCGCGTGCTTACCGAGCACATTCCCGGAGTCCGGTCCGTCAGCGCGGGGATCTGGATTCGCCATGGTGCAGCCCACGATCCCCCGAAACTCGCGGGGATCAGTCACCTTCTCGAGCACCTCGTCTTCAAGGGGACGTCGAAGCGAAGCGCGCACGAGATTGCCCTTGCGCTCGAACGCCTGGGTGGCTCCCTCGACGCCTTCACGTCGAAGGAGCACACTGCCTTTCAGGCGCGGGTCCTTTCGGAGCACCTGCCCATCGCCTGGGAGGTTTTGGCCGACCTGGTGCTCAACCCCCTCCTGCGGGAAACCGACCTGGCGTTGGAGCGCGAGGTGGTCCTCGAGGAGATCTCCACCGTCGATGACACCCCGGATGACCTCGTCTTCGAGTTGCACGGCGAGGCGCTCTGGGACGCGCACCCGTATGGCCAGTCCATACTCGGAACGCGGACCACGGTAGGCGGGCTCGACGCAGAGGCCCTTCAGGCCTTGCACCGCGAGCGTTATCTGGCCGGCCCCATCATCGTGGCGGCGGCCGGGTGTCTGGATCACCAGCGCTTCGTCGAGGAGGTGAGTCGGAGTCTCGGGTCCCGCCCGGAGCTATTGAATCCGACGGTGCCCGAAGTCTCCTTCGAGACGACGGCCCGAGACGTTCGTGTTCCTCGAGAAGGTGCGCAGACGCATCTCGTGTTCGGCACGCGAACTCCCCCCCGTGCAGATGCGGCTCGCTTTCCCCTGATCTTGCTTTCGGCCGCGTTCGGGGGCGGGATGGGGTCGCGTCTCTTCCAAAAGATTCGAGAGGAGCTGGCCCTCGGATACAGCGTCTACTCCTTTCAGTCCTTCCACTCTCGAGCCGGGATCGCCGGCGTCTACGTCGGTACCCGACCGGAGTGGGGCGACCGAGCCGCCGAGGCCGTGCTGGCGGAGTACGCGAAGCTGGCGAAGGACGGACTGGGTCCACGTGAGTTCGACGAGGTGAAGAATCAGGTGAAGGGCCAGGTCATGCTTTCCCTCGAATCCACAGGCTCGCGGCTCTTCCGACTGGCCGGGTTCGCCCTCCACGATCAGCCCACGCTGACGCTGGATGAACTCCTCGCCTCGATCGAGGCCGTCACCCGGGATGAGGTCGCCGACCTCGCTTCGCACTACTTCGACCCGGAGCGGCAGGTCGTGCTACGGTTGGGTCCCGGCGAAGGATGACCGGTATGTCGGAGCCTTTTGCGGTGCGCTTCCGCCGGTTGCCCCACAATCCCGATCTCCCGCTTCCGTCTCGTGCGACCTCGGACGCCGCGGGCTACGATATTCGTTCGGCCGAGGTCGACTTCGACCTGGCTCCAGGCGAGAGACGCGCGGTCGGAACGGGGCTGGAGATGGAGATCCCGCCGGGGATCGAGTGCCAGGTTCGGCCGCGTTCGGGGTTGGCGCTCCGATACGGCCTCACCCTTCCCAATAGCCCGGGAACGATCGACCCGGATTTCCGGGGCGAGATCAAGGTGATTCTCATGAATCTGG
>JBBDLO010000019.1:0-25492 GCA_040878815.1 Gemmatimonadota bacterium | reverse complement strand
AACGCAGAACGCAGGCGACGAACGAGCTCGACCTCCGACATGGTCTCGAGCGTGCGTCGCGCCGTCTCCACGCGGTTCCATCGCACGTCCTCGAGCGACACCTCCGCAGTCGGACCCAGGTCTTTGGGGTGCGCGACGAAGCCGAAGCGTCCCTTGTAGTTCGTACCGGGCCGCTCCCGAACGCCGGCGACCCAGACCCTTCCGGTATCGTCCTGAAACTCACGCACGATTCCCTCTCCTGATAGAATTCAGCGAACTCGTTCGATCTCGATGAGGTCGAGGATCGGACTCCCGGTGAACGCCGACGCCCCGGCCCGAACGCGTGCTACGACACGGATGGTCTCGAGCGGCGTCAGGACGCGGATCTGCTCGAGCTGCTCGGGAGGAACGGCCACATAGACGAATCCCCGATCGGCATCCAGGGAACGCGTCAGGAGGAAGGGCTCACCCTCGCGGAAGTCCGTACGCACCTGCTCCGCCTGTTCGAGCGAGATGTATTGGAGACTCATCTCTACGACCCGGCCACGGTACCGTTCGTACTCCCGTGAGAGGTCGCCGGCGGAAAGGCCCGTGAGGACGGCCGGACCCCCCGCTTCGGGATCGGTCTCCGCCTCGAGCGAGGGAAGCCAGACCCATCCATCCAGTTGTACCCGGGCCCAGTTTCCCTCACGAGATACGACGCGCATTTCCGCGCCGGGCTCTACTCGCCCGACGGTGTCGCCATCGGGGGAGGAGAGGAGCTGCGTGCCCGTGGCCCCTCCACGGAGCCATCCCTCCGAAGGATCGGAAGGGGCGGGTGGAGCCGCCTCGTCCGCGGGCGCGGGGGCCGGAGAGGGTGCCACGGAAGCCGGCGGAGGATTTGGAGATACGCGGGGCTGAGCAGCCGGAGAAGCAGCGAGATCGAGCGAGGCCGACCAGATCCATCCCGTGCGTCGGACCTCCACCCACCCCGGAAGGCGTTCCAACTCCTCGAGCACCGTACCGGCAATCAGACGCCCCGCCACTCTCCCCGAGGGTTCGTCGCGAAGGTTCTCGCCCTCGGGCGCAGCGACGACGAGGTTGTGCGGATTGTTGGCGGGACGGTCCTGCACCGAGGGCAACCAGATGAAGCCGCGAATCGTAGCGCGGCTCCAATCGCCCGACTCCTCGACGACGAGAACGCGCGTTCCTGGCATGACCTGCCCCAGGATGTCCCCGTTGGGCTCGGTTCGGAAGTTCTCCTCGACCCGAAGGGTGGCCTCCTGCGCGGCCAGCGCCTTCACCCCGTCCGGACTCCCCCCCAGGACTCCTATCAAGACGACAGCCGCAACGATGGGGCCTCGAAGTGCTGCGAGGGGGTCCCAGAGCGCTGCGATCGGCGACGACCGAAGGGACATCGTGCGAAACGATCCCGGAGTGGTAGGGTTACAGGAACGGCGTCGTTCAAGCAAACTTGACGGAGCGGACCGGGCCCGTCAAACCCGCTGTGCCGAAGGGAGGGACCGGGTTGCCCCCTTTCAGGGGGCTCCGGTAGCTTCTGCGGTCCGAAGGTGACCACCCTGCGGGCCCGCGACGCGATAATGGCCCCGACCTGGCTCCGTCCCGGAGCGAGGCGTACCCTTGAATCGGCACCCGATGCCCCGAATTTCGCCCACGCTTCCGCTCGTCGTTCCGGCCCTGTTGGCCCTCCTCTCCGTCGCCGGCGGCGCGCAGGCACAGACGATCACCTCGCCCTATTCGTTCATCGAGACCCGTCACGAGGTCACCGTCTTCGGCGGGGTGGCCGGCGAGAACCGGGGAACGATCGAACTCGGACCGGGCGGAGGTCCCCTGATCGGTGTGCGGTACGGACTCGCCCTGACTGGAACGGCGGGAATCGAGGCCGCCCTTCAGTACATCGCGGCGGATCGAAATGTCTACGATCCAACCGGCGACGGCGAAGAACCCGAGTTCCTGGAGCTCGTGGACCATCACATCGCATTGCTGGAAGCGCGGGGCCGCTTCAGCTTGACCGGCGGCCGCACGTGGCATGGGCTGGCTCCGTATGTCTTCGGGGGGGGCGGTCTGGCGATGAGCCTCTCGGGGAGTACCGACGCTGAGGAGGAGTTCGGGGCGGGATCCAAGTTCACCTTCGGTCCCACGCTCACTGGCACGGTGGGGGGAGGCATTCGCTGGCACTTCGGCGAACGGCTCGGGGCCGGGTTGGAGGGCTCCCTGAATCTCTGGAAGATTGGGAACCCCGCGGCTTTTCGAACCTTCGAGGAGTCGCTCGGGCCGGTGCCGGAAGACGAGTGGACCGGCTGGTCCGCCGTCACGGTCGGGGTCTCCTACCGATTCTGACCCATCGCTGAGACCGTGGCCACCTTCGAGTCGAGGCAACCGGACTGGGTCTCCTTCCGAGAGGCATTGGGAAGGATATTCACGGCGGCACCTGCGCTGCCCCAACGGAAGACGGCTCTCTTGGAGGCCACCGGGCTCGCCCTCGCCGAGGAAGTCCGAAGCCCTCTGACGCTCCCTCCTGGGCCCACATCCCACATGGATGGGTACGCCGTTCGTCACGCGGACTTCGCAGGGGTGGGTGCGTCCGACGACCGATACCATCGGGTAGTAGGGGACAGCCTCCCAGGCAAGCCATGGCGAGAGCGCCTTGAGGAGGGATCCGCCGTCCGCATCATGACGGGAGCCCTCCTTCCGCCGGGCACCGACACCGTCATACCGGTGGAACATACCGATCGGGAATCCGGCTATCCGGGTCGCGTCCGTGTCCTTCCCCCCCGGGATCGAGAAGCTCCCTATCCGGAGCTCGGGCAGAATGTACGCGCGGAAGGCGAGGAGATGACGGAAGGGGCTGTCCTGGCTTCCCCGGGGGACACTGTGGGCTTCGGACTCCTTGCCCTCCTGGCGGCCACCGGAAGTTCCCACCTGCCTGTACATCCATCGCCCCGCGTCGCTCTCGTGGTGACGGGGGATGAGCTCGTTCCGGCCGGAGAGGGGAGCGCGCTCGAGGGTGGGATTCGACGCGCCGATATCCTCTCTCCCACCCTTCCCCTCCTCTTTCGATGGGCCGGCGCGACCGTGCACCCTCCGCGCCGAGCGCCGGATGATCGCGAGGCCCTTCGAGAGGTCCTGCGTGAGGCCTCCCGCTCGGCCGACCTCGTCGTGACGACGGGGGGAGCCTCTATGGGGCAGGCCGACCTGGTGAAGGGCGTCCTGGAGGACCTCGGCTGCGAGATCGACTTCTGGAGGATCCGGATGCGGCCGGGCAGCCCCGTGAGCCTGGGGCGCCTTCCTGTCGCCGGGGCCGACGGGACCATCCCGGTCCTCAGCCTCCCCGGAAATCCAGTCTCCGCGATGGTCACCTGCCTGACCCTCGCTCTCCCGGCACTCCGTTCGCTCGGCGGGCACCGCACCCGATTCCTGCGACGGGTACGCGCCACTGCACACGAGCCCTTCCGGGGCCCACCCCATCTCACCCGACTCTTTCGCGTCCACCTGGATCGAGCGGAGGGCGTGGAATGGGCCGCCCGTTCCGCGGGACCACAGGGGTCCGGATCATTTCGAAGCATGGCGCTTGCGGACGGTCTGGCGGTGATCCCCGAGGGGACGCCGGCCGCCGAGCGGGGAGACCCCCTCGACGTGCTTCTCCTCCCGGATTCCGGATGGACGGCGTCGCCATGACCGGCGCCGGAAGGTCCGTTGCGCTCCTGCTGGCCTTCCTGGGACTCTCTGCGACGGGATGCACGATCCCCCGTATACCGCTGGAGTCGCAGGTGACGGCTCCCTTCGGAGTTCGCTGGGAAGGGGTCCTTCCTCGCGTGCACCGGGGCGTCGACCTGCGGGCAGCCGAGGGTACGGCGATCCATGCCATGACGGCCGGGAGCGTGCGCTATGCCGGATGGATGAATGGATACGGAAACGTGGTCTGGCTCGACCACCGGGGAGGTGTGCTGAGCGTATACGCGCACCTCTCGGAGATTCTCGTCGCCACCGGAGCGGCAGTCGCTGCGGGAGAGCTGGTGGGACGTAGCGGTAGCACCGGAAACGTGACCGGACCGCACCTTCACTTCGAAGTCTGGAAGGGCGGACGTCCGGTCGACCCGATCGCGTACCTGGGTCAGCGACCCTGAGGGCTTCGAAGTTCCTCGGTCAACCGAGGCACCACCTCGAACGCGTCCCCCACGATCCCGTAGTCGGCGACCCTGAAAATCGGGGCATCGCGGTCGCGGTTGATGGCCACGATCGTTCCGGCCGTCCGCATCCCCGCCAGATGTTGCACCGCACCGGAAATGCCGATCGCGAAGTAGAGGCGTGGGGCAACCGTCTTTCCTGTCTGGCCGACCTGCTCCGAGTGCGGGCGCCATCCGGCGTCGACCACCGCCCGCGAGGCACCGAGTCCGGCTTCGGGACCCAACTCCGCACACAGTTCCTCGAGCAACCGCCAGCTCTCGGGATCGCGCAGTCCGCGCCCCCCGGAGACTACGATGGATGCCTCGGATACGTCCGGAACCTCGGCGCTCCCCGATTCGCGCGAGATCGTCTCTGTGGGCCAACGACCAGGATCCAGGGCCAGGGAACGCCGCGCGAGCGTGCCTGCCCCCTCCGATTGCTGCACAGGAAAGGCACCGGGCCGGAGCGTCACGAGCGTGGGAGAGACGTCGACCTCGACGGTCGCGAGGGCCTTCCCTGCAAAGACCGGCCGTTCGATTCGGAGGCGACCGTCCATCACGGAGATCGCCGTCGCATCTTCGGCCACCGGCACGTCGAGGAGCGCTCCCAGCCGTCCGGCCAGATCTCGCCCCAGCCCCGTGCCCGCCAGCAGGACGACGTCGTACTCGCCCTCGCGAATCACCTGAACGGCGATCTCTGCGAACACCTCGGGGCGATAGCCGGCGAGGGCCGGGTCGAGTGCCAGGTGAATCGTGCCGGCCCCGTATCCGGACAGGGCACCGGCCGCCGCATCAATTTCGGGCGGTCCCACGACGAGGGCATCGGCGCCCGTCCCCATGCGCTCGGCGAGTACCGTTGCCGCCGACATCGCCTCGATTCCGGACGATCGGAGTGACCCTTCCTTCGTCTCGACCAACGCCAGTACACCAGCCATATCGAGCTCCCCCTCCTAGTGGTTCGTCTCCGAAGTCCGGTGAGCACTGAGGGCGCTGATGCGCCACTCAGGCAAGGAGCGATGACGAGGAATAGCAGCGCTATTCCAAGGAGGAGCAACGCCGCCCGAGTGGATGCAGCGGAGCCCGAATGCCATCGGACTTCGGCGACGAACCACTAGAGTACTCCCGCCTCGCCGCGAAGTCTGCGGACGAGTTCGGGAACGGCATCCGGCCCCTCTCCAATGAACTTTGCCCCCTGCCGCTCGGGCGGGAGCCGCATCTCCACCACGCGCATGCGTCCCGGGGGAACGATGACGTCGCGAACGTCGAGGGGCTTCTTCTTGGCAGCCATGATTCCCTTCAGCGACGGATGCCTGGGTTCATACGCCCCCTTCGTGATCGTGAGGGCCGCGGGAAGCGGCAACTGGACCCACTCGCGCGCCCCCTCCACTTCGCGACGGCATCGCAGGTGGGAACCCTCGATCTCGAATTCCGAAACCGCCGTCGCGCACGGAAGGCGCAACATTGTGGCCAACATCGGCCCGAGTTGCTCCTGATCGTCATCGATCGTCTTCATTCCGAAGAGAACAAGGTCCGGGCCGAGGGCCTCCACCTCCGGGAGGAGGGCTCGGGCGACCGCCGATCCGTCCGACCCTGCCCTGCCGCGGAGGAGGATGGCTCGATCGGCCCCGGCGGCCAGTGCCCCGCGGAGCATCTCCTGGGCGGACTCCTCTCCCAGGGTGATCGCCGTGATCTCCCCTTCGCCCCTCTCTTCGCGAATACGCAGGGCCGCCTCGAGCGCGAACTCGTCGTAGGGATTGGTGACGTATCGCACCCCGCCCGGATCCAGACTGAACCCGTCTTCGGCGACGCGAACGCGGGTATCGGTATCTGGTACGCGCTTGAGGACTACGACGATTTGCATGGACATGGGTCCGGAGCGATCGGGGATCTGTCGGCGAAAGAACGCATCAGAGGGTCCATCCGGTGAGCGCGAAGGCCACCATGGCGGCTCCCCCCGCGAGGAGCGCGTAGGGCAACTGGGTGCGCACGTGGTCGATGTGGTCCGTGGCCGCCGCCATCGAAGAAACGATCGTCGTGTCGGAGATCGGCGAGGCATGATCTCCGAAGACTCCTCCCGAGAGCGCTGCCGCTACGAAGGGGGCCGCCGGAAGTCCGAGGGTAATCGAGGCCGGTACCACGATCGGGAGCATGATCGCGAAGGTTCCCCAACTCGTCCCGGTCGAGAAGGCGATCCCTGCGGATACCAGGAACACCAAGGGGAGGAAGATCACCGGGGGAAGGATGTCGGCCGTGACCCCGGCCACGTACTCCCCGGTCCCCAGGGTGTTCGCCACCGCCCCGAGCGCCAAGGCGAGGACGAGGATCAGTGCGAGGGGAAGGAGCCCCCCTGCCCCCTTCAGCCCGATTCCGACCAGCTCATCGATCGTAGCGGCCTTCTGCGCCAGGAGGAGGAGCCAACTCACCCCGAGTGCCGCGAGGACGGCCCAGAGGACCGAGGTGGAACCGGAGCCGTCCTGCAGGTTGCCGTCGCCCGTGATCCAGAGCCCCAGCGGCATCATCGCAACCATGACCACGATCGGGACGACCATATTGACCGCCCGCGGGGGGACGCGATCGTTCGGGGGCGGCGAAAGGATCTCCTCGTCGATCATCGGACGAGAATCGGGCCAGTGGAGTTCCCCCTCCCGCGTACGTCGCTCGGCGGCCTTCATCGGTCCCAGATCGAGCTTCCAGAGCACAGTCGCACCGGCCAGGATCACGGCGAACCAGGCGTAGAAATTGAAGGGAATCGAACCCACGAAGACGCCCAGCGGATCCTCCACCCCAAGCTCGGCGAGAATCGCCAGGTTATATGCTCCCCAGGCGTTGAGGGGAATCAGGATGCAGATGGGGGCGGAGGTGGAATCGATCAGGTACGCCAACTTCTCACGCGACACCCGGAATCGATCGAAAAGGGGTCGTGAGACGGCACCGGCCACGAGTACCGTGATGTTCGACTCGATGAAGATCACGAGGCCCGTGACCCAGGCGAGTCCCTGGGCGCGGCGGGGTGTCGAGACCCACCTGCGATCCTCGAGGGCGCGCACGAATCCCCGCACCCCGCCTGAACTCTCGATCGTCGCGATCAGGGCGCCGATGACGAGGGTGAAGAGGATGACGTTCGCGTTCCCAGCCGAGGCGAAGACCGCAACAGTCTCCTCGATGGCCCGCCCCACTCCCGCCAGCGGATTCCATCCTTCGAGGATCGTCCAACCGATCCAGACGCCGGCGGCCAGAGACAGGTAGACCTGCCGCGTCCAGATCGCCAGAACGATGGCGAGAACGGGTGGAAAGATAGAAATCCAGGTCGGATCCGTCATGAAACCGCGCCCTGGAGGGAGGGAACGGGTCCACGACGGGAGAGGGCCGGATTCCCCTCGATAAAGTATCGCAGGGGCCAGTCCGCCGCCTCTCGCACTCCGATTCGCCCCGAGACGGCGACAGCCTCCCCCTCCCGAAGCTCCCCATCGAGAAGGAGGAGCGGAGGATCACTCAGAAGGTGCTCGTTCAGGGACCCGTTGATCCCCAACGCTTCAGAGAGCCGAGCCGGCCCGTTCGCCAACTCCGAGGTTCGGTCGCGACGACGGGCCATCGCTTCGGTTCCGATCACGGGTTCCAGCGCGCGGATCAGGACGGCCTGAGGGTCTCCGGGTGCTCCGGTCACCACATTGAAGCACCAGTGCATCCCGTAGATGAAGTAGACGTAGGCCGTTCCCGGTGCACCGTACATGGGAGCGTTCCTCCTCGTCCGTCCGGCCCGTGTGGCCGCATGGCTCGCGGGATCGTCCGGCCCGAGGTAGGCCTCGACCTCCACAATCCTTCCGGCCACGACCACGCCGTCCACGAGGGAAAGCAGGTGGCAGCCCAGAAGTCGCGGGGCCACGGCCTCGGCCGATCCCCCGATCGACGTGATGGGAAGGGGGTGCACGTCGGGGAGGAGAGATCGCCAAGCCGATCCCGTCAGGGGCTCCGTGGGACCGGCGGATCTCATGGAACCGAGAGGCCCCCTTCGATTCGGGCCCTGGGGCTCCCACCGGAGGTCCTTCGGCCTGTTCAAGAGCCTCTTAGCGCCCGCTTCGAGTCCTGCGAGGCCGTCCGCGCGGGGCGCCGGACACGTCATCCCCACCGCTCTCCGCCTCCTCTTCCGACGCTCTGTCAGGATCACCTCCGACCGGCGCGGAGTCCGGAAGCGGAGGCGCCGCATCCCCACCGCCGTAGCGGTCCTTGCGACGTCGAAGGTCTGCGTGCCACCCCTCCAGGAGCTTCTCGGCCCTCGCCGGGGGAAGCAATTCCGCCACCTTCTGAGGATCCTTCTGCAATTCGACGAAGAGTCGCTCACCGAGCGCCTCGACCAGGGTCTCGGCCGTCTTCTTGCCGACCCCCCCATAGGAGTTCGTCAGATACTGGACGACACTCTCGGCACCCGTCGGCAGCCGGAGCGCGACCGGATCGATCACGGTACCGGTGGGGCCTGCGGCTGCGTGGGCACTGGGCCGGGCCGCTCCGGAATCGTTCGACTTTCCTTCGGAAGATCCGCGAACGACCACCTGCCCCGCGAAGAGGGGAGGAGGCTCATCTCCGGCCGATCGGCCACTCACGGTCGCTTCCCGAGGACGTAGCCGTCCGGACGTCTGCGGCGACTCGGTAGTGGCCGACGGCGTGGCTGTCGTGGGCCGTGGCTCCGATTCATCTCTTTTTGGACGCTCGGCCTCGACCGTCCGTGTCTCTTCGGGAGGAGCCATGCGTGTGCCGAGCCCGACCTGATAGTTCCCTCCCTCGGTCTTCTGCAGCACGACGACCTCGTGATCCTGTGCCTGCAGGAGAAAGCGAGAGAACTTGGGATATCCCATCGTGCCTTCGTCGAATTCCGAATCGAGGGCGAGCATTCTTCGCTTGACATCGGAGTCCCGAACCGAATCGCCCTCGTCGTCCTGGAGGAGTTCGGAGATGGCCCGACGCAGGAGCGAATACGCCGCCTCGAGCGCCCCGCTGTCCGGCGTGGAGGTGCCGGTGGTTCCGGCCGACGCCGACCCCTGTCCCGTGGTCGCCTCGACGGGAGCACTTGGCGGCGTCGCCGAATCGCCGTCTACCTGGTCACTGCCGGCGCTCCGGCCGCGAGAGCCCGACTCGGACGAAGGGGTCGAGCGTCCTCGCCCGGACCGGCCGCGCTCACTACGACGCCCTTCCGAGGGGGCACCCACGCGGCGTTCGTCTGGTTTCCGACCGCCTCGTCCCGGAAGGATCTCGTATTGCCCATTCTCCATCTTCTGAAGGACGATGAGCCCTTTCTTGCCAGCCTCGGAGAGGAAACGCGAGAACTTGTTGAATCCGAGCCCCTTCTCGTCGAACCCCGGATCGATCTCGAGCATGACCTGCTTCAGGCGGTCGGAGCGCATCACGTCTCCCCGCTTCCCCATTTGCTCCACCGCGCGCTCCACGAGCGCCCAGGGGTCGGTGGGGCTGCTCCCATGCTCGTCGGTCTTCCGAAGACCCGAGAGTGAAGTATACGAGTAGTACTCGTCGCAGTTCTGGACGAGGATATCCGAGGAGGATTCCTGAATTCCCACCCCGATCACGTACTTCCCGTACTCTTTGAGCTTGAGCACCAGAGAGGAAAAGTCCGAATCCCCCGTGAGGAGGATGTAGGTGCCGATCTCCGGTCGCGTGAAGACGAGTTCGATCCCGTCGATCGCCATCCGAATGTCGGTCGCATTCTTCTTGCTGCTCCCATAGGCCGGGGCGAAGATCAGATCGATCGAGGCCTCGGAGAGGGGAACGATATACTGGGGGTAGCGGCGCCAATCGGCGTAGGCGCGCTGGACCGTGACCTTGCCCTTGATCACGTCGGAGGAGAGGAGCGTTTTCAACTCCTTGGAGAGATCACTCCGCATCCCCATCGTGACATTGTCGAAGTCGATGAGGAGCGCCGCATTCGGCGCCTGGGGAGAATGCACGGGGACACCGGCTCCCTCGATATGGGGAGCCCGGGAAAAGGAGGTACTCATAGTGTTTACGTCGACTCTCGCAGCGGAGAGGAGCACAGACGGCCCCCCTCGTGAAATTTGGCCGCGAAACCTCCCCACCCGCCCCCCCATCCGTCCCGGCCCGCGTCGAGCGGGCTCGCAGGATCAGGATGATCGAGGGATGGGTCGGGGGAAGCCTCTCGGAGACTCAAGGCATCGGGTCCGTCGAATGCGACTCCAAGAGGCGCCCCAACCCGACCCGACGTACTTCTCCGGTTCCCGTCCTCGGCAGCGAATCGAAAAACCTGACCACATCGGGAACCTTGTGATCCGCCAGCGTACGGCGGCACCATTCCCGGACCTCGGTTTCGGTCACGATCGCACCCTCCACGGGGACCAACAGCGCACAGACCGCCTCTCCCAGAAGTTCGTCCTGGGACCCGATCACGACCGCGTCTCGAATGGCCGGATGAGCGTGAAGGCGATCCTCCACCTCCCGTGGATAAACGTTTGAACCACTTCGAATGATAACCTCCTTCCCTCGCCCCACCAAATGGATGGTACCCTCTTCATCCACCATCCCCAGATCCCCCGTTCTCAGGTACCCCTCCGAGTCGAAAGAACGGGACGATTCGAGCGGCTGACGGTAGTACCCGCGCATGACGCCGGGGCCACGGACCACGATCTCCCCCAAACTCTCCGGAGGCAACTCGACTCCTCCAGGCCCCAATACACGCACGGAGGTGTCGGCGATCGGCCGACCCACCGTGAGCCACCTCCGTTCCGGAGGATCCGCCCTCGAGGTCACCGCGAGCGTCGACGAAGTCTCCGTCATGGAGTAGGCGGCGAGCATTCGCGGGCAGAGATCCCGCTCCACCTGTCGGAAGAGCGACTCTCCCATGGGAGCTCCAGCCACGAGACCGGTGCGGAGCGAGGAGAGATCACGGGGTCGGCGTCGTTGCTCCCGCAGCTCAGAGGCGAAGACGGTGGGGACCCCGTAGTGCACCGTGACACGTTGACGCTCGATCAGATCCAACGCCTCGGTCGCGTCGAACTCCCGTTGAAGAACCAGAGAGGCGCCCGAGAGTACCGAGCCGAGAATCCCCGGCCCGAGCCCGAAGACGTGGAAGAGGGCCGTGACGCCGAAGGCCCGGTCCCCCTGGCTCAATCCGACAGCGTCTGCGGTCGCCCGTGCGGCATGGATCAGCCCGGAATGCGACAGCTCCACCCCCTTCGGCTTCCCCGTCGTTCCCGACGTATAGACGATCGCCAGGAGATCCGATGGGTCCTCTCCCCCCCGGATTTCCGCTCCCAGTCCCTTCCCGGAGGAGAGAAGGTCCTCGAACTGAAAGATCCGATCGTCGTACCAGAGGTCCTCCTCGCCGACCGTCACGAGGTACTGGAGCTCCGGGAGGAGGGGAAAGAACTCCTCGAAACGCTCCAGATAATCGACATCCTGGAACTTCTCGACGGCGATGGCGCAGGTGGCCTCGGAGTGACGGAGCATATAGCGGAGCTCCGCCTCGGAGAGGGTCGGATCCAAAGGCACCAATACCGCACCCAATCGGGCCACCGCAAAGAAGGAGACGATGAACTCCGGACAACCGGGCAGGATGAGCGCGACCCGGTCGCCACGCTCCACGCCCAGGTTGGCCAGCCCCGCCGCCAGGGCCAACGCCTGGCGCTCGACTCGCCCGAAGGTGATCGGCTGGTCCTCATAGACCAGAAAGACTCCCTCCGGGTCGACCTCCGCGCGCCGCGCCAGCGCATCGAATGTGTTCAAGCCGCGCGGTCGCTCAGAGAGCGGCATGTCGCCTCCAGGCCGGAATCATCGCAGCGGGGACCCGTTTCACGGATGAGAATGCCGACCCGAAAGCCGACAGGACCGGAAGAAGAGAGAGGAGAATAGGGACGCGCCATGCGTGCAGTCAAACCCCCGTTGACATCCCAGTGGTCAGGATCGCACGGACGGCCTCCGAGAGCACCGGGCGGCTCCAGCCCTCCCCTGGATCGACTTCGCCCACATCACGCAACAGGACGTATCGCGCCGTGCCGCCCCGCGCCTTCTTGTCTCGGGAAATCCATTCCAGCAAACGATCCGCATCGGCGATCGACTCCGGCTCGACCGGAAGTCCCACCGCCCGCAGGGCAGAGACCAATCGATCGGCCACCCCTTCTCGGGTGACGCCGAGAAGTTCTCCAAGCCGAGCTTCCCAGATCATCCCGATGGACACGGCGCTGCCATGGGGTAGGCGGTACGCGGAAGCGGCCTCGATCGCGTGTCCGAGCGTGTGCCCGAAGTTCAGGATCTGTCGGAGGCCCCCTTCCCGCTCATCCTCGCTCACCACCCGCGCCTTCAATTCCACCGATCGAGCAACCATACGGGCCGTCGCATCGGGTTCTCCGGCCAGGAGCGCATCCGCGGACGTTACGATCGCTTCGAAGTACTCGGCATCGAGAATCGCTCCGTGCTTCACGGCCTCCGCCAACCCTTGGCTTCGCTCGACGACAGGGAGCGTCGATCCCAACTCGGTATCCGCCAGGACGAACTGCGGCGGATGAAAGGACCCCACGAGGTTCTTCCCCGTCGGGAGGTCGATCCCCGTCTTGCCGCCGACCGAGGAATCCACCATCGCGACCAGGGAGGTGGGCAGTTGCACCACGGGGACGCCCCGCATGTACGTGGCGGCGACGAACCCGGCGAGGTCGCCTGCGACGCCTCCGCCCAGGGCGATCACACAGGCGTCCCGGCCGAGCCCTGCCGCCACCAACTCGTCGGTCAGACGCCCCCACTCCGCACGATTCTTCCGCTCCTCACCGGCCTCGAAGGTGTGGGAACTCACCGTCGCCCCACCCTGGGATACATGGGCGAGCACCCGTGGCCCGTGGTGGCCATGGACCGTCGCGTCCGAGATGAGGGCATAGCGATGTGCAGGAGCCAGGCGGGCCAGCAACTCGGGAAGCTCCTCGAGGACCCCGGGCCCGACCACGACCGGATAGGCCTCGGCCCCGGCCTGAACGCGGACCTCCCATCGCGGCCGGGAACCCGTCATGACTCGCCCTCCTGTTCGGCCGCCGGAAGCTCATCGAGCTCCCCGAGGCTCCGTCCGCTCCGAGGATCCACGAGGTCGTCGGCGACCTCCTTCAACAGGTCGCGCACGAAGGGTCGCTCTTCCCATCTCGGGTGAGGTATGGTGAGGGACGGCGTCTCGAGTACGAGATCGCCGAAGAAGACGATATCGACATCCAGCGTGCGAGGACCATAGCGAAGGTCCCGAACGCGGCCGGCCTCAGCCTCCGCACCCTGTGCAATCCTCAGGAGGCCGGTCGGGCTCTCGGCACCGTGCCCCCGCAGAACGAGGTTCAAATAGTGGGGTTGCGAAACGGGGCCCCACGGTTCGGACTCCACGATCGAGGACACCCGCTCGATCTGGAGGCGCTCCGAAAGATATCGGAGTCCCGCGTCGAGGTGGCCCCGTCTGTCGCCGAGATTCGATCCCAACGCCAACACGAAAGGCACCGCCTCCAATCCCTCGCCGACCGATTCAGGCCGGGTCGGGATCGTGGGCCTCCGACGACGACCCCGGGGCCCGACCATACCGATCGTTCAATCGCACCACGTCGTCCAACTGCGTCGTCGAGGTCTCGAATATCGTGCAGTCCGTTACGGCCTCCATCCGGTGCAGGGTGCCGGGCACGATGCGGATGGCCTGTCCCACACCCAGCGGCACGAGATGCAGGGAATTGATTCCCGCCCCGACCTCGAAGCGGATCTCTCCGGAGTACAGAAAGAGCGTCTCGTCCTTCTCCTCGTGAAACTGGAGCGAAAGGGCTTCACCGGCCCGAACGAAAAGGAGCTTTCCCACGTACTCGTCGGTGCGGGCCCAGATCAGCTCGTACCCCCACGGCTTCTCGACACGCACGGGCTCGTAGACCATCCCGTCTTCCTCGGCGGGGGAAGCCCCGGTCAGGGATTCGGGGGTACCCAGTTGTCCACCTCTACTCTCGCGTTCAGGCATCATGCTTGGGAAGCTACCGATTCCTCATTGGTAGTTCTAGATCCACTCCCACGAGATGGATTGTCAGCGACCCCTCATTCGCACGACGATCGCGGCCTCGACATGGATCCCCGGACCCACGCCACTCACGGCGTTGGGAGCGGCCGTCCCATCCACATAGGTCAACGCCTCCACGTCATCGATCGGAAACTGCCGAAGCGTCTCCACATCACCGTAGTACGCGCCGTTCAGAGAGACCACGATCTGCGTCTCCATCTGGGCGATTCCCGTGCTCCGCGGCCCTCGGGACCGAAGCCAGGCCGGCCGCAATCGTTGGACGGCATCGTAGGCATTGCTGACACCTGCGGCCTGCAGCTCCTCGAAGCCCACCTCGTTCTGATCGACCCTGGCGGACCCTTCCCCGCTCGAAGCACATGCGGTGAGAACCGCGAGGAGGGCCACAACCGCAGCGGGCACAGCCCGTCGGCGTTGGCCCGTGGCCCTGAAAGTGGAAATGAAGTCAAACGATCGGAATCGACCCATGTCGACTACCTCCGGCTCAAGAAGCGATTGGTCATCCTTCCCAAGATAGGACCTGTCGGGCGGCGACGCACCGCTTTCCTGTCTTAGACCCTTGCAGCAGTTCCGGACGCCCTCGCGCGACGCCTCAGTGCCACGCCCCAGGCTCCTGTCCGGCCGGGCAGGCCTGGCTGAGACCGAGGTTGGGATTGTTTTGGAGCTCCTTCAACACGATCGGGAAGGCGACGTCGTCGCCCCCTCCGGCCTTGAAGGGAGGAAAGAGATCGATCGACACGGCCGGATCGAGACGAAGCCGCCGGGCGGTCGTGAGGCGATCCCCGGTCAGCCAGAGTTCGCGCGCCCGCTCGTCGGCTACCCTCTTCAGGTCGACCGCCAGGTCGCCGGTGAGGGAAAGCGGATCGAGCGCGAACTCCGGGGTTGGAATGACGACGCCCCATCGGGCGCTCACTCGTGCGCTGAAGTCTCCGCGAAGGTCGTTCAAGAGTTCCTGCGCCGCCGTAGTCTCGCCGGCTCGAACATGCGCCTCCGCCCGAATGAGCCGGGCCTCGATTCCGGAGGCCACGACAAGCTCCGACTCCGCTCGATTGTGCAGCAACTGCAGGACCACCGGGACGCTGGTCCCGGCCACGGACGTGAAGCCAGGGGGTCGGATACGCAGGAGGTTCAGTTCTCGAAACTCGTTGAGGTGCTCCCAGCGCTCGTTCCCCCGAGCCGGAGAGGTCCCGTCTCCGATCGTCCAGCGAATCCCTTCCGTATCCCCCCAGGTGAAAGCATACACACGATTGTACTGATCAGGATTCGTATTCGAGAATTCGGCGCGGAAGGCGAAGCTCCGGGGGACCTGGCCGGCACGCATCGCAGCCTCGCCGTATCGACCCAGCCAGAGGAGGGCGCGGGCCTGCCCTACGATCGCGGCCCGTCGTACTTCGGGTAACTCCGCCGCTTCCGCCAACGCCTCGGCTTCTTCGAGGAACACCAGCGCTTCCTCCATGCGAGGATTTGGGAGGGATGGAACGGTCTCGGGAAAGACCCCGCTCAGGATGCTCCAGCAGAAGAGCTCAGCCAGCCAAATTCGGGTATATCCCCCGTACAACCGGCCCAGGGCGATCCCTTCCGCCAGTGCCTCGGCGACCTCGGAGAAGACGGGGTCCTCGAGCCGAGCCTGGAAGAGCACGACTGCGGTATCGGCCTGGAAGCGGGCCGCGTGGATCGGGGTGTAGAGGTCGTCGGTGACGCTCGCATTACTGACCAGAACCCGGCGGCGATCGACCTGGAGGCGATCCGGAAAGGTGCCGGCCAGGATCAACTCATCGGTCAGTAGGCCGGCGTAGCGGGCGACTTCATCTGCGGCGGTATTGAACGTCCCGATCATTCCATTGACCAGGGTGGGAATCGCGGCGGGCCCCGCATCGTCGAGGTTGTCGGGAACGATCTCCCCGGAGGTGTCGACATCGAGGATCCCTTCGCAGGCGACGAGCGTCACGCACATCATGACGGCGATCCACCATCGGTGAACTCCCCTGTTCTTCGCTTCTTGGACCATCGGTTCGCTTTTCCGCAGGGGAGAAGTTCGGTGCAGCATCAGAAGGTGATGGAGATCCAGCTGGCGATTCGCTTGGCCGGAGGAAGCGTGAGGAAGTCCACACGGATGTCCTGCTGGCCGCCGGCGGCATTGACCTCCGGATCCAATCCGGAATACTTCGTGAAGAGGGCGAGATTCTCACCCGCGAGCGTAACGCTGGCCCGCGAGGCCCCCAGGGCGGACACCCACCCGTCGGGCACCTCCAGTCGGAGCGAAAGCGTTCGCAGCCGCGCAAAGTCGGCATCCTCGATCCAGGGTCCGAACTCCGTATCCGTGGCGGCCGCGACCTTGCGTCGAGCCTCGTCCGTCGGCTCTCCGTCCGGGCCTCGTGCAAAGATGGCATCGCAGGTTCCGCCGTACTCCCCTCCCCCGAAGATCCCGCATCGAAACTCTTCGGTGCTGTTGAACTGCTGGTGGCCTCCGGCGAAGCCCAGGTCGGCGTGCAGGGTGATCCGGTCGAACAGCGTTACGGTCGTGGAAATCGAACCCTCATACTCCGGCGTCGGATGCCCCATGTATACGGGTTCCTCCGTTGCCTCGACCTCTCCACCTTCCCCGATGACGTACTCCCGTGAGAAATAGGCCCCGAATGGAAGTCCCTGCTGATGCCGCTGGGCTCGCAAATCCACACCGAAGTTGATCGGGTCCTCCAATCGGGTGATCCTTCCACGGTTCGTCGCGGCCGTGAGTTGCCAGTCCCAGCGTAGGGAGGGAGCCTCCCATACCAGGCCGTAAAGGGCCAACTCCATACCCTGGTTCCGAATCTCCCCGATATTCGTGGCGACCGACTCCGGAAAACCCGAGGAAGGAGGGAGACTTCGGCGGACGATGGCGTCGCGGGTCGTTTGGCGATACCAGGTGAAGTCCACACCAACTCGACCCTCGGCCAACTCTCCCTCCCAACCGAGTTCGAGCTCCGTGCCGGTCTCGGGCTTGAGATCCGGATTCCCTGGCCCTTCGTACGAAACACCGGCCGCGTCCTGATCACGCAGCGCGGTCCGCCGGATTTCGAGGAGTTGGAGGGCGTCCAGCGACTCCGGCTGTTTGCCGGAGCGCCCCCAGGCCATCCGGAGGCGGAGGGACTCAAAAATCCCCTCTGGAAACCACCCTTCCTCACTGATCACATAGGCCGTCATGACCCGCGGATAGACCTTTGGGCCCAGATTCGGCCCGAAGGCGCTGCTCTCGTCGACGCGGATGGCCGGCGTGAGAAACAGCCTGTCGCGGTATGCGAACTGTTGTTGCAGGTAGAACCCGAGAATCCGGTTCTCCAGAAACGACTCGGATCCCTCCGTCCGCAACGCGTTCGACACATTGGTCGGACCGGCCGGGAAGATCCTCCCGATCGCTCCGGCAATCTCCGTTCGGGTGCGAAAGAACTGGGCGCCAAGGGACGTGGTGGAGTACACTGTGGAACTCAGATCGAAGGAGGCGGCCAGGTACCCCTCCAGGCTGAGATTCCGGCTCACCACATGGTTGATGCTCCGTGCTCCCAAGGAGAGATCGCCGAAGGTGAGGGAGGGATCCACCGGATAGAAGGTCCCGGTCTGGTCGGAAAACTGATCGTATCCGAGCGTCCCGCTCGCCGTGAGGAAGCTGCGCGGTCGATAGTCGACCGTCACGCTCCCCGTAAATCGCTCCACCTCCTGGGTGTTCTCCACCGACGCAACGTCCTCGAAGGTGTGCCCCGAGAAGAAGGGCGTCTCGGCGCAAGGGGGAAGGCCTAGAAAGGGAATGGAGGAGATCGGCGTATTCAGGGCCCGCGACGCCTCGTAGTGCAACGCGCAGGTTTGGATGCCGGTTTCGCCCGTCACCGGATCATCACGGGTGATGGGCATGTCCCACGCGAACCCTACGAGCGCGGCGGCAATGTATCCGTCCGTCGTGTTGTCGTTGAGGGGAAGTTGTACGGCGGTGCTTCCGAAGCTCGTGGAGACCGCCACGTCGACATTCTCCGACGGATGGAGATTCAGGTTTCCCCGAACGCTTCG
The DNA here is from genome assembly GCA_040878815.1 of Gemmatimonadota bacterium. GTDB lineage: Bacteria > Gemmatimonadota > Gemmatimonadetes > Longimicrobiales > Gaopeijiaceae > JBBEBG01. Next base: position 7,273 of record JBBDLO010000019.1, on the reverse strand, counting down.
CCGCGTCGATCCGTTGTTGGGGAGCGTCCCCTCGCGGCGTCCGAGCTCCCCGGACAAGTAGTAGGTCGTCCCTTCCGTCCCACCGCGGAGAGAGGCGCCGTAGCTCTGATCGATTCCGGTGCGCCATGGGGTACCGAAGGTGCCTTCACCGGCAGTCCCGTCCCGGAGGAGGTTCATCCGATACAGGGTGTCGGCCTCAGGCCCGAAGAAGAGGGCCGGGTTGAATACGACATCTGGCCAATCGGTATCGTCCCAGCTTCCCGCCAACTCCGAGCGAAAGGTCCATTCACTGGCCCCGGTCCGCCCGCGCTTGGTCGTCACACGGATCACGCCCGCGGCCGCCTCTGTGCCGTACAGGGTGGCGGCGGAAGGCCCTCGCACAATCTCGATGGATTCGATGTCCTCGAGCGTCAGGTCGTTGAGGCGACTCGTGGTCTGGCCGCCGATCTGGGGTCCGGACAGCGTTTCATTCGAGATTCGCGCACCATCGATGTAGATGAGGGGTGTGTTGTCCAGCCCGATGGAGGTGTTGCCCCGAATCTTGATCGATGACGCCGTACCCACCGTTCCGGAGCTCTGGCGAACCTGAACGCCCGGGGCGCGACCCTGAAGCAGTTGGGTCAATGTGGTGGGAGCGGCCACCTCCATCAGTCGACCAGCCTCCAGCGTCGTCGTCGCATTCCCGATCTCTCGCCGACGCTGCAGGCCGGTAGCGGTGACGATGAGCGCGTCGAGGGACACGGGGGAAATCCTCAGCGAAAAGTCGGCAACGGCCGTCGACCCCGCCTCGATCAGAATCGCCCGGGTGAGAGGAGCGTACCCCAGGACGGATACGCGGACTTCGATCATCCCCGGGGGGATGTCGTCGATCGCGTAGCTCCCATCCGCACCGGTCAGGGCAGAGAGGCCAAGCCCCTCCACCTCCACGGCCACGGACGCGCGCGGGGTTCCGGAAACCGTCTCCGATACGGTCCCGATCAGTCGGCCGGGCTCCTGCGCCGCTGCCGATCCGAAGGCGCACAGGAGGATCAGCGCCGCACCTCCTCCCGGTGAGCACCGTCGCGCACGACCGAGAGCCAGGATGAACTTTCGCACCATGCAGGAAGTCCCCGTGAGTGTAGAGGAGTCGGGTCGGACCATTCGAATTCGAGCGGCTACAGCCGCGTCGCTCGGTGTTTGTGACCGGCTCCCCGATGAAGCTGGTAGAGGAAGAAGGTAGCGGAAGGACCTCATCATTGTGCGGGAGGAGGAAGGCTGTCAACAGCCCGTCGAACTACTGGAGGGCGTCCCCCCGAGCGCGCAGGGCCGCACGGAGGATCCGTCGGGACGGGCCGTCGTCTTCAAAGGGGATCCGGCACGGGCGCGCCGGGGTACCCCCTCGCGTGACGCTCGTCGGCGGCCCAGGCCGTCCTTCGCGGCCCGCACGTATCCCAGGATCGAGATGGCAAGGTTGAGCAAAGGAAGAAGGTGGGCCGAAGGATTCCTGTCGACCGTCGCGGCGGTATTCGTCCGCCCCTGGGTGTGGGCGAGTCTCCTCTTTCTCTTCGCGCTTGGTGCCGGCCTCGGGATCGGGTCCTGGAGCAACCTCTGCGCAGACTGTCCCTCCATCGCGCAGATCCATACCTGGGAGCCGCAGCAGACTTCGAAAGTATACAGCCACGACGGCCAGCTCATTGCGGAGCTGGGCATCGAACGGCGAACCGCGGTGGCGATCGACGCCCTGCCTCCGCATGTCCCCCAGGCCTTTATCGCGATCGAGGACCGCCGCTTCTACGAGCACGGGGGCTTCGACGTGCGAGCGATCGGTCGCGCGGCCATTGCGCGTCTCCTCCCGACTTCCACCATCCGGTCCGTGACGGGCTTCTCGCTCCGCACGGGAGGGGCCAGCACCATTACCCAGCAGTTGGCCCGAAACATCTTCGTGGAAACCATCGGGTTTGACGTCCGCGTTGAGCGAAAACTCAAGGAAATCCAGGTAGCACTCGAGATCGAACGTGCCTACACGAAGGACCAGATTCTCGAAGCCTACATGAACCAGATCAACCTGGGTCCGGGGTGGTGGGGAATCCAGACGGCCTCCCGGAATTACTTCGGGAAGAACGCCATCGACCTGAATCCTGCCGAGGGAGCCATGCTCGCGGCCGTGGGCAACCGGCCGGGGGCTTACTCTCCGTTCCGGGATCAGGAGGCCGCGCTGTCGCGCCGAAATCTGGTCCTGGATCGAATGGCGAGTGAGGGATTCCTCTCCGAGAGCGAAGCCGAGGAATGGAAGACCTTTCCCCTGCCGACAGAGCGGGCTCGTGTGTCGGAGGGCTCGGCTCCCTACCTCGTGGAGTTCGTGCGCCAGGAGGTCCAGGCCCGATTCGGGAACCAGTTGTATACCGCCGGATTCCAGATCCATACGACGATCGACCTGGAAATGCAGCGGGCCGCGGAAATCGCGATGGCTCGCGGATTCGACCGAATCGAGGAGCGGCCCGGATTCCGCCATCCGACCTTCGCCGAGTACATGGCTTCGGCGGAGGCGGGAGAGGAGTTGAGCAACACCCCGTATCTTCAGGGTGCCATGGTGGTACTCGATCCCCAGACCGGGGCCATCCGCGCTATGGTGGGTGGTCGCGACTTCAATCACTCCAAGTTCGATCGGGTGCGATTGGCCCGTCGCCAGCCCGGCTCCTCGTTCAAGACCTTCGTCTATGCGGCGGCTCTGGCGAACGGGATTCCGGCCTCCCACATCATCTCGGACAATCCCGGGTTCTGGGAGCAAGGGCCGGGACTGGATCCCTGGTCTCCTCGCAACTTCGATCGGGAGTTTTACGGAGACATGACGCTGCGCGAAGCGTATCGTCGGTCCATCAACACCGTAGCTGCGAAGCTCGGCAACGATGAGGTGGGATTGGAAACGATTGCGCAAACGGCCCAGCGGCTCGGCATTCGGACCCCGATTCCCCGCTACCCCGCCATGCCGATCGGGTCCCCGGATGTGATCCCGCTCCAGTTGGCCGAGGCCTATGCCACGATTGCGGCGCTCGGCGTGCGCAGTCCGGCGACCGCAGTTCGCCGGGTTCTCACTGCGGACGGGGACCTCCTCTGGGAGCCGGTGCCGGACCAGACCCAGGTACTCGATCCCCTCAGTGCACGCATCACCGTAAGCTTGATGGAAGATGTCGTGGCGTTCGGTACCGGGAACAATGGAGTTCGCAATGTCGCAGGACTCCCCTACGAGATTCCCGCCGCCGGCAAGACCGGGACCACCAACGACGGAACCGACGTCTGGTTCGTAGGATTCACTCCGACCCTGCAGGCTCTCGTCTGGTTTGGAATGGACCAACCCCAGACGATTCACGCGGAGGCGACGGGAGGTGGATTCGCTGCCCCGGTATGGGGAGAGTTCATGCGTCAGGTATACGTCGGGGACATCTTCCCGGACGAGTCGACAGAAGGCTCCGAGGCACCGCAACCTCTCCTTCCCGCTCCGGAACCCTGGTCCCTCGACGGGCTGGTGATGCGCGAAGTGGACAGTCGCACCGGCCTTCTCGCCTCCCCGTGGTGCCCTGCGGACCGCGCTTACCTCGAGTACTTCATCCCGGGAACCGAACCCACCGAAGAGTGTGACGATACGGCGCGCGGCGGACCCTCGCTGCGTTGGCCCTGGTAGCGGCTATGTCCGGCACGTTGTCGGTGACCTTCACCTTCGGCACGTCCCACCACGCCCTCTGGGTCGAGGACATGGTCCGAGAACGCCAGGTACCCGTTGAGGTCGTGCCTGCCCCTCCGCAGGCCCATGGCAGTTGTGGTCTGGCCCTCAGGGTCGCGGCGACCGATGCCCCACAGGTGGAATCCGCCTGTAGGGGCGAGGGGATCGCCTTCATGCGCCACGACGGGGAATAGCGGGCTGTTGAACAGACTTCACAGTGCGCTCGTGGGCAATGCAGGACGAATCAGGAGAATCGTTTGCGCGCCACCTGAAGGGCCTCATCCACCCGGTCCCGAACGTCATCGGAGACTTCATCCCAGCGGTCGCCGGCTGTTTCCTTAAGGTCCGATGCCGCCCGGTGAATGCGCTTCCGTGTCTTCCGGCCGGGTTGTGGCGCCAAGAGCAGCGCGACACCGGCTCCGATCGCGGCACCGCAGATCAATCCGGTCAGAAATCCCACAATCTGCGGGTCGTCTTCGTGTTCCATGAGTGATTCCTTTAGGTAATTGGGCTCGGTACCCCCCGGCGTCCCGTCCCTCCAAGAGGGATCGCTGGACCTCAGGAGCCGCATATCGGAGTACCTTCCGGAGCTCGAGAAGGTCCGAGACGATCGGCCGGGACTCCGCCCGACCGTGGGGCGGATGGTATATTCGGAAAGCGTCCACCGGCGTACCTTTCCGGTCGGGCTGCGGACACTAGGCACCTTCTCAATCCGTCGAACCGAACGAGGACGGCATGACGAACGGGAGATCAGGCGAGCGGGATCTCACCCTCCCGGCATCCGCGCTACGTCACCTCGGCCGCATGATACGCCGCGAGGCAGGCTCCCTGGGCGGAACCCATGCGCTGCAGGATGCGGGTTTCGCTGCGGGCGAGGACTTCTTACAGGCCTTCGCCGACGAGGTCGGAGAGCCCTTGGGGAAGCTTCCCGCCGCACGCTTCTGGACAGAGCTCGATGCGTTCTTTGAAGTTCGCGGTTGGGGACGCGTCGAGCAGGTGCGCCTCCATCCGGCGTTCGGTGTGCTACACGCCCACGACTGGGGTGAGAGTGATCCCGCCGGCACCGAGGCACAGCCGGGGTGCGCCTTCTCGGCGGGCGTCCTGGCTCGCATGCTCGGCAGTATCGCGGGCGGTCCCGTCGCCGTGCTGGAGGTGGGATGTCGGAGCCGAGGGGACGGAGAGTGCAGCTTCCTGGTGGGTTCTGAGCTCGCCATTCATGAGATCTACGGACACCTTCTGGACGGGGCCCCCCTCGATGTCGCGCTCCAGAAGCTCTAGAAGGGTGTTGAACAAGTGGAGGGGTCACCCTTGGGAGCCCCAGGGGCCCCCAAGGGTGGTTCGCCCGCCAGATTCGCGTGACCACGATGCGGTCGGGGACGCGCGATGAGGGCCCTGGGCGTGGACTTTGGAGAGGTGCGCATCGGTTTGGCCATCTCCGACGAGACTGGAACGTTGGCCAGTCCCCTGGAGACGATCCGCCGCCGCCGAGGAAAGCGCCCACCCCTCAATCGTATTGAAGCCGTCGCACGAGAGCACGGTGCGGAGGCCCTGGTCGTGGGGCTTCCCCTGGAGCTTTCCGGAGAGGAATCGGATTGGAGCCGCGAGGTGCGGGCTGTAGCGGATTCGTTGGAGAGGCGCCTTCACCTCCCGGTCCACCTTTTCGATGAACGAATGAGTTCGGTTCAAGCCGAGCGGGCGGTTCGCTCCTCCGGCCTTCCGCGAGGGAAGAGAGAAGAGAAGGACCGAGTCGATTCCGCCGCTGCGGCCATCATTCTACAGGGATGGCTCGACCGTCGGGGGTCCGCCTCGTGAAGCGCCGATACCCGAGCGCTCGGGGTGTTCCCGCTCTGCTCTTGGGCGCGTTCGGGATGGCGGCCTGCGCAGATCCTCCCCCGGTATCGGAAACTGTTCAATTCACGGTTCCGGCGGGATCGAGCCTCGCCCAGGTGACCGACACGCTGGTGGCCCACGATCTCGTCGCCTTTCCGAGGCTCTTTCAACTCTTCGCCCGCGCCCGAGGCGACGACCGTGGAATTCAGGCGGGTGTCTATGAGGTCCCAATCGAGGCTGGGTGGCAGGACCTGCTCGATCAGCTCGTCGCAGGGCGGATGGTCACCGTCCCCCTGACCCTCCCCGAAGGATTCACGCTCCGCCAGATCGCAGCGCGCCTCGCCGATTTCACGGGAGAGGAACCGGAATCAGTCGAGCGCGTCCTTTTCGCAGAAGCGGCCGAGGCCCGGTGGAACGTGCCGGGCCCCGGTCTCGAGGGATACCTCTTTCCCGACACCTACCACTTCGCACCGGGCGTCGATCTCGAAACGATCATTGAGACGTTGGTGGAGCGGTACCAGAGCGTCTGGACGCCCACGTGGCGCGCGCGCGCGGACTCCCTGGGTCTGTCACTGAGCGAGGTGACCGCGCTCGCGTCGATCGTCGAGGCCGAGGCCCTGCGCGATTCGGAGATGCCGATCATCTCTGGCGTATTCCACAACAGGCTACGGATCGGAATCCCACTGCAGGCGGATCCTACGGTGCAGTACGCACTCGGTGAGCGGCGGGCACGACTCCTGTATGCAGACATCGACTCGGTCGCCGATCACCCCTACAACACGTATGCACGCACTGGACTGCCCCCGGGTCCGATCGGATCGCCCGGGGAGGGGGCGATCGAAGCGGCACTGCATCCGGCTGAAGTTCCCTTCCTCTACTTCGTGGCGCGACCCGACGGGACGCACATCTTCACCTCCACACTGGCCGAGCACAATCAGGCACGGGTCGAGGCGCGTCGAGAGTGGGATGAACTGGAGCGACGCACCCAGGACGCGAACTGAGCGGGACTCGACCCGTGGATCCGTCGCGCCTCCGCCTCGTGGTCATCACGGATGCCGCGATGGCCGCCCCTCGGCGCATCGAGGATGTGGTTGGCGCGGCGCTCGAAGCGGGTGCTCCCGCCATCCAGTTGCGTGAAAAGGGGATGGGTGCTCGGGAGTTGGTCGAGGTAGGTCGACCGCTGCGCCGCCTCACTCGGCGGTACGGCGCGCTCTTCATCGCCAACGACCGTGTCGATGTCGCCCTGGTCCTCGAAGCGGATGGGGTCCACCTCGGGCCCGACGACCTTCCTGTCTCCATGGTCCGGCGAGTCACTCCCCCTGGCTTCCTGATTGGGTACTCCACGGACGACCCAGACGAGGCGCGCCGGGCCGAACGGGAGGGGGCAGACTACCTGGGCGTCGGTACCGTGTGGAAGACCGAGTCCAAGGCCCACGCCGGAGAGGCCATCGGTCCGGAGGGGCTGGCCCGCGTGGCCAGTACCGTGTCGATTCCGGTCGTCGGAATCGGCGGGATCCACGTCGAACGAGCGCCGCTTCTCGCAGGATCGGGAGCAGCAGGTATCGCCGTCATTGGGGCGGTGATGGGGGCTCCGGATCCCGGCATGGCAACGGAGCACCTCCTGCGGGTCTTCGGGAATCCATCGACCGCCTGAGGGGGCGTCTACCTCAGATGTTCTTTGCTACGGCCCCAAAACAAGCGACCCCACCCGGAGTGAACCGGGTGGGGCCGCTTGAAGCAAGAAGG
>JBBDLO010000018.1:0-25862 GCA_040878815.1 Gemmatimonadota bacterium | reverse complement strand
GCGAGGTTTGGCTGGACGCGCGCCAAGAGGGGGTCCTTGGGCCCACGCAGGAACAAATCGCGGCTAAGGCTGACATCCTCCTGCGTGGTCTCGCGCACGTGGGTATCATCGCCCTAGTAGATGAGGCGACAGGCTTTCAAGCCGTGCGTGCCCGGGACGCTCTCGCCAAGATCCTTGAAGCTTTCGTCACCGAGGCGCTCCAGAAATGGGTGCGCACCTTCCCTCCCGCCTTCTACGAGGAGCTATTTCGGTTGCGCGGCTTGGAGTATCCACCGAAGGGAATGAAGATGCCCCAGTATTTCGGCCACCTGACCAATAACATTGTGTACGACCGCATCGCGCCGGGCGTGAAGGCGGAACTCAAGCGCGTCACGCCCAGGGACGAGACCGGACGCCATAAGGATAAGTTGTTCCAGCGGCTTACTGAGGATGTGGGCCACCCACGACTTCGGGAGCACTTGGCGTCCGTGATCGCACTTATGCGGGTGTCACCCGATTACGAGACCTTCGACGCGCACTTGAACAAGGCGTTGCCGAAGTGGGACGAGACCTTACCGATCCCGTTCGCGGAAGCGCTCTAGGTTTCGGAGGACCAGCGGGCGCGGGCCGCCTTCTTGGCGATGGCACGGCGGCGCTCGGGGGTGAGGGCCTGCTTGCGGGCCTCGCCGCCCTTCTTGCCGCCCTTCGCACCACGTGCGACTGCTTCCGGGTCCTTCTCTTCCTCAGACCGCTCGCTGGGCGGCGGGGTCTTCGGACGCTGGCCCGTGGCTTCGAGCATCACACGGTGCGCAATCTCGATTGCGTCAGGACGGAGCTTGGTGGGTTTCTTGGTGGGTTTCTGCTTGGCCATATGACTAATCTAACAACACGAGGGCCACGTCGCAGGATCAGCGCGCTACTCCCTTTTGGCGACCTGCTGCCCAGGGGACTTTTGCGCCAACTCCCGCTTCGCCGATTTCCGACCGTAAACGAAGACGCTGGTTAACGCGACGATTGTACCCAGCATGAGAGCGTAGCCACCCAATTCCTGCCCTCGGGTGGCGAGATACAGGCCACCGAGAATCGCAGTCATCCCGATCACAAAACCAAAGATAGACCCAAGGGTCGCTCTCCGGTCGCCGCCCTTCACGGCACGTGCCTCAAGCCGCTGGCGGTGCTCCGACTGCCGCTCCGCCATCGCTATGATACGATCTGCCGATCCAGGGACGAGTTCCTCGAATTGACGAAGCACGTCCGGCGAGGGCGTCGGGCCAGACCAGTAGGAGATCTGAGCGGCTAAGAATTGGGCTTGAAATTGTTCATTCTGGCGGGTTTCGGCGCGCTCAACGTCCCTGCGCACCTTCTTGCTGCGGCCCATCTACTTCTCGTCCACCTCGACTTTCAACTGCGATACGGCAGCGTCTATGTCGCCCCCCACAGCCAGCCAATCGGCGGTCATTGCTCGGATGTCCGCCTCCTTGGGAGACCGAGAAATATTGTAGTTTCCCGCTTCCGCCGTTCCGCCGATATCAAGCACGGAACCAACACCCTGCACAAATGAGGGCATCACAAACAGAAAATCGGAACTCATTTCGCCTACCGCTTATGGAGGGAGCCGCACAACGTCGGCAACGTTACCAAGAGTGGGTAAACTGCATGTTTACCGCAAGGGTGCAAATTAGAGTACATGAACCTCAGTCTCAGGGTTCCATGGAGCGCACTCATTCTTCCCCACAAACGTCACCCGGCAACAGGCTATGGCTCCGGGAACATTTCCGCCCAACGCGCCAACACGTAGCCTCGGGCATGAGCCTGCGCGCCGAGCCAGAATGTGTCAGCGACTTCTTCTCCGAAAGCATCCAAGATCCGGAAGTACTCCTCGCTCAGCTGCGCGTAGCGTGGCGTGGTCTCAAACTCTCGGAAGAGAAGCTCATCAATGACCCTGTGCATCCGGTCATCTGACGCGCTGGCCTGTGCAGAGGTCGCCGCGTTGACCTGCTGGCTCTGAGAGCGAGCCAGTTCCGCGAGGGCCGCGTTCAGTTCGCGATCACTTTCCGCCCTCATGCGCTCGACCTCCAACGCCTCACGCCTTGCGCGGTCCGCACGTATGTCGTCGGCAAGGTCCGAGAGGCCCTGGCTGAGTGCGCGTGCCGCGCCTGCGGCGGCCTGCTGCCCCTCAGCAGCGGAAGGGAGCGAGATAGCGGTGGCTAGGACAGCAACAAGAAAGAGCTTGCTCACAGGGGAACCTCCTCTCATGCACGAGACACAGCCTAAAACACCATATCCGGCCAAGGGGTAGCCAGCAAGTGCGGCCAAGGCCCTCGTTCCCTTTTGTAACGATTCAAACTGACCCATCACCCGCCGCCCGGACGATGCGCGCAAAGGACCCCGGGTCGAGGGAGGCACCTCCGACGAGGACACCGTCGACATCCGGAGCCCGCAACAACTCCCCGGCATTCTCAGGAGAGACCGATCCCCCATAGAGAATGGAAATCGCCCGAGCACGATCGACGCCAATCCGCTCTTCCAGGTGGAGCCGCAAGATCCCATGCGCCTCCGACGCGTCGGCGGGGGTCGCCGTCTCCCCGGTCCCGATGGCCCAGACCGGCTCATACGCCAAGAGAAAGGGGTCCCCGCGCTCGACCGAACCGGCCTCCCTTTCGTCTCCGAGTACCGCATCGAGTTGTTCCACGATGACGGTCGCGAGACGCCCCGCCTGCCGCTCCACGAGCGTCTCCCCGACGCAGAGGACGGGCACCAACCCCGCCCGACGAGCGGCGGCGACCTTTCGAAGCGTATCCGGACCGGTCTCTCCGAAGAGGTGCCGGCGCTCCGAGTGGCCGACGAGCGCATACGCGGCCCCGGCCTCGACCGCCATCTCCGCCGAGGTCTCCCCCGTGAAGGCTCCGTGTTCGGCCTCGTGGACATTCTGGACGCCCAGCCGAATCTGAGATCCGGGGCGCAGCGCACCCCGCGCCACACCGATCGAGATGGCCGGCGGAAAGAGGAGCACGAGCACGGCCTCCAACTCAGAATCCGCGAGGTCCAGTCGGTCCAGAAAGCCTCGGGTGGCGGCCATGCCGTGGTTCATCTTCCAGTTTCCGGCCACCACCTTCCTCATGCGAGGCGTTCGCCTTCTATCGGAGCCCCCGGAGCCCCGGGGCCGGATTCCAGGACGGAGACGCCGGGCAACTCCCGGCCGGCCAGGAGGTCCAGGGAGGCCCCGCCGCCCGTGGAGATATGGGTCATGCGGTCGGACACACCCGCGGACTGCGCCGCGGCCGCCGAATCCCCTCCGCCGACCACGATGATGGCGCCCGCGTCTGCGCGCTGCGCGAGCTCGCGTGCGACCGCGAAGGTCCCCTCCTGAAAGGGGGGGATCTCGAATACCCCCATGGGTCCGTTCCAGAGGACGGTGGCGGCCTCACGAATCTCGCGTGCGAAGAGTTCGGCCGAGTCCGGTCCGATGTCACCAATGCACTCCAACGGACCGACGGCCGTCCGATCCACGACCCGCGCCTCGGCCCCCGCGTCCAACCGGTCGGCCACGACACAGTCCACCGGAAGGATCAGCTTCTCTCCCGCCTCCTCGAGGAGTTCCGAAGCCATGGGCACGCGATCGTCCTCCACCAGGGAGGATCCGGTCTCGAGCCCGAGTGCGCGGAAGAAGGTGTTCGCCATGGCGCCGCCGATCAGAAGTCGATCCACCCGAGGGAGAATCGCCCGGATCAGATCGATCTTTCCCGAGATCTTCGCCCCGCCGAGGATCGCGACGAAGGGCCGCGTGGGGTCGAAGAGGACCTCGCCCAGGTAGCGCAGTTCCTTCGCCATGAGGAGCCCGGCCACCGCCGGTCCCCCGCGCTCCCGAATCAGGCGCGCCGACCCGACGTTCGACGCGTGCATCCGGTGCACCACGCCGAAGGCGTCTCCGACGAAGACATCGGCCAGCCCCGCGAGCGCCTCCGCCAGCGCCGGGTCGTTCTTCGTCTCCCCAGGAAGGAAGCGGCTATTCTCGAGGAGCGCGAACCCTCCCGGCTGGATGGCCTCCACTGCCGTGGCCAACTCTGCACTCCCGGGAGGCGCTTCGAGTAGCGGAACGGAAACGGACAGCTTCTCGGAAAGGAGACGCGCCACAGGAGCGAGGCTTGCCGCGGGGTCCGGCTTTCCCTTGGGTCTTCCCATATGCGAGACGAGGAGGGTCCGCGCCCCGGCTTCCCGAAGGAGCGCCAAGGTCGGAAGGGTCGCGTTGACACGGACGGGATCCGCGATCTCCCCCGCCTCGGTCAACGGAACGTTGTAGTCCACCCGGGCGAGAACGCGTCGACCTCGGAGTTCCTCGGCAGAGAGATCGGCCAGGGAGCGGGCTCTTGCCACCGGAGACTACCCTCGCGCGGAAGGGGAAAGCTGTCTTCCGACGAATCTCGCGAGATCCCGGACCCGGCACGAATAGCCCCACTCATTGTCATACCAGGCCAGTACCTTGACCATCTTTCCCTCGATCACAGCGGTCGAAAGGAGATCCACCACGGAGGAAGCGGGGTTCCCCGTGTAGTCGATCGATACCAGGGGCTCGGCGGAAACGTCCAGGATCCCGTTGAGGTCGCCGGCCGCAGCCTCCGTGAAGGCCGCGTTTAGCGCTTCGACCGACGTGTCCTTCGACACTCTCGCCGTCAGATCCACCAGCGACACGTCCGGGGTCGGAACGCGAATCGCCATCCCGTCCAACTTTCCCTTGACCTCCGGGAGGACCAGCGCCGTCGCACGCGCGGCTCCGGTGGAGGTCGGAATCATCGACATCGCCGCCGCACGTGCCCGGCGGAGATCCTTGTGGGGCGTGTCGAGAAGCGCCTGATCGTTGGTGTAGGCGTGGATCGTCGTCATGAGGCCGTATTCGAATCCGAATTTCCGGACGAGAACCTTGGCCACGGGAGCGAGGCAGTTCGTCGTGCAGGAGGCATTCGAGATCACATCGTGGCGCTCCGGATCATACTGCTCCTGATTCACGCCCAGCACGATGGTGACGTCTTCGTCCTTGGCCGGCGCCGAGATGATCACCTTGCGGGCACCCGCCTCCAAATGCTTGGCGGCGTCGGCGCGCTTTGTGAATCGGCCGGTCGACTCGATGACGATATCGATGCCGTGTTCGGCCCAGGGAAGTCGGCCCGGATCCCGTTCGGCGAAGACCCGAATCTCCTTGCCGTCGACGAGGATCCCCTTCTCCGTGGCCTCCACCTTTCCCGGGTAGATGCCGTGCACCGAATCGTACCGAAAAAGGTGGGCTAGGGTGGCGTTGTCCGTAAGGTCGTTCACGGCTACGAAGTCCAGGTCGTCGGACCCAGACGCAAGAGCAGATCTGAGAACCAGCCGTCCGATCCGACCGAAGCCGTTCACGGCGATGCGAGTTGACATTCCGGTATCTCCTTTGGCGACTCGCGAAGCGAGCGAGACTGAGCACGCGATAGAAGAAGGGTTTCTGGACGCCAACCGTCAACCCGGAAGCGCCCGGGCGAAGGTCAGGAGCGCGACGCTACACGCGCCCCCGGCACCCAGCGCCTCCGCAGCAGCCGACGCGGTGGCCCCGGTCGTAAGCACATCGTCCACCAAGACCAGGTGGCGTCCCTGGATTCGTTCGGCGAGGGAGTCCCGCAGTTGAAACGCGCCCATGACGTTAGTCCTGCGTTCGTCAGGGTGCAAGGCGACTTGACTCTCCCCTCCGGCCTTTCGGGACAGTACCTCGAGCAACTCGGCACCGGTACGAGCGGCCAGCGCTTCGGCCAGTACGAGGGCCTGATTGTATCCTCGATCCCGAAGGCGGCCGGGAGTCGTCGGTACAGGGACGAGGCACGCTCCCGCCAGGTCCCCGATCCCCGGGATCTCTACCCTGCACATCCGGGCCGCCAGGGCTCCGCCGAGTTCTGGCCATCCTCCATACTTCAGGGCGTGAACCAATGCCTCGGCCGGATCGATCAGGAGGGTAGCTGCGCGGGCGCACCGCAGGATCGGTGGCCAATCCTGACAGTGGGGACAGGGGCGCTCCTCCGGGAGGCCGGTTCCACGCGGGGCGTGGCACCGAGGGCAGCGGGGGTGCGGAGGCTCGGCCAGGCGTGTGAGACAGTGCGGGCAAATCCGGCGGACGATCCCTCCCCCCCCGCTCGCCGGTAGGTGGACACCGCACCCCGCGCACGCGGGTGGAAGGAAGAGGTCCAGCACCCGCCCGACCCAGGGGAGCGGCGACCGATCCATCAGGGGGTCACCGATTCCGGCGGGCCTTCCCGCACCTCTTCGAGCGCCTGCCGCATCGCAGCGATCGGGGGCTCTCGCCTCCACCAGCGCCGGAACGCCTCGGCGCCCTGACACACCAGCATCTCTCCCCCATCGGCCGCCCGGATCCCCAGGCCACGGGCCTCCCGAACGAGGCGGGTCTCCCGAGGGCGGTATACGAGATCGAGGAGCGCGGCGCCCCCTCTCATTGTCGCGGGTTCGATCGGGAGGGGGTCCGCATCGTCGAGGCCGAGTGAGGTCGCGTTCACCAACAGGTCCACGGAGCTCCCCTCCACGTCGGAGAGGGCCTCGACGACCCGAATGGGGCCGCCCCCCAGCGCCTCAGCCAACGCCCGGGCGCGGGCGCCCGTGCGGTTCCAGAGAATCGCCTCCCCCACGCCGTCGGCGAGAAGTCCGGCGAGCGCTCCCCGAGCCGCCCCACCCGCGCCCACGACCAGAACGCGAAGCCCCGCCGCCGATCGTCCGAGGAGCGCTTCGACCGCCGCTCGAAAGCCGGCCACATCGGTGTTCTCGCCGTGGATGCCGTCGGCCTCCCCCCAAAAGGTGTTGCACGCCCCCGTGAGGCGGACGAGCTCGCTCGGGTGGTCGACGGTGGCGGCAGCGATCTCCTTGTGGGGAAGGGTCACATTACCCGCCCCACCGGCGCGCGCGATCCCGCGGATCAGTCCCGGGGCATCGTGGGCATCACAGCGAAGGGCCACATAGACGGCATCCAGCCCCAGGCTTCGAAGTCCCGCGTTCTGGATTCGCGGGGACAACGAATGCTCCGTGGGATCTCCGAGGAGCACCAGCACGCGGGTGGAGGCGCCGATCATGGGGAAACCAGGGGCGCAAGACGCGCCAGCGTCTGTTCGACCAGGGACTCGAGGATCTCGAAGGTCGCCTGATATTCGGCTGCTTCGCCGCCGTGAGGATCCGGAACTCCCGACGGTCCAGCCCCGGCCTGCTCCGCCGCGAAGTCGGTGATGACCGCCGCCTTCTTCCCTCCTCCCCAGGACTCGACCGCGCGCAGATGCCCGGGCGACATCGTGAGGATCAGGTCCGCCCAGGCGACGAGTTCCGGGGAAAGTGGCGTACTCTTGTGCGTGGAGAGATCGAGGTCGTGCTGTGCCGCCACCCCGATGGATCCCCGGCTCGCTGGACCGCTGGGGAAGGCGGCGACGCCGGCCGACCGGACCTCGACATGGTCCCATCCTCGGGCGGCCAGCGCCCGGCGGGTCAGACCCTCGGCCAGCGGACTCCGGCAGGTGTTCCCCGTGCAGAGGTAGAGGAGGCGAAAGGGCTCGCCTCCCACGCTGCGTGCCTCTACCTCCTTCGGGCCGCGATCCGGTTCAGTCATCGTCCGGCACCCACGTCCGCTGGCGCAACAATGCTTCCTTGGAAATCGCACCCTCGCGGAGGACGCGAGGACCCGCGCCCGTGAGGTCGAGAAGGGTCGACACCGCTGCCGGCGGTAGCCTTCCCCCATCCGCAATCCAGAGCCGATCCAGCGCCATGCCTCCGCGCAAGCCGTGGATGAACTCTTCGGGGGTGCAGGCCGGCGGTTCTCCGGAGCGGTTCGCGCTGGTCGAGATCAGGGGCCGGTCCCAGTGTGACATGAGCGCGCTCACGAAAGGATGCGAACTGACACGTACCGCCACACCACCCACCGCACTCCGGATTCCCGGCGGAAAGCGTCCCTCCGGATCCGAAAGTACCATCGTGAGCGGACCCGGCCAAAAGGTGGCGGCGAGTCGCCTTGCCTCCGGGGACCAAGAGAGCCCCCACCGATCGAGCCCTTCCTCGGGGTGTTCCTCTCCGGGAATCAGGACGAGAAAAGGATGTGCATCACTCCGGCCCTTCAGCGCTTGGACGGCCTGCACGCCTTCGAGATCGGCTCGGGCACCCAATCCGTACACCGTCTCGGTCGGATAGCCGAGCGTCCCCCCCCGCTCGAGGTGAGCAACGAAATCCGAGAGGAGGCGGGCATCGTTTGGATCCCCTTCTCGCCGCCGGGGGCCCTTCATGCCCCACCCCCCTGCGCCGCGCGTCGGGCCATGAACGCCTCGGCGACCACAAGATCCTCGGGCACCGTAACCTTGAGGTTCCACGGCGCTCCCTCGACGATCCGCACGCGGCCTCCTGCCCGTTCAAAGACTGCCGCATCGTCCGTGGCGGAACCGCCCTCCACCCCCGCCCGGCGATACGCCTCGACGAGACGCGCCCGAGGGAAGGCCTGCGGCGTTTGCGCGTGCCGGATTCGTCCACGGTCCGGGGTGGACACGATCCACCCTTCGTCATCTACTTCCTTGAGCGTGTCCACGACCGGCCAGCCGGCGACCGCTCCCACCTCGTTGCCGACCGCCGCGACACAGCGATCGATGATCTCCCCTGTCAGGAGGGGTCGTGCCGCATCGTGCACCAGCACGATCTCGACGTCGGGATCGAGGGCCGCCAGCGCGGCGGCCACGGACTGGGCCCGCGTCGCGCCCCCGGTGACCAGGCGCATTCTCGGGTCCAGACCACGAATCCACTCCGGAGGTTCGATCGCCTCGTCGGCGGGAAGCGCCACGGCCAGGGAAGTCACATCCGAACGGTCGAGAAAGGGGCGCAGCGCATGGAGGAGGAGCGGTTCTCCAGCCAGCTCCAGAAAGGCCTTCCTCGTTCCCCCCATCCGGAGGCCGGCGCCGGCCGCCGGGACGCAGACCCCGAGTCGTCTCTGCGGCCCGTTCAGAAGGGCACATCCTCCGTGCGACCGGCGTTCTGCGCCGCAGCCGAATGGGCTTCGGGGTTCTCGTCCGCCATCTCGTCGAATCGGGTGTAGCTCTGGTGAAAGAAGAGATCCACGGTCCCGGTCGGGCCATTTCGTTGCTTGCTGATGATCAGTTCGGCCTTCCCTTCGAGCGAGCGTCCGTCTTCGTCGGTATTCGTCGAACTGTAATACTCTGGACGGTACAGGAACATGACGATATCGGCATCCTGTTCGATCGATCCCGAGTCCCGGAGGTCCGAAAGCTGGGGGCGATGATCCGTCCGCTGCTCCGGTCCCCGAGACAGCTGCGACAAGGCGATGACGGGCACCCCCAACTCGCGCGCCAACCCCTTGAGCCCGCGCGAAATCTGACTCACCTCCTGCTGGCGGCTCTCCATTTTTCCCCCTCCGGCCATCAACTGGAGGTAGTCGATGACGAGGAGCCCGAGGCCCCCCTCCGCCTTCAGACGGCGCGCCTTCGCTCGCATCTCGAGAACCGTCCCTCCCGGGGTATCGTCGATCCAGATGGGCGCGGTGTTCAGCTTCGCTCCCGCCGTGCCGATGCGCTGATAGTCCGAAGGAGAGAGGCGGCCGGTGCGGAGCTTCTGGGAATCCACCCGTGCCTCTGAACAGAGGAGGCGCTGCACCAACTGCTCCTTCGACATCTCGAGGGAGAAGAGGGCGACCGGCACCTTGTGGTCGATCGCCGCGTTCTGGGCCACGTTCAGCACCCACGAGGTCTTCCCCATGGCAGGCCGGGCCGCCACGATCACGAGGTCTCCTCCCTGGAACCCCGTCGTCATGTGGTCCAATCGCCGGAATCCGGAGGGAACTCCGGTGAGTGCCCCCTTGCTGGCCTGGAGCTTCTCGATGTTTTCGAAGGCTTCCCAGAGGAGGTCCTTGATCCAGGTGAATCCTCCCCGGTCATGGCTCTCGGCCACCTGGAAGATTCGGCGCTCGGCCTCATCCACCACCTCCTCGACGGAGCGGTCGCCGGGCTCATAGACGTCCTGGATGATCTTCGTGGAGGCATCGATCAGGCGCCGGAGGAGGGCCTTCTCGCGGACGATCCGGGCATGGTACTGGATGTTGGCGGCCGTCGGCACGGCGTCCAGGAGTTCGGCGAGGTATTCGAGCCCGCCGGCTCGCTCCATCTCGCCCGCGCTCCTCAGGGCATCGCCCACCGTAACCACATCGATCGCCGTGCGGCGCTCCTGGAGCTGCCGCATGACCCGATAGAGGACGCGGTGGGGCTCCCGGAAGAACATGGAGTCGTCGAGGATGTCCTGAACCTTGGCGATCGACTCCGCGTCGATGAGGAGTCCCCCGAGCACCGAGGCCTCGGCCTCGATGGAATAGGGGGCTTCCCGATCGTATCGGGGCCCCGGACCAGGCGTCGAGCCGGTTGCAGATTGGTTCACGTCGCGGTCTTCCTGGTCGGGGCGTCGAGTTGCCGGCAGAGGAGCTGGAGGTCATCCCAGGTCGGTCGGACCCACCCCGAGTTCCGCAGAAGCGCAGCCGGATGATAGGTGACGACGAGCGGGATCCCCTCGTAACTGTACATGGAGCCTCGGAGCTTTCCCAGTGGCTCCTGCGACCCGGTCAACAGCTGCGCGGCGAACGTGCCGACGGCGAGAATGGCTTCCGGCTTCACCACCGCGATCTGTCGTAGCAGAAAGGGCGAACAGGTCTCGATTTCGTCCGGGCGCGGATTCCGGTTTCCCGGAGGCCGACACTTGACGACGTTGCAGATGTAGACCGACGCCTTGCGCGAAAGGTCGATCGAAGCAAGGAGAAGGTCCAACAGCTTTCCCGCAGGCCCGACGAAGGGCAGGCCCGTGCGATCCTCGTTGGCACCCGGGGCCTCGCCCACGACCATGACACGGGCCTGGGGATTTCCGTCGGCGAAGACGACCTGCGTCCGCCCCTCGGCGAGCCCGCAGCGGGTGCATCCGAGCGCGACCTCTCGCAACTCGTCGTGCACCGCCGGGAGGCTCTCCAGCGAAGCCGGATTGGGCTTCCCTGCGTTCCTAAGGGTGGACGGTTCTCCGTCGGCCCCCGCGTCCTCACCCGCCTTCGTGGGCCGGAAGGGAGACGGAGCTTCAACATGCTTCGGTAGCCCGGTCACCTCCGGGTCGTTCGATTCACCTCGACGGGATCGAGCCGCCTCCAAGATCTCATCTCGAGAGAAGCGCTCGAAGAGAACTGGCCCCGCACCGAGCTCCTGCCGCTGGCGCAGGAGCCGGGCCAGTTCGGTGGGATCCAGGCGACTGCCGTCCGTCCTCATTCTTCTACATCACCTGCGGCGGTCGGATCGCGGCGGACGAGAATCCCCCGGACGCGAGCCAGGACCTCGGTGGCCACGCGCTCCTTCGAGAGTAGGGGGAGTCGATCCTCCCCCCCTTCCGCGTCGAGCAGAGTCACGCGATTCGTGGGCGACCCGAAGGCCGCGCCCTCTTCCCCCGGATCGTTCGCTACCACGAGATCGAATCCCTTCTCCTGTAGCTTGGTGCGGGCTCCGGCCACCAGATCGCGGGTCTCCAGCGCGAAGCCGACGACCACGGCACCGTCGCGGCGGAGCGCTCGGGTGTCTCGCGCAATATCTGCATTTTCAACAAGAGAGAGCGTCGGCCCCTCGCCCGCGTCGGACCGCTTCCACTTCTCCTTCTTCGGGGCCTCGGGACGATAGTCCGCCACCGCTGCGGCGAAGATGGCGATGTCGGCGGCTCCGATGGCGCCCCGCACCTCCCGGTGCATCTCTTCCGCCGTCTCGACGCGTACCGTCCGTATCCCGACCGGATCGGGGAGAGCGGTGGGTCCGGTGACCAGGGTCACTTCGGCCCCCCTGAGCCACGCTTCTCGCGCCAGTGCGAAGCCCATCTTTCCGGACGATCGGTTCCCGACATAGCGCACGGGGTCGATCGGTTCCTGGGTGGGTCCAGCCGTCACGAGGACGTGGCGATCGGCGAAGGCGCTGTCCAGGCCCAGGGCGCGGCCCGCGTGATCCACGAGCTCCCAGGGCTCCAGCATGCGGCCAGCCCCGGACCCCTCCCCGACGGCCAAGGGTCCGGTGGCCGGTCCGAGGATCCCGTACCCGAGGGTGTCCCGGCAATGCAATACGTTGCGGGACGTCTGCGGGTGCGAGTACATCCGATCGTTCATGGCCGGTGCGAGGAGGACGGGGGCCCGGGTCGCGAGGAGGACCGAGGCCAGGAGATCATTCGATCGGCCCTGGGCCGCCCGTGCAATCAGGTCGGCGGTGGCCGGGGCCACCAGGACCAGATCCGCAGCAGAGGCCAACGCGAGGTGCAGCGCCGCTCCGGCACCGGACAGAAGCTCCGTGAAGACCTCCCGACCGGTGACCCCGGAAAAGCTGAGAGGACCGACGAACGAGTGCGCCGACCGCGTCAGGATCGTATCGACCTCGGCGCCCAGAAGCGTGAGGTCGCGCGCGACTTGAACCGCCTTGTAGGCCGCGATCCCTCCGCTCACGCCGAGGAGCACCCGCCGGCCCTCCCACGGGGCCGCCAGGCTCAGAACGCGGTCGGGCAACGAACTATTCCTCGACGCGGCGGCGTCCTACGAGGCGGAACTCGATCTGCCCGGAGTTGAGGGCACCCAGCGAGCGGGTCGTGAGCTTCTCTTCCTCGCCCAGTGGCTTCAGGTCACGCGGAAGCGAGTTGAGCTCCCGTGCATACTTCGCGGCCACCAGCACGCCGAGATACTTGCTTCCGGTGTGCTCGGCCATCTGATCGGGGGTGAATACTCTCATGCGTCCAGCTCCTCGCTCATTGAGCGATCGTTGATGTGGCCTACCCGGCCGCTGCATTGCGGGGCGTTCCCGCGGCCAGCAACCGATCGATCTCGGCGCGCACCCGCGCCACTTCCGCCTCCAGGTCGCGCACCCGCTCGGTGCGATGACCCTCGCTCAGGACGACTTCCCTCACGCGCGCCACCGCCGCCGAGAGCTCCTCGTTCACAATGATATAGTCGAAACCCGCCGACTCCTCCATCTCCCTGTGGGCCGCACGAAGGCGACGCCGGACCTCGGCGTCGTCTTCGGTCCCCCGCTTGGCCAGTCGGGCGCCCAGCGCATTCCCGGAGGGCGGAAACACGAACACCAGGATCGCATCGGGGAGTCGCTCCCGGACCTGACGAGCCCCCTGGACATCGATGTCCAGAACCGGGTGCCTCCCGGTCTCACGCGCGGCCTCGATCCCCCGCCTGGGCGTGCCGTAGAGGTTCCCATGGACCTCGGCCCACTCGACCAGTTCTTCCGCCGCCACCATCCGCTGAAACTCGCCGGCGGTCACGAACTCATAGTCGACGCCGTCCCTCTCTCCGGCTCGCGGAGCGCGCGTCGTCACCGACACCGAGAAGACGAAGTCCTCGAACCCGTCCACCAGGGCACGCGCGATCGTCGTCTTCCCCGTCCCACTCGGGGCCGCCAGGACGACGGGCGGAGGCCGCGAGGGGAGCGCCGTCTTCACTCCACATTCTCCAACTGTTCGCGGAGCCGTTCGATCTCTTCTTTCAGTGCCACGACATGGCCTGCAATCTCGGCGTCATTGGCTTTCGAGCCCATCGTGTTGGCCTCCCGCAACATCTCCTGGGAGATGAACCCGAATCGCTTGCCGACGCCCGCGGGGTCACCTGCCTCCATCGTGTCCCGAAACATGTCCAGATGCGACCGGAACCGCACCAGCTCTTCGTGAATGTCCCACCGCTCGGCGAGATGGGCCACTTCGCGCGCGATTCGGTCCTCGTCGACGGCGATCTCCGCCCCGATCAGATCCTGGATCGCCGTGCGAAGCCGGTCCCGTTCCGCCACCAGCCGTTCCGGTGCTCGCTTCGCGACCGACTCCACGGCCACCTCCATCCCCGCCAGTCGGGCGTCAAGGTCGGCCGCCAACCGCGCGCCCTCCTGCATCCGCATGGTCTGCACACGTCCGGCCGCTTCCTCGAGGGCTTCGCAGATCAGTTCCTCGGCAATCTCCGGAATTCCCTCTTGCGCCTCGGTATCGCGAAAGATCTCCCGGAACCAGGGAAGGATCCCGACCTCGACCTTTCCCTCCAATCCCAGCTCATCCTGGAGGTCCCGAAGCGCCGTCACGTAGCTTCGAGCCCGCTCCACATCGACCGCGACCGGAGCGACGCTTCCATTCCCGCCAGAGGCGCCGCGATCCACCACGATCGTCACATTCACATGACCGCGGACGAAGCGGGTCTTCAGGATCCGTTCCAGCGCCGGTTGATGGCGCTCCCAACCCGACGGCATGCGGAACTGGACGTTCAGGAAGCGGTGATTCACCGTCCGGACCTGAACGGCCAGCTTCCCGACGGGCAGTGCGCGCTCGGACTCCCCGAATCCGGTCATACTGCGAAGTGGCGTTCCGGTCATAGTCTTGGAAGTTAACCCGATGGGTCCGTCAGTTCCACAAAGTCCACCGGACCCCGTACAGGGCGCGCGTGGGCGGGAGGAGGCGCCCGGGAAGGTCTTGGTTCTGATCCCGCACCGTGAAGTTCTCCCAGATCACGAAGGCCCGCACGGATACGACGCGAACCTGGATGCGAGCGAACCAACTCTGCTGAAAGGGAACTTCGGGCAAGATCGGCGGAACACCAGTCCCTTCAAGGGAGACCGTCATGGGATCTCGGCCTCTCACTCCAATGTCGGTCCAGAGCTCGAGGTTGCCGGACTCCATGAAGACGTCGTGGAAGCGGAGACGGCCTTCGTAACTTCGGCGGGGGAGGTATTGCCACCTCTCCAGGTCGTCCCAGAACTGCAGGCTCCCCGTGAGGGAGAGTCCGTCCAGAAGTGGCGTCAGGGGAATCCGGGCCGACGCCTCGAATCCGGTCCGTACGCCGCCCGTCGTCACGACCCCGCCGTCCTCGAAGGGGAGCCCGGTCCCGTGGAGGGAATCCGCCTCCACCCGCAGGAGCGCTCCTCCCACGAAGAAGTCGCCCCGTCGGTACTCGGCCCCTCCCCTCACTCCCGTCCATGTGGAGTAGGAGCCCGGCTCCGGCTCCGGTTCGACGGGCGGTTCCTCCTCCGGCTCTCCGTCTGGATCTTCGTCCGGATCCTCCTCGATCGGAGGTGGCCGCCAGAAGGGAATCCCGCGATCGCCGTGGTGGCCCTCGGCGAAGAGCGATACCCCGAACCTGGGTTCGGTCCAGAGACGGGCATGCCCGCCGAGCGCACCGCCACCCAACTCCCAACCCTGCCGCTCGAACGATGCCTCGGCACCGCCGAGACCGGCGAGCGTCACTCCCGCCCGTGCGGAGATCCCCGAGGTGGGACGCCCGCCGCCCCATCCTCGGAAGGCGCCGAGCCCCCCCCACCATCCTTCCCGTTCGACATTGACTCGGAATCCCGCCCGGCTGTATGGGTCCTCGTTCAGTTCGGGAACCTCGGGAGGGCTGACGTCCCTCCCGTAGTCCGCACCGAGCCAGGAACGCTTGAAGTAGCCCCCGATCAGGACGCCCGGAGAAGCCTCGAAACGACCGTTCAGCGCGAGATCCGTACGGTTGATGCTGAACGGGCTCCAGAGATCCCCTGGACGGCGGGAGGTCATCCTCCGGAGTTCCCACGACAGTCCACCCCGATCCCATAGGTGGAGGGCATGGCGGAGATGGACACCGAACGAGGCGCCCGGTTCTTCACGGAAGGGCCCCTCCGTATCGACCCGGTCGAGGCTCACGACGACGCTCCCCCCCAAAGCATCGGGGTGGGCGAAGGTCCCCCGGAAGAGGTTCGTGTTCAGGTCCCCGGTACCCACCTCGAGGAGGGTATAGGGACGAGGATCCACGAGGGTGATCGGGAAGAGTTCCACCCATAGCTCCCCGGGGCGCCGTTCGACCCGGACCCGATCCACGCCTCCCAGGCCCACACGCGAGAGGTCGACCACGGCACCCTCGAGGGGAGGGACCTCGACCCCGTCGACGAAGACTCGCACCCGTCCTCCCGCCGCCCCGAAGGCCGTGACCGTCGAGGGTTGGCCGAAGTCGCCTCCGCGAAGCGACACGATCCCCGGAACCTCTTCCAGGAGCTCGAGGAGGGTGAGGGCCCGCATGCTCTGGAGCCCCTCGGCGTCCCACTCCCAGACCCCCGTTCGCCAGTCGGCAGGGGCCGGACTCGCCGGCTCGAGAAGGTTGCGCGGCACGAACGGCTCGGAAACCGTATCCGCAACCGCCGGATCTGCCGCCACTGTATCCACGACCACCGGGTCGGGGGTCTGGAGTACGGCTCCGGCGCCGGCCGGGAGCAAGGCGACGAGCGCCCAGGAAAGTCCGATCGGCACCGCCTTCCGGACGCCACGCAACTTCGGGGTCCCTCTCACGCTACCTGCGCCCGTAGCCATTCGAGGAGGAGGCGTGTCGGAAATCCCAGGGCTCCCTTTCGATGATAGGGGCCGCGCGCATCCCCGTACGCCGTTCCGGCGATGTCGAGATGCGCCCAGGGGGTCTCGCCCACGAATTCGGCCAGAAAGAGCGCTGCCGTGATCGCTCCGGCCGGCCGGCCTCCGACATTCTTCATGTCGGCCACCGGGCTCTCGAGCTGTTTGCGGTACTCCTTCCAGAGGGGCAGCGGCCAACACCTCTCTCCGGAACGGTCACCCGCAGCGCGAAGAGCGTCGACGAGGCCTTCGTCGTTTCCCAGGACGGCAGCCGCCTGGTGCCCGAGGGCGATCACACAGGCGCCGGTCAGGGTGGCGCAGTCGACCACCGCCTTCGGCGCATGGTGATCGATCACGAACGAGAGGGCGTCGGCCAGAATGAGCCGCCCTTCCGCGTCGGTGTTGATCACCTCGACGGTCTTTCCGTTCCTGGCCCGGATCACGTCCCCCGGCTTCACCGCCTTCCCCGAAATCAGATTCTCGGACGAGGGGACGACGGCCACGATGTTCAGAGGGAGATCGAGCGCGCCGACGGCCCGCATAGCCCCGAGCACCGCGGCGCCCCCGGACATGTCGAACTTCATCTCCTCCATTCCGAGGGCGGGCTTGATCGATATCCCCCCGGTATCGAAGGTCAATCCCTTTCCGACCAGGGCGAGCGGGGGCTCGCCTTCCACTCCGCCCCGGTGTTCCAAGACGATGAGCCGCGGCTCTTCGTCGGATCCTGCGGAGACGGCCAACAGGGCCCGCATCTCCTCGTCTGCCAGCTCGTCGGGGCCCAGGATTCGCACCGTGAATCCCCAGTCCTTTGCCAGATCGCGCGCGGTGTCCGCGAGGTGGGTGGGCGTCGCGATGTTTCCCGGCCGGGACTGGAGGAGTCGCGCAAGATTCTCTCCCTCGCCGAAGGCAACGCCGGTGCGAAGTCCCCGAGCGGCAGCCTCCCCATCCTGGGACGAATCGAGATGGAGCTGGAACGTGGTGACCACGGGGCGAGAGGACTCTCCCGACACGGGATCCGCGTCTCCGGCGGCCGAGCGGAACTCACGGAAGTCCCAGGCGGCCAGGACCGCTCCCTCTGCGGCCGCATGGGCCGCCGCCTCCGAATCGATTCCGAGCTCCTCGGGCAGGTGGAGGGCGAGCGACGTCAATCGGCGAGACTCCGCCTGTCGAACCGCCCGTGCGGCGAGCTTGCGGATCGACTCCTCGTCGACCCCTTCCGCGTTCCCCATTCCAAGGAAGAGGAATCGAACGGGGCCACTCCCCTCGGACCCCGGGCGATAGAGAAGGAGGGCCTCGTCGTCGGTGCCTCGGAAATCTCCCGCGCTCTTGGCCCGCGCAAGGGCGCCGTCGAGAAGTTGATCCGCACGTTGGGCGGCGTCAAAGAGTGCCCCTTCCTCGCGGAACACCGGGATGGCGAGAAGGGGAGTTTCGATGGAGAGGGGATCGCCCTCGGTGAGTCGCACCTGCATGCGGGCCGTCCGTCGGCTGAATCGAAGAGAATGGCTGGGGCGCCGAGGCGCTGAGAGGGACTCCTCCAGGAGCCACTCGCCGGTCGTCACAAGCACCTCCGTCCGGCGAAAGCCTCGCAACTTAGTCGAGCCCGGACGCGAGGGGCAAGGCGGTTCGGCACTCGATTCGCGTCTGCGGGTACGCCCCCTTCCAGATCGGAGCGTGTTGCTCGACGGAGACACCCCGACTACCGAGACATTCGCTCACGCGTACCCACCTGAGCCCACACTCGCAGATCCATGAATCGAGGCCCCTCCCCCTTCCCGACCGTCCTCATCACGGGGGGCGCGGGCCACCTCGGTCGCCACGTAGTGCAGCGGTTCCTCGAAGGGGGAGCGCGGGTGGACGTCCCGCTCTTTCGGGGCGACGAAGCCTCCATTTTCGTGGATCTCCTGGGACAAGTGCCTGAAGCCCTGGAGTTCCACGAGGAGGTAGACCTCTCGAAGTCCGAATCGGTGGATCGGGTGTTGGCCCGCATTCGCGAGCGCGACGGCGCGGGCCCGGGCGTCCTCCTGAATCTTGCCGGCGGCTTTGCCATGGACATCCTCGAGGAGACCGACCCCGGCACATGGGAACAGATGTGGCAGCGGAATGCGACCTCCGCGTTCCTCTCTTCGCGCGCGGTCTTCCCGGAGATGAAGTCCGCCGGTTGGGGTCGAATCGTCAATGTATCCGCGCTTCCGGCGCTCGATCGGGGGAAGCCGGGACTCTCGGCGTATGGGGCCGCCAAGGCGGCCGTGCTCAATCTGACATATTCCCTCGCGAAGGAAGGAGTGAAGCACGGGATCACGGCGAATGCGATCCTCCCCTCGATCATCGACACGCCGCCGAACCGTGAATCGAATCCCGATGCGGATCGATCGACCTGGCTCCCCCCGTCTGAGATCGCGTCCGTCCTGCACTTCCTGGCTTCCGACGAAGCGCGCATCGTGAATGGTGCGGCGATCCCCCTGACGCTCGGCTGAACGCTCGGCTGGACTTCCAGCCCGGCACAATCGAGTATTCGCCTTTCCACTCACCCCGGAGGCCTAGCGCGTGCATTCCCCCCGAAGTGGTGGCCCCGGCCGCCTCCGGGTCTCCCTCACCCCCTGGACCCTCGCCACCCTGGGTGCCGTGGTCCTGGTCCTTCTCCCGCTCTTCTCGGTCTTCCTGGGGGTCCTGGGCGAGTCGAGTGAAACTTGGCGGCACCTGGCATCGACCGTCCTCGCCGACTATCTGCGGAACTCGGCGGTACTGGTAGTGGGCGTGGGATTCCTGACCATGGTCATCGGAGTGGGGACTGCGTGGCTCGTAACGACCTGTGCCTTTCCAGGACGACGGCTGTTCGAGTGGGCCCTCATCCTTCCGCTCTCCATTCCGACCTACATCATGGCGTATACCTACGCCGGGATCTTCGCGCATACCGGCCCCCTCCAGACCGGGCTCCAGGTGGCCTTTGATCCCGCCACGACGGCCGGACTCCGCACGGGGCTCATGTCGCTCCCCGGCGCCGGAGTCCTGATGGCGCTGGTGCTGTATCCTTATGTCTATCTGATCACCCGGACTTCCTTTCTGAAGCAGTCCGGAGGAATCCTGGAGACGTCGCGCATTCTGGGCAGGTCGTCATGGGACACCTTCTCGCGAGTCGCGCTCCCGATGGCCCGTCCCGCCGTCGTCGCGGGCGTCACGCTGGTGCTGATGGAGGTGCTGAACGAGTACGGGGCGGTACGATACTTCGGGGTCACGACCTTCACCACGGGGATCTTCCGCGCCTGGTTTTCGCTGGGAGACCCCCCGGCGGCACTGCGGCTCTCCGCCTACCTCCTCCTCTTCGTCTTCACGTTGATCCTCCTGGAGCGGTGGCAACGGGGCCGCGCCCGATTCGACGACGTGTCCGGGCGTGCGCGTCCGGCGGCCCGATTCACTCTGACGGGGTGGCGTCGGTGGGGCGCCACCACCGCCTGTGCGATTCCCGTAACCCTGGGATTCGCAGTCCCGGTTCTGCAGCTCTTCTCGTGGGCGACCCGTGCGGCACCCTCTTACCTGGACGGCCAGTTCCTGCGGCTCATGGCAAACTCGTTCGCCCTCGCCATCGGAGCCTCCGGGCTCACGATCTTCACCGCACTCCTGATCGTGTATTCGGTTCGCCTGGCTCCCACCCCCTTCCTCCGGATGGCCGCACGGGCCTCCTCGCTGGGCTATTCGATTCCCGGGGCCGTGATCGCCGTGGGCGTCTTGATCCCGTTCATCTGGATCGACCGCCGCCTGGCGGCCTTTCTACAGGGGATTGCGGGGATCTCCGTGGGGCTGGTGATCACAGGGACGGTCGTGGCCCTCCTCTTTGCCTACCTCGTGCGTTTCCTCGCCGTCGCGCTGAATCCGATCGACTCCGGATTCGAGCGGACCTGCGGAAACCTCGATGAGAGCGCACGGTCGCTTGGGGCTTCGCCCATGAAGACCCTGTTCCGCGTGGATCTCCCGCTTCTGCGGGGGACCCTTCTCTCGGCGGCCCTGCTCGTCTTCGTGGATGTCCTGAAGGAACTTCCGTTGACGTTGATCCTTCGACCCTTCAATTTCGACACGCTCGCAACTCGAGCCTTTCAACTTGCTATGGATGAACAGCTTGCGAGGGCTTCGCTTCCGTCGCTCCTCATTATCGCAACCGGGATCGTCCCGGTCATCCTTCTCTCGAAGCTGATCGGACGGAGCCGGACGTAGCAGCCTGTCGAACTACTGGAGGGACCACCGGAAACTCCACAGGAACGGAACCGACCGGCGAAGGATCGCTGTGACGCGGGCTCAGTGCGCCAGGACGCTTCCGCTGAGCCCTGATGCGCTCGGCTCCGACCCGGAATCCCTCTCGGCGGACACATCCGCCGCCCGGGCCAACTCCTCCCTGACCCGGGTCAGTACGTCGGACGGGTCGAACGGGCGACGGAGGATGGGAATCTCGTCTTTCCCAGCAGAGGTCTCTTCTTGCCCGTGGGCCCGCCGGTCCAGCATCACCACTCCGAGTTTGGGGGCCTCGCTTCGCCAGCGTGTAACCAGATCCAACCCCGAACGACCGCCGGCCAGAACCTTCTCGACCACGACCAGATCGAAGCCGCCAGCCGAGTGAGCCTGGCGCCATCGGCGGTCGGCTTCGGTAGCGCCAGCCACGACCTCCGTTCGAAACCGCTGCCGAGAGAGAACCTGGTCGAGAAGACGGGCCAGCAGAGGCTCATCCTCGATAATGAGGATCGAGGGAGGCAGGGCCACCTTCCCGGGGGCGATCTCCGCCGCTCGCTCCGAATCCGCATCGGTGGTCTTCGGCGCCGGTGCCGCGAGGGCCGGGTCTCGTGCAAGCGGGAGGTAGAGGTCCAGGACCGTGCCCGTGCCGGGATCGGACCGTCCTTCGATCCATCCTCCATGCCCTTCGACAATGGCCCGCACGGCAGAGATTTCCAGCCCTCTCCGAAACCCCTCCCTGCCCGGCGATGGCTCTCCCGCGGCGTGGGGGTCGCATGGCTCGAGGATTCTGGAGCCCACATCTCCGGGGCCCCCGTCCCCTCGATCCTCTACCCGAATGCGCGCCAGACCGGCCTCGGACACCTCTCCTCCCGCTTCTCCGCCGCGGCTCGCGTACACCCGTCCCCAAGAGACGCGGATGTCACTCCCGGCGGGCGCTTCCTGGCGAGCGCTGCGCACGAGGTGAACGAGCGCTCGCTCCAGAAGGGCGGCGTCGCCCTCGATCGGAATCGTGTCCGCGCTCGGGGCCACGCGGAGTCGAACCCGGTCTCCGGCCTCGCGGGCGAGGGTGGCGATCATCCCCGAGAGGAGTTGGTTCAGCTCCAGGGGAAGGTGGGTCCCGATCCCCGCATTCAGGTGATGGAGGAAGTCTTCCAGACCGGTCTCCACACGGTGCGAGGCGGCCTTCGCTCCGAGAATGATCGCGACATCCTCCAGGCGATCCTCCAGCGTGTCCGCGAGGAGCTCGAGGTACCCGCGATGCACATCGAGCATCTCGATCAGCTCGGGAAAGGTCTCCGCAGCCAGGAGGGCAGCGGCCTCGGCCTGTGACAGGCGTCGTCGACCACCCCGGTCCTGCACGGGGCCGGCAGGGTGCAGGGAGTTCGAAGGTTGCCGCGGTGCGGGGACCTCGCGGACAGGGGCCTCCGGAGCCTGTGCCGGCTCGGCTCGTGTCTCCGGAGCCTGTGGCTCTTCACTCAGGGCTTCCGGAGCGGGTGCTATCCCGACCGCGGGTTCCTGAGCAGAAACCGGCTCGGCCGGAGTCTTCGGGAACGGGGGCTCCGGGATCTCCGGTGGCAGCGGTTCATCGCTCGGCACCTCCGGAGCGACTTCGGAGGTGGTGACCGCGGTCGGTCCGAGATCGTCGGCCTCCTGGACGGAGACCGACCGAGGCCCGTCCTCCCCCCCGGCCAGTGTTTCCGCCATCTGGCTAGCGAGCGCATTCGCCAGTTCACGCGCATGGGACGTCCAGCGCCGAGGTCCGCGATCCTCCTCGAAGGTTACGAACCCGTTCAAGCGGCCGCGGAGGTGGATCGGAAGAGCCAAGAGGGCACGAATCCCCTCGGTGACGATCCAGGGGCGGATCGGTTCGATCTCGGGACGATCGCGCGTCGCGTCCTCGACCGTCAGGGTTGCTCCCCCCTCGAAGACCTGGCGAAACCCATTGGCCGTCGCTACACCCGAGAGTCCCGGAGTCGCGAGGGTTCCCTCTCGTCGATGGTAGCGGACGAGACACCGCACCCCTGCCTGCGGTCCGGAGAATTGCCAGACGGCCACACGGTCCACACGAAGGATTCGGGCAGCCTCGGCCGCATGTCGACCGAGAGCAGCCGAAAAATCCGCAGCGGCGATCGGGGAAGCGGAAGGGGAAGGGGAAGCCGGTTTCGGGGGTTCGACTGGTGGGGCCGATTCGATACGACGAAGGGCATCCAGGGCACGAGAAGTGCCCGGTGCACCCAACCCCTCCACGAAGACCGGAGCCATCGGAAAGGCCTGGGCCCCAGCGCTCCACCCTCGGTTCATCACATCGATTCGTCGTTGGGAGAGTTCTCGACTCTCGAGATTTCTGAGCGTTCCAGGCGCTTCTTTAAAGCAAGAAACATACCCGACAGGAGCCGGATCGTGGAACTCCTTCGTCGTAGGCGACCGGAAGCTACGCTGGATCCCTCCAACGGAACAGGGAGAAGAGCCTAGCAGGCTGTTGTTAACCGGGTATTGACTGGAGCGCTGACCACGGTCAATCTCTCTCCATGCCGAAACATCCTCCCCCGCCCTCCCGAAGCGACTCGACCGGAGAAGTCCGGGAGCGTCTCCTCCAGATTTCACTCCGACACTTTCGGAGGCGCGGGTTCGATGCCGTTCCCGTATCTGAGATCACGAGTGAAGCCGGAGTAGCTAAGGGTACATTTTTCAATCACTTCCCGACCAAGGATCACCTGCTGTCGGAGCTGTTCCGACGGATGGTGGACCGCACGATGGAAGAGGTCGGAGCGGAGCGGCTCGCGGGGGGTGAGGCCGTCGTCGGCTTCGCATATACGCTCGCGAATCATGTGACGCGCGACCGGAATCTGGCGCTGGCGATGGTCCCCCGTCTCTTCCTCCTCCCGGCGGTCGTCGCCGGCGCCCCTACGGAGGAGGACCGAATCCGCGGCTGGATCCGAGACCGGCTCGGCGAGGCACTCCCTTTCCGTGTCCCCGTCCAGGAGCTCGAGCCGGCTGCCCTCGCGGCAGTGGTCGCATGGACCCTCCGGGGAACGCTCGAGGACTGGGTTCGGGGCGAAACGCGTGGAAAGGGGCTCCGGAGCACGCTCGAAGCGCGGCTCGGATTCCTGCTCGAGTCCTCCGGATTCCCGATCACCATGCGCTGAGTCCACCGGCGGAAGGGCACCTCGATACCCTCGCCGACGCACGACCGCTTTCCCCCCACCCCACCACCTTCCCTTTTCCACACGCTACCCTGTTCCGCGCCCCGTATTCGGCTTATCTTCGGTTTTCGGGTTTTATTCGGAACCCGTCGGCTCATTTCGCACTTCCCTTGCCCATGTCTTCTTCTCGCACCTCCGTCTGCCTCTGGCTCCCCACCTTCGAGCTTCGTCTCGAGTTGGTCCGGACCCCGGAGTTGGATACCACCTCGGTGGCCCTGCTGTCTCCGGGAAGCTCCGGAGGTCGTGGCGAGATTCAGCAGCTCTCGGAACGGGCCGCGGAGGCGGGCGTCCGCCCGGGGATGCGGGTGTCCCAGGCCATCTCCCTCTGTCCCTCCCTCACCCTCCTGGAACCGGATCCGGCCCACTACGCCGCCGCCACGAACGACATTCTGGAGGTGCTCGAAGGGGTGAGCCCCGTGGTACAATCCACCGATCCGGGCATTTTCCATGTGGGAGTGGATGGGCTGGAGCGGCTGTACGGATCGGCCCAGGCCCAGGTGGACCGGATCCTCCACGCTCTTCTGGAGGTGCTTCCCCGCCCCCTGGTCGCCGCCGTCCGTGTGGGGCGCGCACCGGGATGCTTCGGAGCGCGTGTGGCCGCCGCCGCGGCTCGCCCCGGAGTTCCAGTCCTCGTAGAGGAAGAGGAACTCGCCTCCTTCCTCGCCCCCTGTCCCATCTCGGTCCTCCCCGTCCCTGAAGAGATGCTGGCCCAACTGGAGCGGCTCGACATCACGACGATGGGCGAACTGGGAGCACTTCCGCTTCCCGCGCTCCTTCGCCACTTCGGCCCCCCGGGACGGGAGGCCCTGGCGCTGGCCCGTGGCGAGCGGGTCGACGCAGTCTCCCCACTCCACCGCCCTCGCCCGATCCGGGTCTCCCTGGACTTTCCCACACCCGTCGGAGACAGGGAGACGCTCCACCGCGGGATCGAGCGACTCCTGGAACGAGGGCTGGCCCGGCCGGAGCGGAAGGATCGAAGCGTCCGGGGAATCCGGGTGGGAGGCGTTCTGGAGGGCGGCGGCTCCTGGGAAGTCTCGGTCACCCTCCGGGAGCCTTCGGCGAAGCGGGAGACGCTGGCCTTTCCCCTGCGCCAGCGCACCCTCCTCTCTCCCCCACCCCGTGCGATCGAGACCCTTTTCGTGGAACTCTTCGACTTCGGAACCCCCATCCTTCAGAACGACCTCTTCGGGCGGCAGGAGGAAGGGGGACGGACCGCGTGGGAAGCCTCCCTTGCGACGGGACGGATCTCGCAGGCGCTGAAGGAGGCGGTGCGTGAACTCACCCTCAAGCTCGGACACACCCCCCTCTACCGGGTGGTGGAGGTGGACCCCTGGTCCCGGATCCCGGAGCGGCGGCACGCCCTCCTGGGAGTGGAGGGGCATTGAAGATCACCGGCCGGACCCCACGCATCGCGGCCCGAGATCACGCTGCGAACAGGGGAGCGGACCGCATGGTTGCAGCACCCGACGCTCGCCTGCGTCCCCTCGATTCTCCCTTCCCGATCCGCGTTCGAGTGGATCCCGAGGGGCGTCCGGTGGAGCTACTCCGAGCCCCGGAGAGGCGGACCCCGGAAGAGAAAAGACGACGGGGGTCCGAACGGGTCGGGAGGGTCATGGCGATCCGCGAGACATGGCGGATCGACGACGAGTGGTGGCGACGCCCGATCTCCCGCCTCTACCACGAGATCATTCTGGAGAGTGGACGGATCCTCGTGATATACCGCGATCTGGTGGAGGGGGGGTGGTGGGAGTGAGGCGCAGAGACCGCCCCGATCATCCGCTCGAGGGATGCTTCACCGCCGCGAGTCGCCCTCGCCACGAGATTCCACGGACCTCGCCCCACCCTCTCGGGTAGCCCCCTTCATGGACCTTTTATCCCAACATTGTGGTCCCCTTCCGAAGGGGACACCGCCGCTCAAGGGTGCGGCGCTGGAGCCCTATGTCGATGTCCTGTCCGACCGCTGGAAGGTCGTAGACGAGCACCACCTCGAGGGGACCTTGAACCGCGCCGGGATCATCGGAGACTGTTTGTGTTGAGTGTCTCCAGCTCCGG
>JBBDLO010000017.1:0-4112 GCA_040878815.1 Gemmatimonadota bacterium | reverse complement strand
GTATCCCTCGACCGCCGCCTCGGTGAGGAGGAGATGGTGGGGCGTGGCCTCGGCCGTGACCCGGACGCCTCGGGCCTTGGCGCGTCGGATCAGGTCCACCCCTCGGAGGGTGGAGATGTGCTGGAGGTGGATGTGACCACCGGTGAGTTCCGCCACCAGGAGGTCGCGCGCCACATGGATATCCTCTGAGGCGTTGGGCTTCCCCTGCAAACCGAGGCGCGCCGAGACCAGTCCCTCGTTCATCACCCCATCGCGGGACAGCCCGAGGTCCTCGGGGTGGTCCGCCACCGGAATGTCGAAGGCGCGGGCGTACTCGAGCGCCATCCGCATAAGCCCGGAGTCCATGACCGGGCTCCCGTCGTCCGTGATCGCGACCGCACCGGCCTCGACGAGTTCGCCGATCTCGGTCAGTCGCTCCCCCTTCTGGCCGAGCGAGATCGATCCCACCGGATACACGCGGGCGAATCCGGCCTCGCGCCCGGCGGCTGCCACGAATCCGACGGTCGCCGGCGAATCGATCACCGGGTCCGTGTTGGGCATCGCGCAGATGGAGGTGAACCCGCCCGCCGCTGCGGAGTGCGCCCCCGAGGCGATCGTTTCCTTATGCTCTGCACCGGGCTCGCGGAGGTGGACATGCACATCGACGAGCCCGGGGAGCACGAGACGCTCCGCACAATCGATGACGCGCGTCCCTTCCGGGGCCTCGATCCCCTTCCCCACCTTCGCAATCCTCCCCTCGACCACGAGCAGATCGAGCGGCTCGTCGAGCCCCTGCGACGGGTCGAGGACGGTTCCACCCTGAAAGAGGAGGGGACGACCACTCATGCGACCTCTCCCTTCTTCGCCGCTTCGGCCTGCTCCGGTGCCCCTCCCGCGAGGAGGTACAGCACGGCCATGCGGATCGCCACTCCATTCGTGACCTGCTTCAGGATCACGGACCGAGGCCCATCCGCGACCGCCGAGTCGATCTCGACCCCCCGATTCATCGGACCGGGGTGCAGTACGAGAAGTTTCTCCGAAGCCCGTTCCAACCGCCTGGTCGACACGCCATAGAATCGATTGTACTCCCGAAGCGAGGGGACGAAGCCTGCCTTCATGCGTTCCAACTGCAGGCGGAGAACGTTCAGGACATCCGCCCACTCGATGGCCTCCTCAATGCGCGAGAAGACCCTGACGCCCAGGGCATCGATCCCGATGGGGAGGAGGGTCATCGGGCCACAGACGGCCACCTCCGCACCGAGCTTGAGAAGCCCGAAGATGTTCGAGCGTGCCACCCGCGAATGCAGGATATCGCCGACGATACAGACCCTGAGCCCCTCGATCCTCCCCAGATGGTCCCGGATGGTGAGGAGGTCGAGAAGCGCCTGGGTCGGGTGCTCATGCGAGCCGTCTCCCGCATTGATCACGTTCGAAGGGATCCGCTCCGCCAGAAACCGGGCAGCCCCGGAGGAGGGGTGCCGGATCACGACCATGTCGATGTGCATCGCCTCGAGGTTGCGCGCGGTGTCGACGAGGGTCTCTCCCTTCACCACGGAGGATCCGGACGCCGCGATGTTGACCGTGTCGGCGCTGAGTCGCTTCTCGGCGAACTCGAAGGAGATCCGCGTGCGGGTCGACGGCTCGAGAAAGAGATTGACGATCGTCTTGCCGCGAAGCACCGGAACCTTCTTGATGCGCCGTTCCGAAATCTCCTTGAAAGGCTCCGCGGTATCGAGAATGGAGAGAATCTGCTCGGCCGAGAGGTATTCCAGCCCGATGAGGTCCTTCCCGAGAGAAGATGCGGCGCGGTTCAACGGGCGGCCTCGTCCGAGATGCGGGTGAGTTCCACCGCCAGGTGTCCGTCGACCTCC
Organism: Gemmatimonadota bacterium; assembly: GCA_040878815.1. Lineage (GTDB taxonomy): Bacteria > Gemmatimonadota > Gemmatimonadetes > Longimicrobiales > Gaopeijiaceae > JBBEBG01. Next base: position 2,262 of record JBBDLO010000017.1, on the reverse strand, counting down.
GGAACACACACATCCACACGCTGTCCGGGGAGGACCGTCACGATTCTCCCCACGATATCCGGCTGAATCGGAAGCTCTCGCCCACCCCGATCGACCAGGACACAGAGGAGAATTCGGGAAGGGCGTCCCCAATCCATCAGTTCATTCATGGCCGCACGCGCGGTGCGCCCCGTGTAGAAGACATCGTCCACGACGACGACCGTGCGGTCGTCGACCCCCTCCAGGGGAAGGTTGGACTCCCCCACGACCGGACGGGGACCGATCGTCCCCAGGTCGTCTCTGTACAGGGTGATATCGAGGGCGCCCGAGGGGATCTTTCCCCCTTCTTCTTCTTCGATGGTGGCGCGAATGCGTTCGGCGAGCTGGACGCCGCGGCGCTGAATCCCGAGGAGGACGAGGTTTCCGATCCCGTCGTTTCGCTCGACGATCTCACGGGCCATTCGGGCCAGGACTCGATCCACGGAGTCCTGGTCGAGAAGGGTGACCCGTTCGTCCTCGGTCATTCCGGTCCCTCATGTGGCAGGGCTGTTTGCGGCCGGCGAAAGCTAGTCGCACCCTCCGAAACTTTCCAGCCCGTGCGGGGACGCTCCCTCTGTCTCGCAAAGAGCGGAGGCACGCGCTTTACATTCTCGGATGTCAGGGGCATCATGTTCGCGGCCCTCCACGAATCCCCCTCTCCGAGCGGATCCATGCGTGCTCCCGTCGTAGCGCTCCTCTTGCTGGGCATTTTGGCAACGACGGCAGAGGGACAGGAGGTCGTCGACGCCCCGCGGGTCATCCTGGGGGGAATCCCCTTCGCCCTGGAGCTCCAGGGGGCCGAGGAGGGCGACACCCCCTTTCGCATCGAGACGGCGGCCGGAAGCCTGTTGGCTCAGGGCGTTATCGGGGCTGGAGGGTCGGAGCGAATCACCGATCTGACGGTGGACAATCGCTCGGATCTCCCCCTGGTGGCCGTCGTGGGCCCGGTGGAGACACGCGTCACTGCCCCCTACGTCCCCGGGTGGTTCTCCCTCCTCCCGCCTCTCGTCGCCATTGCGCTGGCGCTGGTGTTTCGAGAGGTCGTGATCTCGCTCTTCGCCGGCGTTTGGCTCGGCGCTCTGGCGCTCACCGGTTTCAACCCGGTCACGGCCACCTGGCGCGTGGTCGATGAGTTCGCCGTGCCGGCGCTGGGTGACACCGGAGGACAGACGCAGATCGTGGTCTTCTCTCTCCTTCTGGGAGGCATGGTCGGGGTCATCACGAAGAACGGAGGAACGAGGGGGATCGTGCACCTGGTGGTGCGATGGGCCACCACGCGGAAGCGCGGAAAGCTCGCCGTTTGGGGTGCCGGGCTCGCGGTCTTCTTCGACGACTATGCCAACACGCTCATCGTCGGAAATGCGCTGAGGCCGATCACGGATCGACTCCGTATCTCCCGCGAGAAGTTGGCCTACCTGGTCGACTCGACGGCGGCCCCGGTCGCCGCGATCGTCCCCATCTCGACCTGGGTGGGCTACCAGATCTCCCTCATTCAGGACGGGCTCCAGATCGCCGCGGACCAGCCGGGCACATCGCCGGACACGGCCGCTGAACTCCTTGCCGCGTCGCCCTTTACCGTCTTTCTACACACGATCCCCTACCTCTTCTATCCCCTCCTCGCCCTCGCGCTCGTTCTGCTGACCTCCTGGATGAATCGAGACCTGGGCCCGATGGCAGCCGCCGAAGCGCGTGCCGCCTCGGGGGGTGGGCTCATCCGTCCGGGGGCTACCCCGGCCGCCGACACCTCCTCGCAGCTTCTCGACCCGGAAGACGGTGCGCCCGAACGGTGGTGGAATGCCGGACTCCCGATTCTGACCGTGGTCATCGTCGTCCTGTGGGGCCTCTATGCGACGGGGCGCGCCTCCGCCGGACCCGATGCCTCGCTCATGGACATCTTCGGAGACGCCGACCCCTTCTCCACCCTGCTCTGGGGATCGCTCGCCGGGTGCGCCGTCGCGATTCTCCTCTCGGTTTCGCAGGGGATTCTCTCCCTGGCCAACGCGATGCAGGCGTGGATCGCCGGAATGCGCGCCATGCTCGTGGCCGTGGTCATCCTCGTCCTGGCCTGGTCCCTCGGATCGGTGACCGAGATCCTGGGAACGGCCCCCTTCCTGGCCCAACTCCTCAGCGATCGCCTCCCGCTGGAACTCATTCCTGCCGTGGTCTTCGTGACGGCCGCCGCGATCGCCTTCGCCACCGGAACCTCCTGGGGGACGATGCCCATCAACCACCCCCTCGTGATAC